>JAYZHZ010000001.1:0-37826 GCA_036166035.1 Bacteroidota bacterium
GTCTGAAAGGAAATTTTCTACGACCTCATTCATAACTAAATCTAAATCCATCTCAATATTGAATTTTCCCCTAAACTTCAAATCCCTTGTGAACGACTGAATGATTGAATAGAAAAAGGTATCTATAGTAGTAATTGAGAAATACGAATAATTATGTAAAATATTTGACTTAAGATTTTTTGCTCTTTTTATTATTTCTTGTGGTGAAATTTTATAGTATTTCGAAAACTCTATTATAAGCTCCTTATCATCTCCCGATGATATTTTATCAATCATCTCTAACACTCTTAATTTCATCTCCTCAGCAGCCTTATTTGTAAATGTTACTGCAAGAATTTTTTTAAAATGATTTTTACTTTTTAAAGCTAACCTGATATAATTTTTTGCTAGAGTAAATGTTTTCCCTGATCCTGCTGAGGACTTATAAATTATGAATGGTTTCTTACTCACAGACTAATTTTATGTATAAAAACATAATATATATAATTATGTAGATATTGGAAATATTGTTAAAAAAATTATAATTAATAAAAAATGAGAAATAAAGTTTATTTATAAAACTTTTTTAAATCACTTGTCATATTAGAAAATCTATTTTTAATTGACTTAATTATATCTGAATTAATCTTTCTTTCCAAGTCATCTAATTCACTAAATTCAAGTTTATCAAGCTTGAAAGTTTGCTCAAGTCGATTTTTTTCAAACTTTATAACATACTTAAGGTCAAAATCAAAAATAGTGATTTTAATATCCTCTATAAATAGCGTTTTAATCAATCTCATCTACACAAAGGGATCTTAAATCCTTGAATTTAATTTTTAATTCTTTTAACTCTGATAAATATGCTGAAATATTTTTCCTGGACTCAATTAAATTTCCGAAAAACTCATCACTCTTATAGTACGATTTATTGAATTTATACCTTAGTATAATTATTTGATTTTCATCAGAGGCATCCGTTTTCCAATTATGCTCTAAAAAAAACTTTTCAGATAATTTATAATTGAACTCTAGAAAGAAATTGTCATATTCTTTAGTATGCACATCATGCCTTCTTAAATCTTCATTATAAAGTTTAAATAATCTATTTTTCAACGTTTCAGATCTAATCCTTTTTATTAAATCAGAGCTTATTAATTGATTAAAAATACCTTCTTGAGGGAAAAATGATTTCAAAGCTCTTCCTACAGAAGAGATATGATACATGATTTCATCATTAGATAACTTATTTTCTCCATTTATATTATCATAAATCAGATCACTACTTTCCAGAGACATATTTTGGAGACTTATAAAATTATCTATCTGAAGTATATCCTGATCAATTACTTTTATGAGTTGTTCAATAGAATTATTTTTTCTATCATTCTCAATTCTTTCTTGTCGAGACTGCTCAAAATATAGTGATATTAGTATACCTAAGAAAATAACAATAAATTCGAAAGAATATCTAACAATATATTTTTTCATTTAATATGCTTTTAAACTTGGGTCTATGTCTTCTCTCCACTTCATAATTCCTCCTTGAAGATTGTATACATTATCAAAAGAAAATTTTTTTTCTAAAAGATTGACGATTCCAGCACTCCTTACTCCAGTTCTACAATAAATTACAACTTTTTTTTTGTCAGATATTTTTTCAATATTTTGAGCAATGGAATACATATTAATTTTTTCACCACCAATACAACATATATCATGTTCGAATTCATCTCTAATGTCAATAAGTTGTAAGTCTTCACACTGATTAGAAATCAATTCTTTTAAATCCTTAGGGGATATATTCTTCATAATTAAGCTTTTATTTTTCCTGATATACCACCAGAAACAATATATTTCATCACTTCAGATGAAGAATTTTTAAGAGGCTTTATATTTTTTTTGTCAGTAATAAAAACATTTCCACTAAAGTTATAAGAGTGTGGTAAATAAACCGACACCATGCCAGGTAAACCAATATCTTTAAGATCATCACTAGTCACAAAACCTGGTTTATACAGATTATTTTCAACTTTTACCAGAACCGGTTTATTGAACTTCTTTTTCTCACCCACAAAAGAATTCATAAGATCTTTTATTGATGAATATATCAGACTTAAAAGCGGAACTTTGTTAACTAAATCCTCAAACCAAATAAAAAGTCCAGTATTATATTTCCTTGTAAAAGAGCCAACAAAAGTTATAAGTAGGATTACAATAACAAAACTCAAACCTGGAATATTTGTTGCTATAGGAATCAACCCATCTAGAAAGTTATAGAGATACCATACAACATACATTGCTGCTGCCATAGGGACAAGAAGAAGTAAGCCCCTCAAGAAATTATTTAAGAAATTCCTCATAATTAACATCAATTTAAGAAATTTATAATGTCATTCCAATAAATGTCTTGAATGCGAGACCCATAAGACCAGTTAATAACATAGTTATTCCCAATCCTTTCAATCCATCAGGAACATTTGAATATTTTAGTTTTTCTCTAATTGCAGCAAGAGCAACAATTGCCAAATAAAATCCAAGTCCACTACCAAAACCAAAAGCGGATGCCTCAGATAAGGTAAAATCTCTTTGTACCATGAAAATCGAACCACCTAGTATAGAACAGTTTACAGCAATTAAAGGAAGAAAAATACCCAAAGATCCATATAAAGCAGGTGAAAACTTTTCAATAATCATCTCAACTAGTTGAACGAATGATGCAATAACTGCAATAAACATAAGAAGTTGAAGAAATGTGAGACTTATAAAAGTGAAACGATCTCCTATCCATGATAAAGCGCCTTCCTTCAGTATATTTTCTAGTATCCACCAATTTAATGGAACGGTAAATGTCAAAACGAAAATAACAGCTAAACCCAAACCATTAGCAGTACTTACCTTTTTTGAAACAGCAAGAAAAGAACACATTCCAAGAAAATATGCGAAAACCATATTATCCATAAAAGCACTCTTAATTACCAAATTAAATAAATCTCCCATAACTTAATTTTCTACATATCCATTCCTAGTTCTCTGAATCCAAATCACAAGTCCTAAAATTATAAATGCTCCAATAGAATCTACAAACAAACCATTAGTAGGAAATGAAGTCCAGCCTATCATTTCAAAAACTTTGTATCCTAAAACAGATCCAGAACCAAGTAACTCTCTAAAAAAGGCGACTACTAATATAATCCAGGCATATCCAACACTACTTCCTAATGCATCCAAAACACTGTCATATGGTTTATTTCCCATAGCATATGCTTCTAATCTTCCTAAGATTATGCAATTTGTGATAATTAATCCAACAAAGGCACCAAGTACTTTGTACATTTCATAATTGAACGCCATTAAAAATTCAGAGACTAAAGTAACAAGAGTAGCTATTATTGCAAGTTGAACAATTATTCTTACTCTTACAGGAATATATTCTCTTATTAGGGATGTTATTAGACTGGAAAAAATCATAACAAAAACCACACTTAAACACATTATAATAGTTGGTTCAAGTTTAATTGTAATAGCTAGTGCAGAACATATACCGAGAACTTGGATAGTTATAGGATTATTATCGTCAAGAGGATCAACCAATATCTTTCTCCTTCTTTTTGAAAGAAGTGATTCACTAGGTTTGATTTTTATTTTTTCTTTAATTTCAGTGCTCATTCGTTATATGATAATATTTTAAATTCTTTTTTATTTTTTTCAATAAATGGCTTATAACATTCAAAATAATGCATTAACATGCTATTTAAACCATTAGCTGTTATTGTTGCTCCTGACATTCCATCAACCTGATGAACAGTTAAGTTATTGTTTTTCTCAGCTTTAAGCATGTTTACAGATATAAGTCGGTTGTCATCATCAAAAATTTGTTTTCCCTTATATCTGTTCTGAATCTCATCCGAAGTAATTCTTGCACCAAGACCAGGAGTTTCTTGTTTATGATCAAAGGCAACACCAACAATTCTGTTTAGCTCATTATCAAGTGCAACAAATCCTGATATCCAATCCCATAATCCATTTCCATGCATTGGAAAAATGAAATATTCTGTTTTTTCTCCAGTAGAGCTAAACATAAAAACAGGGTATTTTCTTTCAGAAGGTTTCATTTTAAAATTTTTCATAATATTTATGTCTTCAGCTGTAAAATCTGATCCATCTGACTTTTTTGCTATTTCCCCATTAATATCAACAACTACTGAATTCATTTTATCATTATAAGTACTTAATATTTCATCCGGATTTAGTGACGAAACATCCATCGCAGCACCTAAAATTTTCTTTTTTGTATCGATTTCAATCTGTTTCTTTTGTATAGGGTCCAGTTTCATCCTTGTAAAAGATAATACCGAACCAAAAAAAATGGTCATTATTAATGTAAAGACAATGATATAAGCGTTAGACTGCTGCACGTTTTAATCTTCTTTTTTTATTTGCATCAACTACATAAAAATCAATAAGAGGAGCAAAAACATTCATAAACAATATTGCAAGCATTATTCCCTCAGGATATGCTGGATTAAAAATACGAATTAATACTGTCAAAAGACCAATCATAAACCCATAAATCCATTTACCTGTTTCCGTCTGAGTAGCAGATACAGGGTCCGTTGCCATAAAGACAGCGCCAAAAGCCAAACCTCCCATTACAAAATGATAATGAGGAGGAAGGTTCATAAATTCATTTAACCCTATCAAGTTAAAAATCCAACCCATAAAATAAGCTCCCGCAAAAACACTAATGATAATTTTCCAACTTCCAACTCCGGTCAGAATTAAAATCAAAGCTCCAATAATGCACATTAATGTTGATGTTTCACCTATTGATCCGGGAATAGAGCCAATAAGCATATTTTTGAATGAATAAAATTCTGAATTGTTAACTTCTTTTGAATACTCATCCATTAAATGCACAACTGATTTAGATTCTTCAATTCCTACAGTACTTGCACCTATTGCTAATGGAGTTGCTCCAGAGTAGCCACTTATAACAACTTCATCATTTTCACCATAATAAGTCCATACATCCCCACTAATATCACTAGGAAAACCAAAATATAGAAAAACTCTTGCTGTAAGTGCGACATTCAAAATATTCATTCCTGTCCCTCCAAATACTTCTTTAGCAATTAATATAGCAAATATCGTTGCCAGCGCAACTTGCCATAGGGGAATATGAGGAGGCATAACCAATGGAATTAACATTCCTGTGACCAAAAAACCTTCATTAATTGGATGTCTTCTAATAGTAGAAAAAATTACTTCTACAAAACCACCTGCAACATAGGATACCAAAACAATTGGAAGAACCTGTCTTGATCCAACAATAATTTTATCAATAAAAGTAGCTTCTTGACCTAATGCAAAAAAATGTTGATGCCCAACATTCCATATTCCAAAAAGAAGACATGGAATCATTGCAATTACAACGGTCATCATTAGCCTCTTAAGGTCAATTGCATCTCTGATTTGGGATCCTTTTTTTTGTGTTACTTCATTTGGAACAAACATAAATGTCTCACCCGCTTCAAATAAGTAGTAGAATTTTTCAAACTTACCACCTTTTTCGAATAATGGTTTTTGTTTATTAAGAATGTCTCTCAAAAATTTCATTATCCTTCATTTAATAAGTTCAAACCTTTTCTAAGCAATTTTTGTAATTCGTTCTTTGAAACATCAACAAATTCACATAAAGCCACATCTTCCTCCACTAATTCGTATATACCTAACTCTTCCATTTCATCATAGTCTTGGGCAAGAATTGACTTAAATAGATAGTTTAGAAGAATATCCATAGGAAGAACTTTTTCAAATACACCGGTTTGAACAAATGCTCTAAGTTCACCATTAGTATTAGTATCCAATGAATATTCTTTATTGGGAGTTAAAAAAGAAAGTAATCCAAATGCCCTCTGAAAACTTAACTTGTTTGTGACTGGCATTATCCAACCTAAAAAACTATGTTTGTCACCTTCTGGTATAATAGAAATCATATTATCATAAAATCCCAGATAACCTTCCTTTCCTACTGATTTTCCAGTCAAAACATTTCCTGAAATAATTCTAACATTTTCATTTTTCACACTGGAATTTATAAGATCAGATATTGAAAAACCTGATATACAATCATAATATTTTGGAGTTTTAACTTCAGATCCTACTAAACATATAGTTTTTGAAGCATCGTAAATTCCATTTAAAAACAACTTACCTATTTGAATTAAACCAAAAGGAGTTGTAGACCATACTACATCACCTTTATTAACTGGATCAATGTGATGGATCTGAACACCAACATTTCCAGCAGGATGTGGACCATTAAATAAGTTATTTTCGTAACCATCAATTTTAAAAGAATCAATAGATTTTCTATTATGATTTAAATGAACTTTTCCATCAGTTAACTTATTAATAATTTTTAAGCCTGTTTTAATATAATTAAGATCTTTTCTGTATAAATAATTAAAAGATGGAGCAAGAGGATGAGAATCAAAAAATGAAATGTGAATTGATTTTGGGTTTGCATCCGGATCAGCAACAAAACCAAATGGTCTTTGAATAATATTTGGCCACACACCTGAGGTCATCAAATAATTTATTACATCTACTCTTTTAAGATTATTAATATCCTTTTCAGAAAAAATTTTATGGTTAACATACTTTATATTTTTATCAGGTAAAATTCTTATCTCTTCAAGTTTTCGTTTCTCTCCTCTAACTATATCTATGATTTCACCACTTACAGGAGAGCAATACATAACATTTTCAGATAATTTATCAAATAAAATAGGGGTACCAGCTTTTACTTCATCTCCAACATTCCTAAGCAATTTTGGTCTAGTTATTCCTATGAAATCAGTAGGCTTAATGGCAAAAGAATTTTGTTTGATATGATCACCAGTTTCTTCGACAGCTCTCCCCTTTAATTTTATATCAAAACCCTTCCTGAGATTAAAATTTAGAGACATTAAATATTGAAAAATAAGTTCTATTGGCGACAAAATTAAACCTAAAAAATCTTTTATTAAGTTTTTTTAAGAAAAAATAATTAAGAAAATTTTTGTTCCACCAAATTAATAATTTGGCTGGCCTGTTCATCAATTTCTAGGTCACTTGTATCAATAATTATTGCATCATCTGAAATAATTAAAGGACTATCTTTTCTAGACGAATCTTTAGTATCTCTTTCTTGTAAATTTTTAATAACATCAGCAAAAGTAGTATCAGGATTTTTATTTTTAATTTCTTCAAATCTTCTTTTTGCTCGCACATTAATTTCAGCAGTCATGAAAATTTTAATTTCTGCATCAGGAAAAACAACAGTAGTAATGTCCCTACCTTCAACAACTATTTTCTTCTCAGAACCCATGATCTTTTGTCTTTCTACCAAAAACTTTCTGATATCAGAAATTTTACTGAATCCACTAACAAGGCAAGATATTTCTTCACCTCTAATGAGATCTTCAACATTTTCATTATTTAAAAATGTAAACTGATTACCATCAACATATTTAAATTCTATTGAAATATTTTCAAGCTCATCTTTTATTTTATCAATTTCTTCAGGACTTATATTCATTCTAGAAAAATATAAAGTAACTGCCCTATACATTGCACCTGAATCTAAATATTTATAATTAAAATGTTTAGCAACCATTTTTGATGTTGTGCTCTTACCACAACCAGAATGTCCATCAATTGCTATTATAATATCACTAATCATACTTTTTTCTTGAAGTTTCAAGGCCTCTTCTATTGTATTCAATCCATAATCCAGCCTTTAAATTATTATTATAACTACCACTCTGTGATATTTTACCATTAGTATGAAATTCATGAAAAATACCATTTAAATACCCATTTTTATACGTTGATTTTGTAAAAACTGATCCATTTTCATAATAGTCAAGCAATTCTCCATTTCCATTTTCAAAAGACCCAATCTCGATTTTATCACCATCTATGGAGTAATAATCAGAGACATGAATTAATCTATTTAATTTATATGTTTCTTCCTGTTTTAAATTTCCGTTTTTATGAAATCTGCCCCAAAGACCTTCTCTAAGTCCGTTCATGAAACTCCCTATTTCATCTAATTCTCCAGACTCGTAATAATATATCCATTGTCCTGATTCATATCCATTATTAAAGCTACCCTCTGAAGATACATAACCTGATCTATGGAAAAATTTCCAGTCACCATTTTGAAAATCATTTTCAAAGTTACCAATTGAATAAATATTCCCATCTTCTCGATAAGTTTCCCATATCCCGCTCTTCAAACCTAAGTTAAACTCACCTTTAACACTATATTCCCCATTAGGAAGATATTCATAGTAAATACTATCCAGTAGATTATTCTTATAAAAAGAAACTTTTGATAACCTTCCATTATAATAGTATTCTCTGAAATTACCGGTTTTTACTCCATTAATATAATTTTCTTCTTTCTGAATTGTTTGAGATTCTGGATAATAATATACCCACTTAGAATGTGGAACATCATTTTTATATCTTTTTTCATAAGATTTCTTTTTAAAAAATCCATACTCAGTCCAAACACTATCCTTGAGACCAAGTTTATAGAAACCTGTCAACGCTACTCTTCCATTATAATAATACTCCGTATATTCTCCATTAATTTTATTCTCTACATAATTTGCTTTAGAAACCAGTGTTCCAAACTTATCATATGTAATTAAGTCTCCATGCAACTCACCTCTGACATTATAGTTAGAAACTTCTTTAATTCTACCACTGGAGAAATAATAGTTCCATTGTTTATATCTTTTACCTTCCAACATCGCTCCCTCTGTCTCTAATATTCCATCAGAAAAATACGTTTTCCATAATTTATTTTGTTTATTATTTAAAAAAACACCAGAAATTTTAACTTGACCATTACTATAATATTCTACAAAAACACCATCTAGATTCCCCTCCTCAGAATAATTATAATGAGCCATTAATTTTCCATTTTTATAAAACAAATACCATTTGCCAATAGGAACTAATTTATCAAATTTTCCTTTAACCCTTATGTTACCATCTTCATCGACTGATATGTATGTTCCATCATTAGATTTTTCTCCTTTTTTGTATAAAGAAACTATTTCTGGATCAGAAACAGGTATAAATAATTTTTGAGCAAAACTATTTTCAATAGCTAATAAAAAAAGAAAATATAAAAAAACTTTTCTATGTAAGATTACCATCTTATTAATGCTGAAGCCCATGTGAATCCACTTCCAAATGCTGCCAGACATAATATATCACCAGGTTTTAATTTACCTTCATTTATTGCTTCCTTTAATGCAATAGGAATAGATGCAGCAGTTGTATTTCCATATTTCATTATATTATTAAATACTTGATCATCAGATAACCCTAATCTTTTTTGAATGAATTGACTTATTCTTAAATTAGCCTGATGTGGTATCAATAATGATATATCATCTGGTTTTAGTTTAGAGTGTTTTAGTGCTTCGAATATAACTTGTTCAAATCTCACTACTGCATTTTTAAATACAAAATTTCCATTCATATACGGTGCGTAGCCTGTTCCATCTTCATTTTCATCTTTGATTATTTTATCTATCCAAAAAGAAGTTGCAGGCTTAATTACTGCAAGCTCTTCTGCATGTTTTCCTTCAGAATGAAGATGCGTAGATAAAATTCCGGAATCTGACTCATCAGCAGAAAGTACTACAGCTCCTGCTCCATCACCAAAAATTACAGATACAGCTCTTCCTCTTGGGGATTTATCCAGACCACCGGAATGAACCTCACTACCTACTATCAAAATATTTTTATACATACCTGACTTTATATATTGATCTGCAATTGATAATGCATAAATAAAACCAGAACATTGATTTCTAACATCTAAAGCTCCAACCTCTCTAATGCCTAAATTTCTTTGTAAAAGAACACCTGAACCAGGAAAGAAATAGTCTGGACTAAGAGTAGCAAAAATAATAAAATCTATATCATCCTTAGAAATTCCAGCATCTTCAATTGCATTCTCAGATGCATAAGTTCCCATCTGGGATGTTGTTAATTTTTCATTATTTACCCATCTTCTTTCCTTAATTCCGGTTCTCTCTTGGATCCATTCATCTGAAGTATTCATCATCGATTCTAAATCATTATTCCTTATTACGTTATCAGGAACATAAATACCAACACCAGAAATCTTAGAATTTAGCATAACCAAAACTAGGTTATTTTTTACTAATCAAAAAGGGAATAATTACCATATTGATTCAAACTTTCTTTTGGTTCTATGAGAGATGCGTCATTATAATTTTTATCATCGAAATAAGGTGAAACAGTATAATTATTGAAATGACTAAATTTTATAGGGGATAAGAATGGATATATCTTATCATACGAAGATTTTCTATCAAACCAAATATCAAAATATCTCATATCAACAATTAAAGGTGAATTATTTGAAAATGCTTTCCATTCAGATGAAGAAGATGATGTTAAAAAACTAAAATGATAAAATCTATTACCAGAAAAATCTTCATATTTCTCTCTAATACCAGCACAATACATCAATTTATCTTTAGTGTATTTAAAGTAGTAAGGTGTTTTTTCTTTAGTATTTAACTTTTTCCAAAAATAAAATCCATCACATGGAATAAGACATCTGTCAAATTTAAACTGATTAAATAAAACATTACTTCTTTTAACTTTAGATATATCCACATTTATCAGTCTGCTTGCTAAAGAATTATTTTTAGACATATCTCTAGTTGATCCCCAGAAAAAATTAGAAATTTCATCATTTTTTGATAAAGTAATTATTGGTAGCTTTTTAGTAGGATAAGCATTATATATTGGCTCAAAATTTTCACCATCATTTTTAAATGTTTTTAAAACATAAGACGTATTTACTAGTGTATACCTGTCAATCATCCAATAAAAATAATAATTTTCTGTAGTTAAATCCTTTAAATAAAATTTTGGATTAAATTTGAAGCAAAATAGAAAATATGGCAGAAATTATCAGAATGCCTAAGATGAGTGATACTATGGAGGAGGGTGTCATTGCTGAATGGCTTAAAAAAGTTGGTGATGAAGTAAAATCTGGGGACGTATTAGCTGAAGTTGAGACAGATAAAGCAACAATGGAATTGGAGTCATACGATGATGGTGTTTTATTACATATAGGAGTAAAAAATGGTGATTCAGTTCCTGTAAATGGAGTAATTGCAATTATTGGTGATAAAGGTGAAGATGTTGATGATATCCTGAAAAATTTAAATTCAACACCAAATGAAGAAAAAGTAGAAGATATACCAGAAGAAAAAAAAGAAACCAAATCTGAAGAAACAGTGATAGAAAAAACAAATGATAATGATAGAAAAAGAATAAAAGTTTCACCTCTAGCAAAAAAATTAGCCTCGGATAAAGGAGTTAATTTATCTGAAGTCTCTGGCTCAGGTGATGGTGGAAGAATTGTAAAAAGTGATATTGAAAACTTTTCTGGCTCTATTGATTCAATTGATCAAAAAACTGTAGAACTTCCTAAAATATATTCTAAAGAATCCTTTGAAGAAATACCAGTAACACAAATGAGAAAAACAATATCAAAGAGGTTATCTGAAAGTAAGTTTTCTTCCCCTCACTTCTATCTTACAATGGAAATTGATATGGAAAATTGCATAAACGGAAGAAAAAAAATAAATGAGTCGTCCGAAAGAAAAATTTCATTTAATGATATAATCTTAAAAGCTGTAGCTGTTTCACTAAGAAAACACCCCATGGTTAACTCAAGTCTTCTTGATGATAAAATAAGACTCAATCATCATATTCATATTGGGGTTGCTGTTGCTGTTGATGATGGATTATTGGTTCCAGTAATTAGATTTGCTGATAACAAATCTTTATCTCATATTTCAATGGAAGTAAAGGATCTAGCTACTAAAGCTAAGCAGAAGCAACTTCAACCTTCGGATTGGGAGGGAAATACTTTTACTATTTCGAATCTTGGAATGTTTGGAATCGATGAGTTTACAGCTATAATTAATCCAAATGATTCATGTATATTAGCAGTTGGTGGAATTAAAAATACTCCAGTAATTAAAAATGGTGAAATAGTACCAGGAAATATTATGAAAGTAACATTGTCATGTGATCATAGGATTGTTGATGGAGCAACAGGATCAGCATTCCTAAATACCGTTAAGGAATTAATTGAAGATCCTATAAAAATATTAGTTTAGATATGAAAAAGACTAGATCAACAACGGTTTGTGCAGTACTTAAGGATGGTAAAGTAGCAATAGGTGCTGATGGACAAGCTACAATGGGTAATACTGTAGCAAAAAGTAATGTTAATAAAATTAGAGTTTTACATGAAGGTAAAATTTTAGCAGGTTTTGCTGGATCAACTGCTGATGCATTTACACTAATTGAAAGATTTGAAGAAAAACTTAGCAAGTATGGTGGTAATATGAAAAGGTCGGCTATTGAACTCGCAAAAGACTGGAGAATGGATAGATATTTAAGAAGATTGGAAGCAATGATGATAGTTGCTGACAAAACTCAAATATTAGTTGTATCTGGGACTGGTGATGTTTTAGAACCAGATAATAATATAGCCACAATTGGTTCAGGGAGTATGTATGCACAAGCAGCTGCAATTGCACTTAAAGAAAATAATTCTAAATTAACAGCAGAAGAGATCGTTAAAAAAAGTTTATCAATTGCCGCAGATATTTGTATTTATACAAATCATAATATTGTACTAGAAAAATTAGCTTAAACTAGAATTAATTAATTTAATAAAATATAAAAACTATAAATTATGAAAAAAATCATACTAGTAATAACTCTATTTGCAATAAGCATGGGTTCTTATGCACAAAAAAGTGTAATTAAGTTTAATCCTGTAAGTTTAATTTTTGGAGTTGGAAAAGTTACTTATGAAAATGTACTTGATGAAGGTTCATCTTTAGAACTATCATTAACATATTCAAGTTTAGATTTGGGTGAATTATTTGGAAAAGCTACTGGCCTTGGAGGTCAGGGAAAGTATAAAATATACTTTGCAACTGAAGCTCCTGATGGTTGGTATGTTGCGCCAGCTGTTTCTTATAGCGCTACTAAGTATTCCAATGATCTTGGAGCAGAATTTGGAATTAACGTATTTGGTCTAGCAGCGTTGTTTGGACATCAATGGGTATTTGGAGATGGAGGTGGATTTACTATTGATATAAATACCGGAATTGGATATAACAATGCAAAAATAGAAGGTCTTGCTTCATGGTCTGGTGATGGACTTGTCTATAAAGGAAATATATCATTTGGGTGGGCATTCTAAAAGTTTTTAAAAAAGATGATGATTAAAAAAACCTACTTTAAGAGTAGGTTTTTTTTTAGTTTTCAATAGTTATTGAGCCTACTCCACTAGTAGCCTCCCAAAAATTATAAGAATTTGTTCCATCATCTCCTTTTCTGGAAAACCATTCAGCAGTAGCATCAACCCTGTTCCACTCTTCTTCAGTCAGTGGGTTATCTGTAAGTACAACTATCAATAACTTAAAATTTTTCTGAGAATTATTATGATTAGGAACTCTTTTACCTAAAAGTTCCTCTAAAGATTCTGGAGTGTAAGTTGTTCTTGTAGAAGCAGTAAAATCATAAGCCGTTTGACTAACTATCAAAGATGTTATATCAGAAAACATATCTAAGGTTGAAACAGACGAAAGTGGTAACATGCCCATAAGATATAATTCTAATTCATTATAAGGAACCCCATTACCTCCATTTGCAAATGCACCAAAAGGTTCAACAGTATATAAGTTGCCTCCATGTTCAATTAATGAACTTTGCTTAAAACCACCAAGTTGTCCCTTACTACTTCCACCAGTAAATCCCCAGTGACCCCAATATGGAAATGATGTTAAATTTGTTCCTGTAGAACTTACGTTATGAGTTTCCAGAGCAGAATTTGCCCAATTATGAGCTATTTCATGGAGAGAAGGTCCATACCTTATAAATTCCAGTCCAGGTAAGTGCATAACAGACTTTAGTTTACCAGAAGAACCATAATAACTAGAATTATCATAAATGCTTTTTCCTATTCCCTCTACAGCATTAGAAACTCCAACTAATTTACCATAATATTGAATAGATTGAGGTAAATCGGGTTCATTTAATACTAAGAATATAAAATCATATTTATCTGGAAATTTTTTATAAATATCTTGAACGAGGGAGTGTCTTTTCTCATCATTTGAAAAATCATCATTATTTATCCAACTACTATATTCACTATTTGTCATTAGTAAAGAAGAAACTCTATTGTTAGAATGCAATTCAAATTCATGGATTGTTTCACCATCAGGGTATGGCAATACTTCATCATCAGCACTATTACACGTGACAAGTAATAACAAGAAAGAAAAAATAAGAATTCTATTATCAATCTTCATAATATGAAATTAATGATTATATATTAAAGTTCTCTAACCCAAATATTTCTAAAACTAACTAAATTACTGTGATCTTGTAATTTTATTGGAAGTTTAGAAGGGTGAGCTTTATACTCTGGATATCCTATAAATTTAACATACCCCTGAATTTGGACATTATTTTGAATTAAGACTCCATTATGAAATACTGTTACATAAGCTGGGGATTCTAAATTACCACTTTCACTAAAAACAGGTGCTTTGAATATTATATCATATGCCTGCCATTCACCTGGCTTTTTTGACGCATTTACTAGTGGTATGTGTTGTTTATAAACACTTCCAGCTTGACCGTTTGAGTATGTTCTGTTGTTATATGAATCTAATACCTGTATTTCATAACCTGTGTCACCTGGTCTATCAGGATCTTCCATAAAATAAACTCCACTGTTTCCTCTGCCCTGTCCTTCACTAACTATTACAGATGGAGTCATGAACTCAATGTGAAGTTGACAGCTTCCAAATGATTGCTTAGTTAGAATACTACCTGAACCCGGTTTTACGGTAAAATAACCTTCATTCAAATCCCAATTAGCAGGTTCTCCATCTTTATGAATCCAATTATTAAGATTCGAACCGTCAAACAATACAATTGCATCAGAAGGTGCATCACTAAAAGAATTACCAGGATCTACAACTTTTGGTTCTGGATCCCATAACTCTGTAACTTTTGGTTCAATTTCTCTTCTTTGCATAATAGCTTGAAGTTCATCTTTATTTTGACATGGGAAAAAATAAGTACTACCATTAATATTAGATTCAAAATAACCTTCACAACCAATTATTTTTGCATAATATTCTGCAGTTTCTTTATTTTCAAAACCTTTTAAATCATTTTGATTAGTTATTAGAACAAGGGATATTATAAATGTTATCATCGTATATAATTTATTTAATTATTAATTTTATTTCTTCACTTGAAATTTCATTCTTTATCATAATTGCGTATTCACCTTTTGATAAATATTTATCTTTTGTCTCACTAAACAAATTATGTTTAATAAAGTTCAGTCCTGCATCTATATTTAGTTTTTCACTTATAAACTGTTCTCCCTGATCATCACTTACTGATAACAAAATTTCAGAGTTATTATTTGAAAAAATGACGAATTCAATATCTGGCTCAATTGTATTTCCATACCAGTTTTTCGATCCCCATCTTCTAGAAAATTGTATTTCATCAATTTCAAAAATATGTAAGGGTTTAGAAATAATTTTTTTATTTAACATCTGTAAATAGCTGACATCTCCAATATATACAGATCTTCCGTGTGTCCCTACAACTAAATCATCATCTCTTGGATGAACTACTAAATCATGAACAGGTGCATTTGGTAAACCATTTGTAAAAGCCTGGAAATTATTACCGTAATCAAATGAAGCATATACTCCATGGTCTGTTCCAATATATACTAAACTTTCATTTTTAGGATCTTCGATAATAACATTAACCGGTTCCATTGGTAGATTATGTCCGATTTTACTCCAGTTCAAACCATAATCTTCAGATATGTAAACCATTGGATCGAAATTGTCCCACCTGTATCCATTTAATGATAGATATACCCTTCCCTCAACAAATTTTGATGGGTATATACCACTTACCCACATATCTTTAGGAAGAGATGATGAAATATTTTCCCATGAAAAACCACCATTTTTTGAGACATGAACCATTCCATCATCACTACCTACATATATTAGTCCATACTTTAAATCCGATTCAATAATAGTAGTTAATGTCCCATAGCTAACATTTCCTTTTCTTCCACCTTTTGTTAAATCTCCTGACAATGTCTCAAAATTATCCCCCTGATTTAAAGATCTATGAAACCTATTTGAACCCATATATAAAATGTCCTGATTATGACGAGATAAATATATTGGAGTCTCCCAATTCCATCTATATGGTCTTTCACCCAGCTTATGGGAAGGTGTTATTCTTTTACGATCTCCTGTCCTGGTATTTAATCTTGCATAATTACCAAATTGCGAACCAGTATATACCGTTTCATTGTCTCTAAAATCGACTTCGGTCTGCATTCCATCACCACCATAGATTGATTTCCAAGGATATTGACCACTACTATGCCATCTTAAACTTGATTCATAGTCTGATGGTCCCATCCAAACTCCATTATCTTGAAACCCTCCATACACATTATATGGTTCATTCATATCAACATTAATATCATAAAATTGTCCTACAGAAGTACTATTATATTTCATCCAATTTTCTCCATCATCATATGAGATATTCAACCCTCCATCATTACCAGCTATAAGATGTCCTGATCTATTTGGGTTTATCCATAAAGCCTGGTGATCACCATGCATATTCTCATAGTCGATAGACTCCCACGTTTTACCATAATCATTGGATTTTATAAGAGGAACACCCGTAGTATAGACTTTTTCAGGATGCTGAGGATCAACCCTAATTTCACCAAAATAGTAACCATAAGAATAAAAAAGATTATTTAATTCATCTTCATTGACTTTTTTCCAAGTTATTCCCGAGTCTTCTGACAAATAAACCTCTGCACCAATAACAGGAGTATCAAATAATAGTGTGTTAGAGTCTTCTAAAAATTCAACTAGAGAAATGGGTTCGATTGAACCATCTCTCACTAATTTTTTTACACTTTCTGCTGAATATTCTGAAGAAAACCTGTTTGCCCTAAGAAACTTATCAAGTTTGTCATCAGATAATTTTAGAAAATCAGTTGTTGAAATATCCCTTAAAATATCTTTTGTTAAGTCTTCATTTTTTTGATTAGGTGAATCAGACTGTCTTCTATCCTGATTATCTAAAACAGCATATATAATATTTGGGTTTGATTTGGAAATATCTAAGCCGATTCTTCCTGTTCCCTCAGTATCAGGAAATCCACTTGATCCTCCGGATACCTCTAACCAACTTTCACCACCATCTGTTGACTTATAAATTCCAGAACCTACACCAGATCCATCAAAATTCCAAGCCTTTCTATCTCTCTCCCACATAGACAAATACAGAATATCAGGATTTGATGGGTCAATTACAAGATCAATTGCACCAGTCATATCATTAACAAAGAGGGTATTATTCCATGTTTTACCACCATCAGTAGTTTTATATAAACCCCTATCATTATTATTGGAATAAAGATGACCAAGAGAAGCAACCCAAATTGTATTTCTATCTTCTGGATGAATCACAATTCTTCCAATATGGTGAGATTCTTCTAAACCAAGATGCATCCAGTCTTTTCCATTATTAATTGATTTATAAATTCCATTTCCGGAATATGAAGATCTACTTGAGTTGTTTTCACCGGTACCCACATATATTATATTATTTTCCCAATCAACTGTTATATCTCCTATTGTCATAACCATCTGATTATCAAAAATTGGTTTAAAACTATTTCCATGATTTTTAGTTTCCCATAATCCTCCGGATGCATAAGCAACATAAAAATGCGATGGATCATTTGGATTCACGGATAAATCAGTTACTCTTCCACTCATTACTGTAGGGCCAATATTTCTGAAAAATATATTTTTAATGATTGATTTTTTTTCAATTTCAAGACGAGAATCATACCCTTCAAACCTTTCAGTTGCGACAGTAGATGAAGGATAATTTGTTTTTTTTGATCTTTTCTGAGAATAAGAAAAATTGAAAAATAGAACTAGAACAAATAAATTTATTATTTTGAAGATATTATTTTGAATCATTTTTGATATTGTTTAGAACTTAAATATAGAATAAAATTGCAATTATTTTACACATCCAATCCAAATTCAAACTATCTAGATAAGGAAGAATTTTATCATTGCATCAAGGTCCTGAGAAATAAAAAAAATAAAAAAATCAATCTTACAGATGGGAAAGGGAATTTATATGAATCAAAAATTTTAAATATTAGCAAACAAAAATGTGAGATTGAATTACCTAAAAAAATAAAAAGTGAAAAACAAAAAATAATCAGTCATATAGTTATTGCTCCCACTAAAAGTTTCAGTAGGATTGAATGGGCTGTTGAAAAGTTAACTGAAATTGGAATTAATAAAATATCGTTTATATATACAAATAATTCAGAGAGGAGAGAACTAAAAGTTGAAAGATTACAAAAAAAATCAATTTCAGCTATGAAACAATCAAAATCAGTGTTTAAACCTGTAATAGAAAATATTATCTCTTTAAATAACTTATTGGAAAAATATGAAAAATATGAAAAATATGAAAACAAATTCGTAGCAGATATAAAATCAAAAAAAACATTAAATAAAATAAAAACTGAAGGAAAGTCTATTTTTTTGATAGGACCTGAGGGAGATTTTACAACCGAAGAAATGAAAAAAATATCAATTAATGGTTTTACTAAAATTACATTAGGAAATAAGGTATTAAGAACTGAAACTGCTGCAATTATGGCAGGTTATTTAATAAAAAATCTCTGATTCAATAAAAACACCAAAAATGTATTTTTTAATTACAAAATGTGATTGGCCTGGGTCTCGAACCCAGGACCCTCTCCTTAAAAGGGAGATGCTCTACCAACTGAGCTAGCCAATCATTTAAAAAGTGGACGCGCAAAACTAGAAAATGTTATCGACATTACAATAATGTGAATAAATTATTTGAAAATTGTTAAATTAAAACAATGAAAAAATTAATTAATATATTATTTCTCTATTTTTTGAATATAAATGTATTGATAAGCCAACAAATAGAATCCCCATTAGTAAATTCATTTACTGATTATAAAAACTTAAAAAAAAATACACCTTTAAATGTTGAGTGGATTTCTTTAGGACCTGTTTTGAATTCTGCTAGAGTTGAATCAATTCAAGTAGACGAAGATAATCCAGGAACAATGTACGTTGCCTTTGGTTCTGGAAATTTATGGAAAACAACAAATAATGGTATATCCTGGAAACCAATTTTTAATGATGTTCCATCTCTTGGAATTGGAGATATAGCTCTAGCACCATCTAACAAGAATATAATATACGTAGGTACTGGAGAAAGCTTAAAAAAAGCTAGAAATTTTACCATGCCAGTAACTGGAATTTATAAGTCAACAGATGGTGGAGAAAATTGGAAGCACTTAGGATTAAACGACTCATGGCATATTGGAGAAATATCTATTAATCCAACTAATCCTGACATTGTTTTTGTAAGTGTTCTAGGGCATTTTTGGTCTAAAAACAAAAATAGAGGTGTTTATAGAACATTAGATGGTGGACAAACATGGGATCATGTATTATACATAGATGAAAAGACTGGATCTAATGATATAGTAATCTCACACTCTAATCCAGATATAATTTATGCATCTATGTGGGAAAATTATCCTAGTATTAGCGGAGAAAAAAGTGGAATTTTTAGAAGTGATGATAATGGTAATACTTGGAAAAAACTTAAAAATGGACTTCCCTATGGAAAGAAAATGGGTAGGATTGGGCTAGCTGTTTCTTATACAAACCACAATAAAGTTTATGCATTAATCGACAATTTATCTAAAGAAAGAAACCATGCTGCAGAGATTTATTCTACTACTGATGGTGGAGAAAACTGGAAAAGAACGCATAAAAATGAACTACTAATTTTTCCTGGAATCGGATGGTATTTTGCCGACATGTATGTCAATCCAAAAAATGATGATGAAATTTATGGATTAGGTGTTAGAGCAGCATTTAGTAATGATGGTGGAAGAACCTTTGAAAACCTTAAAGGAGTTGTAAAAAGAATTAATTCAAGTGATGCTAAAGGTTTACACTTAGATCACTGTGAATTATGGATAAATCCCACTAATCCAAAACATATTGCATTAGGTAATGATGGGGGTTTTTTTGTAAGTTACGATAAAGGCAATTCATGGCTTCACTATAATAATATTCCAACTGGTGAATTTTATGATATAGAATTAGACAATAAAACACCTTATAATATTTATGGGGGTACTCAAGATGATGCAACTGTTTTTGGACCCTCCTCTGAATGGAGAAATTCTTTTGATGACAAGTGGAAATATCTATGGATTGATGCTTGGGATGGCGGAGATGGATGCATAACTCAAATTGATCCAAATGATAATAACACCATTTATTTTAGCATGCAAAATGGCGCTATAAGAAGAAAAAATATGATGACTGGAGAGTCAAAATCTATAAAACCAAAACTACCGAGTAATATTAAAAATGAACTGAAATATAATTTCATAACTCCATACCTTATCTCTTATCACAATAGTAATATTCTATATCATGCAGGTAACTATGTCTTTAAATCATATGACAGGGGTGATAGTTGGAATGTAATTAGTGGTGATTTAACAAATTCATCTAGTCCTAATAAATTGTCATTTTCAGCAGGTGCTTTTGCTGAATCAAAAATTTCTCAAGGTTTACTTTATTTCGGTTCAGATAAGGGGTCTTTTTGGGTCACTAAGAATGATGGAAAAATATGGGAAGAATTTTCAATAAATATTGCTGATGCTTATATCAGAAGTATTTCACCATCAAATTTTAGAAAATCAAGGGTATATATGTCCATGACAGGAATAAACTATGACGATCTGAATAATTATATATATGTTTCAGAAAACTATGGACATAAATGGGAAAGTATAAAATCTAACTTGCCAAATGAGCCTGTAAATATTATCGTTGAAGATTCTAAGTATGAAAATATTTTATATGCGGGTCTATATAGAGGTGTATATATTTCATTAGATAGAGGTAAAACATGGAAAATTTTAGGGAACAATTTTCCAATGTCTAGCGTATCTGACATAGAAATTCATAAAGAGACAAATGAAATGGTTGTTTCAACTCACGGAAGAGGAATTTATAAAATAAATTTAAAACCTATACATAGCTATTATTCCATGCAAGAATCCATAAATTCTGATTTCTTATTTACCATAAATAATGCTTCCCTACCAAAATTCAATGACACTCATAAAGAACCCCTGATGGATACATATGAAAAAATTCCAATTAGTTTTCTACTTGATAACAGAAAAAAATATACGTTAAAAATTGAAGATAAAGGAAAAGTTATTTGGGAACATTCTGATGTTGGACAAAAAGGACTAAATCAATATAGATGGAACTTAATATTGAAACAAAATAATAATCAAAGACCTTATCATATTCACTATAATGAGTTTATCGATAGTGGTATTTATACATTAATTTTACAAACTGATACACACAGAATTGAAGAAAAAATTATTATAGATGCAAAAAATTAATTCTAATATTATAATCTTAATTTTTTCTTTTTGTTGTTTTATAACTCCGTCTATTAATTGTCAAAAATCAAATCTTGATATAGCAGATTCCCTCTTCTATAAAGAGAAATATAATGAATCTAAAAATTATTATGATTCTTTATATTTTATCAATAAGCTATATACTGAAAGCATGTTATTAAAGATGGCATTTATAGAAGAGCATTTAGAAAATTATGAAAAATCAATCTACTACCTCTCATTATATCAAAAGATAAATAATGATGACAATATTGAGAACAAAATTGATAAACTAGTTTCCGAAAATCAGTTAAAAGGATACGAAAAAGAAGATAAAGATTATATAATTAGCTACTTTATAAGTTTAAGAAGTGAAATAATTTTATTACTTGTGTCAATATCAATTATTATTTTCTTAGTCAATATCTATAGAGTTTTAAATAAAAACAGACCCAATTTTTTGATTAAATTATTTTTTTTAGCAAACATTGGTTTATTAGTAGTTTTAAATTATAATTTTCCAAAAGAAGCTATTGTTTTCCATAATAATACATTTATTATGAATGGCCCATCTTCTGGATCTGATGTGTACATGCTGGTTAAAAGGGGAGAAAAACTTAACGTAATAAATGAATTAGATGTTTGGTATGAAATATCAGTAAATAACAACAAAAAGTATGTGAGGAAAAAA
Organism: Bacteroidota bacterium; assembly: GCA_036166035.1. GTDB lineage: Bacteria > Bacteroidota > Bacteroidia > Cytophagales > MED-G16 > MED-G16. The sequence continues at coordinate 22,416 of JAYZHZ010000001.1, forward strand.
AATTTAAAATTGATAAACTAATAATTTTTTAATAGAGACTCCCTCTCATTTAAAATCTCATTATAAGCCAATCTATCAGAAAGCTTTGGAAACCAGTTTTTAATTAGATAAGCTAATTTACCCCTAAAAGTAAAAATCATATCTCTCTTCTTCTGATTGTATCCATGAAAAATTTTTTCTGCCAACTCATCTGATGACATCATCTTTTTATTATCTCTCGATGATTTTCCTTCTTTTTTACCATCACTTTTTAAAGTATTCTTTCTAAAATTACTATGTACATAACCAGGAGAAGCAACCATTACATGAACATTCTTTTTAACGAGTTCTAATCTTAATGAATCAAAAAAACCTTGCATTGCGTGTTTAGAAGATACATAAGCAGATCTTGTTGGAGTTGCTATAAAACCATTTAATGAAGAAATAGCAATAATTGAACCACTTGATTTAATAAGATGAGGCAGGGAAAATTTTACGCTATAAACTGAACCAAAAAAATTAATATTAAATAGTTTTTCAAATATTTTTAAATCAACTTCTTCAAATAGTGATCTTACTGAAATTCCAGCATTACATATTAAAACATCAATTCTACCATAGGAATCTAAAGTGAGGTCAATCATTTTTTTTATGTCTTCTTTTGAAGAAACATCATGACATATATATTCACATTTTCCTTCTTTAGATAAAATATTTGATTGAACAGTTTTTAGTCTCTTAACGTTTGTTCCACTTATCACAACATTGAAATTTTCATTCGAAAATTTATAAGCCAATGCCTCCCCAATTCCAGAAGAACCTCCTGTTATTACGACAACTTTATTTTTCATATTATAAATATACTTTATAAAAATTATTATAATTTCGCATTAGTAAGTAAACTCACAAATGAAAAAAGATATCATCAATCAACTCGGAGAGAATAGAGGAGATTATTTTAATGCAGCAATACCACCGATTTTCTCTAATTCTAATTTTCTATTTTCTACTGTTGAAGATATGAGAGCTGCAATGATTAGTAGTAATAATATACCATTTTATACACGTGGAAATAATCCAACTACTAGAATTTTAGAGGAAAAAATGGCAGCACTTGAAAAAACTGAATCTGCTATTGCTCTATCTACTGGAATGGCCGCAATTTCATCTGCTATACTATCTCAAATAAAGTCGGGAGAACATATAATCTCTGTTAATAAACCCTATACTGGTACTGATAAATTTATGAGAGAGATACTACCAAAATATAACATAGATGTGACTTTCACTGATGGAACATCCACAGATAACTTCAAAAAAGAAATTAAAAAGAACACAAAACTTATCTATTTAGAAAGTCCAAACTCATGGACATATGAAATGCAAGATCTAGAAGATATTTCTAGACTAGCAAAAAAAAATAATATCATAACAATTATTGATAATAGTTATGCGTCACCAATAAATTGTAATCCTAGTGTATGGGGGATTGATATTATAATTCATTCAGCAACAAAATATATTGGCGGACATGCAAATGCTATGGGAGGTATAATATGTGCTTCTAAAAAAACTATTGATGAAATTTATAATAAAGAATTCAAATTAATCGGTGGTGTATTGTCCCCTTTTAATTCTTGGCTATTTATAAACGGTCTCAGAACTCTTAATATAAGAATGGAATATATTAGTAAATCAACACCAAAAATTGTTAAGTTTTTAGAAAATCATGATAAAATCAAAAGAGTGATTTATCCACATTCAAATAGTCATAATCAAAAAGATTTAGTGAAAAAATACTTAAAAAAACCATGCGGGCAATTTTCAATTATTCTTAAGTCAAATGAACCATCAGAAATTGAAAAATTCTGTGATAATCTTGAACATTTTAAAATGGCTGCATCATGGGGTGGTCATGAATCATTAATCTTTCCTGAATTGGCTAGATATGATAATAAAAGTAAATACTACTCTCAGACTGAATTATTACCAAAAAATTATATAAGATTCTATATAGGATTAGAAAAAACTGATATTCTAATTAATGATATAAAAAATTCATTAAAATAAATAGCTAGTAAACAATAGTTACTGTTCCCCTATAATCAGATTTAGTATATTTTATGTAATAAAAATAAACACCAGGAGATAAATCACTTCCATCCCATTTGAAATTTTTATCATATGATTTATATACTTCAATTCCAGTTCTGTCAACAAATACTATTGATTCAAAATTATCATCACATGCATCAACAGGTAAATTTTGATTAGGATTATTTAAACTCGTTAAAGTAAAGCTATCATTAATGCCATCCCCATCTGGACTAAATGCATTAGGTGGGTTAAAAATTCCCCAATCAGTATCAGGTTTTTCCAATAAAAATTTAATCTGCTTCGTAGTCTCTGAAAAAAACGGACAACTATTATCAGTAACTTTAAATGTAAGATTATATGCCTTTGGAGAAAAATCTTCCTGTAAAAATTCACATGTAGGGCTCCATATAAGTTTACTTGTTACTTGACCAACCCCAGAGGATTGTTCAAAACTAAATTGTCCAGGAAGTCCACTAGATATTAATTCCAATAAAATAAGATCATTATCAGAATCAGTTGCATTTATATCAATTTCAAACGGTTTATTGACAGTCATATTATATTCACTTTCATTAGTAATAATAGGGTCTGCATTTTCATCAATATTTATTTTAATGATTAGTTGAATTGTATCAGCATTCGATTCTTGACAAAAGTCAACATCTTCTGTAATGAAATTTATTTTATATTCATTAGTATTGTTATAAGGGAAGTTTACACATTCAAAATCAATTGCAAAATTTCCTTCGATATGACCAGGAGAAGAGTTTCCAGCTGCAAACCCAGCATTTATATCAGCAAGTTCAAAACCAATACCATAAGCATTAAGTGTTAGGGTATCATTATCAATATCATCAGAAAATAACTGTAAAGAATAGGCACCAGAAAGATCAGTTTCAACTTCAATGATTGAAAAATTAGGTCTTGAATCTACAGAATCAGTTATTTCTTTATCAGCAGTTAGTTTAGGTCCTGTATTTACTGGTAATTCTACGGTAAGATCATAATAGATTGTATCCTGATTTAATTGATCACATGTATCTAAATCATCTAATACCACTCCCAACATGAAATTTGATTTGTCCTTATAATCATATTGTCTACAATTAGTATCAAATGTTAATTGTCCAGAGATTGAACCTGCACCACTTTCAGAAGCATTAAATGAAATTCCATAATCTGCTAAATCATATTCCGGTTTTTCAGGAACTATAAAATAATCTAAACTAAGACTATCTAAATCAGAATCCATTCCTTCAATTAAAGTTGTATAATTTGAATTCCAAGGAACAGAAACATAGTTTGTATCATCTACATTCAAGAAGTAAGGATCACTGTTTGTTGGAGGCTCTACTATTATAGTAACTGTAACTGTATCCCTCTGAGGTAGCGGACATGCATCATCAGCTGCTATTAGATTAATCAAATAAGGTTCATTCTGAATATAAGGACAATCAGAGACACAAACTTCTACTTTAAGAGTATCTCCAGCGGCATTAATTGAACCCTCACTAAATGAAAAAATATCAGATAAATCACTGCCTTCTTTACCAAAATTTACTCCTTCGGCAGTTAATGTGACATCCGTACCCACATCATCAGTGACAAAAAGATCGAAACATTTAGGAACAGATGCTACATATATTATAGTATCATCTTCTTTATAGTAGTCAAGCTGACCAGGTACTTTAACAAGTGCCTCAGGAGGATCTGGAGGATCACAACCATCAACCACTAACATCTGAAAATCTCTTCGAGCCTCTCCTATTTTCATTCCGTCTCTATATTCTTCTGCCTTAACAGAAAAAACATAAAGTCCAGTTGCCGTAGGAGTTACAGTAATAAATCCATCATTTGAAATTGATAAGGATGGGTTTCCCGGAACCATACTTGCCACATCAAATCCTGGCGCAAAATCTACAATTGGGTGAGGAGGAGGTTGAGGATCTGGAACAGGATCAATATTATCATTATTGGGTTGACTATCATCTAAAGGAGCAGCAAGGGAATAAACTATTGAGTCTCCATCATCATCAGTTCCGGCAAAATCAATATAAAACAATTGATTTATACATGCATAATCACTTAATGGAGGGAAAAGTCTCGGGGATGAATTCACAAATGGTTTACCAGAAGCATCAACAACAGGAGGGAAATGAAGTGTATATGTCATGCCATTCCATCCTGGATCGACCAGATTTGCAGTTGCCCAGTTTCTACAGCATCTCTCCCATACTATAACGTAACCATCGGGATCATTGAAATCTTCTGGATCAAGAGTTATTTCATGAGAATATTCTACTTTAAGTGTACAAAGAAAACCAAGAGCACAATCTGGGTTTGTATAAGGAACAAATTCCTGATTGGTTACAAACATTGAGCCATTTCTCATTGGGGCACCATCTGATTTACGAAAAATGGTGTATGTTATAACATTATCTGGTCCTGGGTTAGCAGTTTGGGCACAATCAAAATACTGAATAAGACTAACTTGATATCTAAATGAATTTTCATCTCCAATATGAATTAACTCTATTTCTCCACCAACAATATGATTTGCATACAAATTATATGATGAAAAGAAAATTAATAAAAAGAATATTTTAAATAGTCTGATCATAAATTTGGCATAAATATAGTAAGTTTATTCCATGGAGAATAAAGATAATGATTTAGATTATAAAGAGATAGGAATAATCACCTCAGATTTTGTAAAAGTATCGGATCAGTTAAAATTAACCTGTTCAAAAATTATCACTAATAATTTTTCAAAATTTCCCATAATTATAATGAGTATGGATGAAATTTCAATTGGCACTTTATTAATTAGCAACGGTGAATTATTAGATAATAAATGGAAATATTATGCTAGTTACCTTGAATTGTTAACTGAAAAAAAAATCATTAGTAACTCAAAAAAATTTATAAAAAACTATAAGAATTCAAATGAATTTTGTTGCTTACTTGTAATTTTTAATAATAATTCGAAGATAATTTATATACCTTATCCCGAAGATTAAATTAAATTTGTATAATGAACGATATTTTAAGTCCAGAAAACTATTCTTTCCTGTTCAATTTGATAATTGAGTATGCGCCAAGAATAGTATTGGGAATTTTATTTCTTTTTATTGGATTAAGGATAATCAAAAGATCAATTCGTCTACTAGAGAATTTCTTAATAAAGAGAAAAATCGATGAATCATTAATCCCTTTCCTTGGTTCATTATTGTCAATAATCCTTCAAATAGCTCTTATAATCTCTGTTCTATCAATGCTTGGTGTAGAAATGACATCTTTCCTAGCAATACTTGGTGCGGCTGGACTAGCTGTTGGTCTTGCTTTAAAAGACACACTTCAAAACTTTGCTGCAGGTGTAATGATTCTATTTTTCAAACCATTTAAAGTTGGAGATTTTATTGAATATGAAGGAACACAAGGGACAGTAAGAGAAATTCAAATTTTCAATTCAATATTAACAACTATTGATAATAAGAGGGTAATTATACCCAATGGAATTCTTCAAACATCAATGGTTACTAATTTTTCTTCAGAAGATAGGAGAAGAATAATTTGGACTTTCTCAATTGCTTATGGTGATGATTTCAATAAAGCTAAAAACCTACTTTTAAAATGGATTAAAGAAGACCAAAGGATACTAAATGATCAAGAACCAATGGTTGTATTATCAGAATTAGCTGATAGTTCTGTAAATATAATGGTTAGAGTATGGGTTAAATCTGAAAATTTTCGTGGTGTAAAATTTGATTTTAATGAAAAGGTATACAATGAATTTCCTAAAAATGGTTTAAGTATACCATTCCCTCAACTTGATGTCAATCTAAGTAAATGAAAAAAATTCTATTTTTTATTTTTTCTACTGTAATAGTAGTGAATGGATGTAATTCTCAAAATAATAAAGAAGAAAACTGGTCGGAAAAATTAACAAAAGAACAATTTCATATATTAAGAGAGAAAGGAACAGAAAGGGCATTTACTGGTAAATATTGGAATAATAAAAAAGAAGGGGAATATAAATGTGCTGGTTGTGGACAAAATTTATTTTCATCGGAAACAAAATTTGATTCTGGAACCGGTTGGCCATGTTTCTTTGATGTTGAGGACAAAAAATACATTAATTTTTTAGAAGATAATAGGTATGGGATGAAACGAATTGAAGTAATATGCTCAAATTGCGAAGGACATCTTGGGCATATTTTTAATGATGGTCCTGCACCAACGGGATTAAGATACTGCATTAACTCAGCATCGCTACAATTCACTGAAAAGAAAAATAAATGAAAGATATTTTTTTAGTAGGAATTGGTGGTATGATTGGATCAATAATGAGATACATTATTTCAAAAAATTTATCTGGGTTATTATCTTCTTTTCCTTTTGGAATATTCTTTATAAATATTTCTGGCTGTTTTTTGGCAGGTATATTACTTAAATATATTTTAGGAATAGATAAAGAATACAGTACTTACCTTAATTTATTTCTTGTTATAGGTTTTTGTGGTGGATTCACAACTTTTTCTGCCTTTTCAATTGATTCTGTAAATTTATTAAATGAGAATAAAATAATAATGCTAATAAGCTATGGATTACTTAGTTCTGTTATTGGGATATTGTTTTGTTATTTAGGGATGAATATTATTAAATGAGCTTAAATATAGAAATGAACAAAAATGATCTTTTAGAAATATATCAAAAAATATATTCCAATCACCATGGTATTAAAAATTCATCATCAAGAGATAGAATAAAAAAATTAAAAAAACTTAAAAAAAACATTTTATTACATTCAGATGAAATAAAAAAAGCATTATTTAAGGATTTTAAAAAACATCCTAGCGAAGTAGATATTACTGAGATTTACCCTGTAACTTCTGAAATCAATCATAATATTAAGAATATAAGCAAGTGGATGAAAGACGAGATTGTAAAGACTCCAATTACTCTAATTGGTTCTAAATCCTACATTAAATATGAGCCAAAAGGCACAGTATTAATTATAACCCCATGGAATTTTCCTATAAACTTAACTTTTGTATCGTTAGTTAATGCTATTTCTGCTGGTAATTCAGTCATAATTAAACCATCAGAAATAACCAATTATACCTCAATTGTTATTAAAAAAATTATTGATAAAACCTTTAACAATAATGAAGTTGCTACTGTATTAGGTGGTCCAAATACAGCAAAATTGTTATTAGAATTAAAATTCAATCATATTTTATTTATTGGGTCTCCTACTATCGGTAAACTAGTAATGGAATCAGCATCTAAATTTTTATCATCAATTACTTTAGAACTTGGTGGTAAATCCCCAACGATAATTGATGAAAAGTGCAATTTAAAGAATGCAGCTAAAAGAGTTGCATGGGCAAAATTTTTAAATAATGGTCAAGTATGTATTGCTCCAGATTATCTATTAATAAATTCTAAAATAAAAGATAAGTTTCTAAATATGCTAGCTCAAAATATAGATAATCTATATACCAATAAATCACATGCTTCTAAAAGTTATTGTAGAATAGTAAATAAAAAACATTTTAATAGATTAAAAAATTTGTTAGATGATGCTACTGAAAAAGGTGGTAAAATTTATTACGGAGGTAAAACAGAGGATAGCGATAATTATATAGAACCAACAATCATAGAAAACATAAATGATAAATCTAAAGTCCATAAAGAAGAAATTTTTGGTCCAATTTTACCAATATACACATATGAATCAATAGAAGATGCTATAACATTTATCAATAAAAAAGAAAAACCTCTTGCCCTTTATATATTTAGTTCAAATAAAAACAATATTAACAAAATACTTAATAATACATCTTCAGGTGGTGTATGTATAAACCATAGTACACTTCACTATTCTAATTATCATCTACCTTTTGGAGGAATAAATAATAGTGGAACAGGAAGATGCCATGGTGTATATGGGTTTAAAGAATTTTCTAATAAAAAAAGTGTTTTTAATCAACTAATTAGTAAAAGTCCAACTGATTTACTAGTTCCGCCTTACAATGATTTTAAAAGAAAAATTATAGATGTACTAATAAAATATTTCTAATAATTATCTCTTATATTTCTTTCTGTATCTCTTTTTTTAATATCTTCTCTCTTATCATGGGTTTTCTTGCCTTTCCCAAGTCCAATCTCAATTTTAGCAAATCCCCTATCATTTACAAATAATTTTGTGGGAATTATAGAAAGCTTCTTTTCAAATACTTTTTTCTTTATCTGTTTAATTTCTTTATTACTTAATAATAGTTTTCTCACTCTATCCGTTTCGTGATTATTTAAATTACCAAACGAATATTCTGAAATATTCATTCCCTTAACAAATAATTCATCATTTTCAATAACACAGAATGAATTTGATAATGTGACTGATCCATTTCTAATAGATTTAATTTCCGTACCTAAAAGAACTAATCCAGCTATATATTTATCTAAAATTTCGTAGTTAAAAAAAGCCTTTCTATTTTTAATTAAAACTTCTTTAGTTACCATTCTTAAAATTATATTCTTGAAAAAGGAACAACATCAATATTTGAAAAATTATCATCCATAAACATATAATATGCATAGTTTGCAATCATCGCGGCATTATCAGTACAATATTCCATTTTAGGAAAATAAATATTCCAATTATGTACCCTTGAAAAATTATGCAATTCACTTCTTAAATAGGAATTAGCAGCAACTCCCCCGCCAATAGCTACCTCAGATATTTCATATTTTTTAGAAGCTTTCAATAATTTTTCTAAAAGCATATAAACAAGTTTTTTTTGTATTGAAGCAGCAATATCGTTAATATTTTCACTAACAAAATCCATATTTTTTTTACTTTCTTCATTTATGAAATATAAAAAAGAAGTTTTAATTCCACTAAACGAAAAATCCAATTCGGGGATTTTGGTATCAGGAAATAAAAACTTATCTCCTTTTCCTTTTTTAGATAATTTATCTATAAATGGACCTCCTGGATAATCTAAACCCAAAATCTTAGCACATTTGTCAAAAGCCTCTCCAACTGCATCATCCCTAGTCTCTCCAACCACTTTTATATTATTATATGACTTTACTAATACAATTTGCGTATGTCCTCCACTCACAATAAGTGATAAAAAAGGATATTTAATATTTGACTTATTTATTGTATGCGATAAAGAGTGTGCATTTATATGGTTTACCGCTATTAAAGGTATATTTAATCCATATGCAAAAGATTTTGCAAAAGTTGATCCAACAAGAAGAGACCCAAGTAAACCAGGACCATTTGTAAATGCAACTGCATTAAGATCTTCTTTTTTATATCCAGATTTAATTAAAGCTGAATCTACTATATAAATCAGACTTTTTTGATGACTTCTTGATGCAATTTCAGGCACAACACCTCCTAATTTTGCATGATCAATTTGTGATGAAATTATATTACTTTTTATTATTCCATTAGAAATAACAGCAGCACAAGTATCATCACAAGAAGTTTCAATAGCAAGTATTGTTAAACACATATACAAAAATATATATACTTTTGCGATGTAAGTCGTCTTATCGCTTCATATTTTGAAGAGGAAAGTCCGGACAATACAGAGCATTATACTTCTTAACAGGAAGGTCTCTAATGAGAACAGATAGTGCAACAGAAAATATACCGCCGATTAAGGTAAGGGTGAAAAGGTAAGGTAAGAGCTTACCGGTTAAATAGTGATATTTAACGCTTTGAAAACCTTATAAATTGAAAGATCAAGCAATTCAACAGTATTATATACATGTAGTTGCTCGCTATAGTTTGAATGGGTAGATCGATTGAACTTAGTAGTAATATTAAGTCTAGATAAATGATAAGAATCTGAATTTCAGATACAGAACCCGGCTTATAGACTTACATTTTTATTGGTGTTCTCAAACTTATTTTCAATTTGATAGTCTTCTATATCAATTGAAGAATAAGTAGGACATAGCTTTCTTTCACATGATGAGAAAAGAATTATTAAGAATATTAGTAACTTTTTCACTTTACAATATCTACGTAAAGATACTAAACTTTATTAATTTATTAATAATCTAATTTATTTGGTATGCCAAAAAAATACAATAATTTAAAAAATGAGTCCAGTTCATATCTAAAACAACATTCTAGAAATCCAGTTGACTGGTATCCCTGGAGAAAAAAAGCTTTACTTAAGGCAAAATCAGAAAATAAAATAATTATTCTAAGTATAGGATACTCAACATGTCATTGGTGTCATGTCATGGAAAGAGAATCTTTTGAAAATAAAGAGATTGCAGATTTTATGAATAGGCATTTTATATCAATTAAAGTAGATAGAGAAGAAAGACCGGATATTGATAATTTATATATGGAAGCAATTCAATATATGGGTCTGCAAGGCGGATGGCCTTTAAACGTTTTTCTTATGCCAAATAAAAAACCATTTTATGGTGGAACATATTTTACTCCAAATAATTGGTTAGCAATATTAAAGAATATTGTAGATATATCAGAATCAAATAAAAATGAGATAATAAAATCCTCAAATATTTTCACTAATGATTTAAAAAAATCACACGAAGAAAAATTTATAAATAACAACGAACATTATATTAAAACATTGGTAAATGAAATAAAAATAAAATTTGATTATGATTTTGGAGGTATGATGCGATCACCGAAATTTCCAATGCCTACCTTATGGAATTCCCTTCTTTTTTATTCAATTAAAAATGATGATAGAGAAATATTTAATCATGTACAAAAAACCGTTGACAGCATTATTGAAGGTGGCATATACGATCAAATTAGAGGTGGTTTTTCAAGGTATTCTACTGATCAGAAATGGACAATTCCACATTTTGAAAAAATGATTTATGATAATGGTCAGCTACTAGAATTATTATCCAACCTTTATAAAGTAACTCATGAAGATAGATATAAGGAAGTAATAAAAGAAACCGTAGACTGGCTATCGAAAGAAATGAGAAATGATAATGGGGGTTTCTATTCTGCAGTAGATGCTGATACTGATGATGAAGAAGGTAAATTTTATGTTTGGAATATTCATGAAATTAAAGAAGTTTTAGGAAAAGACTATAAAATTGCAAAAAAACTCTATAAAATTAATGAAGAAGGAAATTGGGATGGAAAAATTATCTTATTAAGAAATCTCAAACACAAAATAAGTTCAAAAAAAATAAAAAGTTTAAAGAACAGTTTGTTAAATCATAGAAACAAGAGAAAAAAACCTTTCATTGATAAAAAAATTATTTCATCTTGGAATGGAATCGTACTAATAGGACTACTAAACTGCTATCAATCTACTAAAATCAAAAAGTATTTAGATCTTGCCAAATCAAATGCTATTTTTATTAAAGAAAAACTAATAATAAAAAATAAGATAAAAAGAGTCTTTGAGAGTAATATAAATGGTTTCTTAGATGATTATGCCTTCATTATAAATGCATTTATAAAATATTATGAAACAACTCAAGACTTTACATTTTTAAATATTTCTAGAAATTTAATGGAATATACCATTAAACATTTTTATAGTAAAAAATATAAAATGTTTTTTTATATTGGATCATATAATGAGAAGCTATTAACAAAAAAAATTCAAATTTTTGATGATGTTATTCCTTCTTCAAACTCAATAATGTATTATAATCTACTTTACTTAGGAAAGATCTATAATGATAGCTTATATAATAATATCTATAATGATATGAGTCAAAAATTAAAAAAGTACTTAAATAATTATGAGTTTATGGCAAATTGGATTTATGTAAACGAATTGAATGAATCTAAAATAAATGAAATAGTTATGAATGATAGTAAATATGATGAATCAATAACTCAGGAAATAAATTCATGGTATTTACCAAATAAAATATTAGTATATAATAGTAAAAATTTAAAATTAGAAATTTTAAATTCACATAAAGTTGGTAAAAAACTTAGTTTTAGTTTATGTCGTAATAATGTATGTGAACAACCATATGATTCAATAAATAAATTGAAAAAAGCAATATATAAATAAAATAAGAGTTAAAATAACGTGAGAAAAATTTGGTATTTATATTTATTAATCTTTATCATTTCATGTAATAATGATGATAATATATCTGAGATTCCTTCTATTTCACATGAGAGTATAGCATTTAAAAAGAGTCCAAACAATATTACTCAAGATTCATTAATCCTAACAATAAATTTTATTGATGGAAATGGTGATTTAGGATTATCAAATGATGAACATAACTATCCTTATCATCCATATAACGCCATAATTGATGAAAATTTCAATTGGGTAACATATGGTTCCATGGATGTTTCTCCACCATTATATGTATATGAACCTAATGGAATGTATTATCCATTTAGTAACGAAGATAATAGACCAAGTTTTAATTGTGAAGATTATATTATAGATACAATTACATCATCAACTGAACTTGATACATTTTACATTCAACAAAATGAAAATAACAAAAACATATACGTTGAATTTTACAAAAAAAATGGAAACAATTTTGAATTAATAGATTGGAAAAGAATTTTTGATGAAGAATTTGGATGCGGCATTGATTTTAATTCAAGATTCCCTCCTTTGAATATTGGAAAATCATCTCAATTGCTTTCCGGAAAACTTAGATATAGCATGGTATCATACGGATTTGAAATAGTTCTAAAAAATGATATTTTCAAATTGAAAATTTATATAAAAGATAGAGCATTAAATACTAGTAATATAATAGAAACACCTGAAGTAACTCTTGAAGAAATTTTAGTTGAATAAATTATCTTATCTCAGAGAAGGATATGCTTTAGGATTTAATTCATTGAATAAAGAGTAAATCCTGTCAAATATATTTTCGCAATTAGGTTTTGAAAAATAATCACCATCAGAACTGTATGCAGGTCTATGATTTTTAGAATGAATAGTAATTGGTTTAGAATCAAGATAAAAATAAGCATTTTGATTTTCTAATACATTTTGCATCATAAAAGCACTAGCTCCTCCCGAGATATCTTCATCTGCAAAAACAACTCTATTTGTTTTTTTAATAGAATTAACAATTGTCTTATTCTTATCAAAAGGCAGTAATGTTCTCACATCAATAACTTCACACGAAATTCCAATCTCATCTAATTGATTAGCAGCATCCAAAACTATCCTACACATTGAACCATAAGTTACTATTGAAATATCTTTACCTTCCTTTAATATTGCAGGGACACCAAATTCAACAGAAATTTTATCCAAATTATTTGGAAGATTCTCCTTTAACCTGTAAGCATTTAAAGGTTCAATAATTATTCCCGGTTCATCTGAAGACAGTAAAGTATTATACATTCCTGCAGCTTCTACAAAATTTCTTGGTACAAGTACATTAATTCCTCTTAAACTATTAACTAGAGTTCCCATTGGAGATCCTGAATGCCAAATTCCTTCCAGCCTATGACCTCTAGTTATTATAATTACTGGTGCTTTCTGACCTCCCTTAGTTCTATAATGAAGGGTAGATAGATCATCAGAAAGAGTTTGAATAGCCCAATAAACATAATCCAAATACTGAATTTCAACAATAGGTCTCAATCCTCTTAGTGCTGATCCTATACCCTGGCCAATAATAGAAGATTCTCTTATACCAGTATCAGTAATTCTTAATTCGCCATATTTTTTTTGCAAATTAGCAAAGCCTTGATTTACTCCACCAATTATTCCAACATCCTCACCAACAGCAAAAACTAAGGGGTTATTTTTGAATGTTATATCAAAAAATTTATTTATAATTTCTCTTCCATCTATAATCTTAGTTTTATTGTCATATTTTGGTTCAACTTCTCTGATATTTAAAGCTGAAAATTTAGATTCACTATAAAGATGAGAGCTATACTCATAATTATATTTTTTCTTCTTTTCATCAATTAGATTAATAAGATAATTTTTGGCAATATTATTTTCATTTCTAATTATCCGCTGAACAAATTTCAATGATTTATAAACATCTGATTTTAACGGCTGAATAGTATTAGATAGTTGATTTCTGATATCAATAATTTCTTGTTTGTTTTTTGGACTATTCTGTGCTACCCTAGTTATTATAGCCAGTGCATCTTGGAGATCCTCATCAATTGAATTTCTATAGGATTTCCATGATTTATCTCTTGATTTTATTGCAGACTTTTCAGCTTTATTTTCAATTCTTTCCAATTCATCAGAAGTTGAAATATTATTTTTTAATATCCATTCTCTCATTTTTTTAATGCAACAAAAATCTTTTTCCCATTTTAATCTTTCTTTTGGTTTATACCTCTCGTGAGATCCGGATGTTGTATGACCCTGGGGTTGAGTTACATCTTTAACATGAATAATACACGGAACATGATCTTTTCTAGCAAATTCAGCTGCTTTTAAATACGCTTTTAATAATCCAATATAATCCCAAGCATTAACGGTAAATATCTCAAATCCTTTCTCTTTTGTAGATACTCTTTGAAATCCGGATAAAACTTTAGATAAATCATTTCTAGTAGTATGGTATTCTGATGGTACAGAAATACCATATCCATCATCCCATATAGACATAACTAGTGGAACTTGTAAAACACCACACGCATTAATAGCTTCCCAGAAATGACCCTCAGAAGTACTAGCATCTCCTATAGTACCAAAAATCACTTCATTACCATTAATAGAAAAATTTTGCATATCCGACAAATTTTTATTTTTTCTATAGAGCTTTGAAGCATAAGCTAATCCGACAATTCTTGGCATTTGTCCAGATACACAAGAAACATCACTGGATGAATTCTTCATATCCGTTAAAGTTTTCCAGCTTCCATCATTATTTAGCATTCTTGTAGAAAAATGACAATTCATCTGCCTTCCTCCAGAATGAGGATCTTTATTGATATCTGTATGAGCATAAAGTTGAGCAAAAAATTGATCAGGAGTTAATTGATCTATTGCCATCATAAAAGTTTGATCTCTGTAATATCCGGATCTTATATCGCCATTATTGAAAAATTTTGACATAACAACCTGAGGAAGTTCTTTTCCATCACCAAATACACCAAACTTAGCCCTACCCATAAATACTTCTTTTCTTCCAATATAACTTAAGTATCTGCTTTGATTGATCAAGAAATAGTCATCTAAAATTTCTTTATTAGAAATTTTATATGATTTATCAATGACTATATTAGGATTTATCATTCTATTAAGAAATTGAAATGCAAATATACTAAAAATAGGATTAATTAAATTTTAATTATCAAAATTTAATACTATTATATATTGCAAAAAA
>JAYZHZ010000002.1:0-6968 GCA_036166035.1 Bacteroidota bacterium
AAGAATAGACTATTTGGTTTCTCTTGGAGTATTTAATGCTGGCAAAGCTTCAATGATAACAGATACCATTACGTATAGTTTAAATAATAATGAGGTTTTTAAAATTGATGTTATAGGAAGGACAATAGGAATATTTGATTTTTTTGCAAAAGTCAGAGATAATTGGGGAGCATACATTACTACTTCAGACCTAAAACCAAAAAAGTTTCATAGATATCTTAATGAGGGTAAGTATAGAAAAAATGAAATATTGAACTTTCAAAATGATTCAGATAGTGTGCAGATAGTTATTCTTGATAAGTTTACCAAGAACTTTGTACAACATAAGTATCTTCACTTTGAGAATGATATTCAAAAAATTATAAGATCATATTTTATGAATTATTGGATTGCTAGTTTGGCATATCTTAGATCACTGGATTACTCAGATATTTCAGATAAAGAATTAGTTGAAATTCCATACTTTGAGAATAATGATAAGTTTAAGTATCAGATGAAGTTTTTGAAGAGAGAAAGTATACAAACAAAGATCGGTGAAATAAATTCAATAGTTTTTGCTCCATTAATACCAAAAAATAGACTTTTTGAAGATGAAGATGCTGTAAAGTTCTGGTTATCTGATGATAAAAATAAAGTACCACTCAAACTTCTTGCTAAAATGAATTTTGGA
This sequence comes from Bacteroidota bacterium, assembly GCA_036166035.1. Taxonomy (GTDB): domain Bacteria; phylum Bacteroidota; class Bacteroidia; order Cytophagales; family MED-G16; genus MED-G16. The sequence continues at coordinate 671 of JAYZHZ010000002.1, forward strand.
AATTTTGTAATAGAGATTGAAAATTATAAAAATGTTAACTGATAATTAATCAAATTTTAAGTTTGCATTAATTCTTTAAAATTGATTTAATTTTAAAGATAGAATAGTCATATAAATTATAAATTACGGTATGTATCAAAAGTCTGACTTTAAGATTTTAGCAATTGATGATGAAAAAGATATTCTTCTTCTTTTAAAGTATAATCTAGAAAATGAGGGTTATTATGTAGAAACAGCCTCTTCTGGAAAGGAGGGGATTAAATTAGCTGAAAAATCTACTCCAGATTTGATACTTCTTGACATAATGATGCCAGGTATGGATGGTATTGAAACATGTATCAATTTGAGAAAACTTGATATAATAAAAGATTCTTATATACTCTTTCTTACTGCAAGAGTTGAGGAATACTCTGAGGTTGCAGCGTTTGAATCTGGTGCTGATGATTACATTACTAAGCCAATTAAGCCAAGGGCTCTAATTAGTAGGATAAACTCTTTTTATAAAAGAAAATCTTCAAGTAAGAATTTAGCGAATTTGTTAACTATTGGCGATTTAAATATTGATAAGGATACTTATACTGTAAGATTGAAAGGAAAAGAAATTTTTTTTCCTAAGAAAGAATTTGAGTTATTATATTTTTTAGCTCTTAATCCAAAAAAAGTTTATAGTAGAGATTCTTTATTAAGAAATATATGGGGAACAGATGTTCATGTCATTCCAAGAACAGTTGATGTTCATATTAGAAAAATTCGTGAAAAGATTGGTCAAAATTATATTAACACAATAAAAGGTGTAGGGTATAATTTTAAAAATTAATTTTAAGTAATGAATAACTCAAAAGCCATATCTGTATTATTTGGAGTTATAGTTGGGATAATATCTACATTGACAGCATTATTTCTTGGTATTACTGAAGACATAAAACTTCTAACAGCTGCTATTATTTCTTTTTCATCTTCAACATTGTTATTTGCCATTATTACTGAAAATCTTTTTGATAAGAAAATAAATGAGATATATAAATCCTTTGAAAAAATTAGAAATAAAGATTTTAAGAGGGTTAAAACGGATAGAACTGTTTTAAGACAAGTAAATCCACTTAAGGGAATTAATGAAGAGATATATAATTTTGCCAATCTAAAAAAACTTGAAATAGATGAGCTAAAAAGATTAGAATCTTTCAGAAGAGATTTTCTTCAAGATGTGTCTCATGAATTAAAAACACCAATTTTTGCTGCTCAAGGATTTGTTCATACATTACTAGATAATATGAATGCTGATGTTGCAATTAGGAAAAAATTTTTAGCAAAAGCTGCAAAGAGTTTGGATTATCTTGATCTGTTGGTTAGAGATCTTCTTACAATTTCGCAGATGGAAAGCGGTGAAATAAAGATGAAAATGGAACCATTTGATGTTATTTCTCTAGTCAAAGAAACGGCCGATCAGTTAGAGCCTATTGCACATAATAGAGGAATTAAATTAAATTTTGATCTTGGTGATAACAAATCAATAATTGTAGTTGCTGACTACTATAGAATTTTTCAAGTATTAAAGAACCTTATAACAAATTCAATAAAATACTCTGATCCAAATACAGAAATTATTCTCATATGTGAGAAAAGAAAGAAGGTTGTTAATCTTGGTGTCAAAGATTCTGGTAAAGGAATTCCAAAAAATCATAGAAAAAGAATATTTGAGAGATTTTATAGAATTGATAAGAGTAGGTCAAAGAAAAAGGGAGGAACAGGTCTTGGCCTAGCAATTGTGAAGCATATTATTGAAGGTCATAAAACAAAAATAAAATTGAAATCTAAAACTAATCATGGATCAAAATTCTCTTTTAACCTTAAACTTGCTCCCAATAATAAAAAGAAAACGAAATCTCTAAGAAAAATACTTAAAAAAAATCAGGCGGAGCTGGTATAATAATTACCATTATCTATTGCTTTTATTTATTAATAAATCTATTTTTGCTCACTTTTAAAAGCTAATGGATTCAAAAAGTTATAAGACACAGTACTTAAATAAAGAAACAATCCAGAAGAGTTGGTTTGTAGCTGATGCTGATGGTAAAACATTGGGTAGGTTTTCTTCTGAGATTGCTAAAATATTGAGAGGAAAAAATAAAGCGTCTTTCACCCCTCATATTGACTGTGGGGATTATGTTATTGTAATAAATTCTGACGGAATAAAATTAACTGGAAAAAAGTGGAGAAATAAGAAGTATGTTTCATATAGTGGTTATCCTGGTGGACAGAAAATAACTACTCCTTTAGAAATTAAAGATAAAAAATCTTCAAAATTTATTGTTGAGAAGGCGGTTAAAGGTATGTTACCCAAAAATAGGCTTGGTAGACAGTTATTCAGAAATCTATTTGTTTACGAAGATTCTAAACATCCTCATGAAAGTCAGAAACCTAAAGAAATAAAAATTTAGTATGGAATATATAAGTACAGTTGGAAGAAGAAAGACTTCAGTCGCTAGATTGTACATGAAACCTGGTAAGGGTTCTTTTAAAATAAATGGTATTGATTTAGAAACATATTTTTCATCGGAGCTTTTAAGACTAATTGTGGAACAACCATTGAAATCTGTTGATTCTGTAAATAAATTTGATTTTAAGGTAAACATTTATGGAGGAGGGTTAAAAGGACAGGCTGAAGCGATTAGGTTAGCAATTTCAAGAGCATTAGTTAAAAGTGATGAGGAAAACAGAATCATTTTGAAAAAAGAAGGGTTTCTTACTAGAGACCCTAGAATGGTTGAAAGAAAGAAATATGGTAGAAGAAAGGCTAGAAGAGCATTCCAGTGGGTAAAAAGATAAATTATGAACAAGAAATTAGATCATAAAGAGTTGTTAAAGGCAGGAGTTCATTTTGGACATCTAACTAGAAAATGGAATCCAAAAATGTCTGAGTATATTTTCATGCAAAATAATGGCATTCACATTATTGATTTACATAAGACAATTGATTGTGCATACACTGCAGCAGTTTCTTTGCAAAATATCGCTAAGTCTGGAAGAAAAATTATGTTTGTTGCAACAAAAAAACAAGCTAAAACATATGTTTCAGAAAAAGCTAAAGAACTAAACATGCCCTACGTAACTGAAAGATGGTTAGGTGGTATGCTTACTAATTTTTCAACAATAAGGAAGTCATTAAAAAAATTATCTTCTCTAGAAAATTTAGAAAATCAGGATACATATACAACTGATTTTTCTAAGAAAGAAAGATTAATGAATTCAAGAGATAAAGATAAACTTGAAAGAGCTTTAGGTGGAATTTCTTCACTAAATAGGATTCCCGCTGCACTTTTTGTTGTAGACATTAAACATGAAGAGATTGCTGTAAAGGAAGCAAAAAAACTAAATATTCCCGTATATGGGATGGTAGATACTAATTCAGATCCTAACCTAATTGATTTCGAGATTCCAGCAAATGATGATTCATTCACTTCAGTTTCTATAATAATGGATTACATTTCAGCTGCAATTGCGGAAGGGTTAAAGGAGAGAGAGAAGATTAAAGAAGAGATCAGAATAAAACAAGAAAAAGAAGCATCAGAGAAACAAGAAAAAGAAAAGAAAGAGGCAGAAAAAATAGCGAAAGAATCTAAAAAGGAAGTTTCTAAATAATTCTAATTTATTAATGTTATGGCAGTAAATATTTCAGCAAAAGAAGTAAATGAATTAAGACAGAAAACGGGTTCTGGTATGATGGATTGTAAAAAAGCATTAGTTCAGGCAGAGGGTGATTTTAAAAAAGCTATAGATATTTTGAGAAAAAAAGGTCAAAAAGTATCAGAAGCTAGATCGAATAGAGAAACATCAGAGGGAATTGTCATTTATAAATTAAACTCTTCAGAAGATAAGGCATCGATATTATCATTTACTTGTGAGACTGATTTTGTAGCAAAAAATGAAGAATTTAAGGAACTAGCAACTAGGATTTTAGATCTTGCTTTTGATAGTTCTCTTAATTCCGTTGGTGATATTTTAAAGACTAATCTAGACACTAATACAGTTGAGCAACACATTGTTAATTTGATTGGTAAGATTGGGGAAAAAATTGAGATTCGTGAATATAAGAACCTAGAAGGTGAAAAGATAGTGCCATATCTACATGCTGGCAATAAGTTGGGTGTTTTGGTAGCTTTATCAAATATTTCATCTATTGACTATATTAGTGTTGGAAAAGATGTCGCAATGCAAATTGCTGCGATGAATCCCATTGCCATAAGTAGCGATCAAGTTGATCAATCTGTTGTAGATAAGGAAATAGAAATTGGTAAGGATCAAGCACGAAAAGAAGGAAAACCTGAACAAATAATTGAAAAAATAGCTCAAGGTAAACTTCAAAAATTTTTTAAAGAAAATACATTGCTAAATCAATCCTTTGTCAAGGATAATTCGTTAACAGTTAAAAGCTATCTTGCTACTTTCTCCTCAGAACTATCTGTTGATAAATTCATAAGGATGTCAATAGGCTAGAACTTTAATTCATAAGATTTTCAATTTCTTCAGTCAGAATAGGAATATTCTTCATTAAGTTAATATTTTCATTTTCACCGACTAAAATATTATCCTCAATTCTTACTCCAATATTTTCATCTCTTATATAAATTCCAGGTTCTACAGTAAATACGTTTCCAGGATTGAGATCAATATGAAAATTTCCTACATCATGAACATCCAAACCAAGATGATGTGAAGTTCCGTGCATGAAATATTTTCTAAAAAGTGGATTCTTAGGATCTTGATTTTTAACATCTTTTTTATCAAGAAGTTTTATCCTTATTAATTCAGACTCCATTATTTTTCCAACTTCTTTATGATATTCATTAATGGTTATTCCAGGTCTGAGAAGATTAGTAGCCTCATTTTTTACATTTAAAACAGCATTATATATTTCAACTTGTCTTTTTGTAAATCTACCATCAACAGGGACAGTTCTAGTCATATCAGATTTATAATTAGCATATTCTGCGGCAACATCCATTAAAATTAACTCTCCTTTATTGCACTGAGATCTATTTTCATTATAATGAAGTGAACATGCATTAATACCAGTTGCTATTATAGGCTGATAAGCAAATCCTTTTGAATTATTTCTAATAAATTCATGAATGAATTCAGCTTCTATCTCATATTCCCAAACTTTCGGGTTTATAAAATTTAAAACTCTTCTGAAACCTTTTTCAGTAATGTCACAAGCATGCTTAATCATCTCTACTTCTATGTTATTTTTAATCATTCTAAGATCACTTAGAATAGGATATGATCGTTTGATATTACAAGATTTAAACTTTAATTTAAAATTTTTTAAAAACCTATCTTGTGCTGTTTCAACTTGGGTTACTGACCTAATATGTTCATTTTTGTCTAAATAAACTTCATCGGATTCAGCCACAATAAGAGGAAGTATTTTTTCAAACTGCTCGTTCCACATAACATTATTTATACCTGATATTTTTTTTGCCTCATCTTTGGTAAATTTATTTCCTTCCCATATAGATATTTCCTCGCTTGTTTCCTTAATAAACAAAATTTCTCTCATACTTTCATCAGGAAAATTTGGTGCAAGAATAAGAAATGTATCTTCCTGATCAATTCCAGTTAAGTATAAAAGGTTAGTGTCTTGAACGAAAGGTAATGTTTCATCAGCATTGGTTGGCATTGGATCATTCGACACAAAAATTGAAATGGAATTACTATTAACTCTTTTTAAATAATTTTTTCTATTATTTATATATAGTCTATTATTTATTTTTTTGTATCGCATTGTCTTATTTTTCTATTAAAGATACATTAATTGTTAATAAATTTTTAATTTGCTTATTATGGATTTAGTAGATAAGAATATTGAAAAATATGTACAAAACTTATCTGACTCTGAGTCTGATTTACTCAGTGAAATTACGGAATATACTTTTTTAAATGTAAACCAACCTAGAATGCTGTCCGGTCATATTCAAGGAAGGGTATTGAGTTTTATATCTAAAACATTAAAGCCAAAAAATATCCTTGAAATTGGAACATATACTGGATATTCAGCTTTATGTCTTGTTGAGGGAATTAAAAAAAATGGTAAATTAATTACCATAGATAAAGATAAATCTTTATATGATAAGGTAAGATACTTTTTTGACAAATCAGAATTTAGCAAACAAATTATTCAGAAAATAGGAAAAGCAATAGACGTGATATCTACTCTAGATTATAAGTTTGATCTAATTTTTATAGATGCGGATAAAAAAAATTATAAAAATTATTTTAAAATGGTATTTCCAAAACT
>JAYZHZ010000003.1:0-2579 GCA_036166035.1 Bacteroidota bacterium
GCACTTAAAAAACTTTCTAGAGATAATTTATCAAACCTTACACCTCATCCAGTGTATGAATTTTTAAATTATTCTCATCCTTCCTTAAGTAAAAGATTAGATGCAATAGAAAGATCAGAATTATAATAGTTTTTTCTTTAAACCATATCCTTCTAATCTATTTCTATAGTAATATAACATCTTCATATTTTTTACTACAATCGATTCATTTATTAATTTAACTGGTTTAATTGCATGATAAAGTCCAAGGTTTTTGCATCCCAATTTAATCTGATCATCTAATGAAAGATTTAGTTCATTAGATTTTTTGATTAATTTATTTTTTGATAATTTATTAACGTGGTTTAGTGCTCTATTATAATATTTCTTGAAATGTTTTAATTTTATAATTAATTCATCTTCAGGTAAAGATATCAGACTAGTTATTTTCATTCTTTTAAATCTATTTTGTATAATTTCAAATGAAACTATTGCAACTAATAGACTGGAAAAAACAACAGTCCCTGACATGAGTTCACTAATTATTTTTTCAGATAAATTATTTAGAATATCAGCTTTATTCTTTTTTTCAAAAGAAAGTTGGTTGTTATTTTTTACTTCCCCATTATTATTTACTTTATTACCAAAAACATCCATAGGATTACCAAATGATACAGCTATACTATTAGATTGAGTAAAATACTTTACTAAAAATGTTAAAATTTTATATGTATTAGAATACCCTAAATCTTTTAAATGTTGATCATCGATTTTATTTTTAGAAAGGTATTGATTAATTAATGCCGGGCCTTCAAGAACAAATTGATAGCTAAAAGTCACAGGTACAATGAATATTTTTTTATTTTCTTTAATTAATTCTTTTTGAGCATTTATTGTACTACTAAGAAGACCAAGCTTTAAATTTTTTTCAATAGAGCCTGATCTAGATCTAGTTCCTCCCGGATAAAATAAATTATGGCAATCATTAATTATGGCTTGTTCTGTATATGTTTTTAAAGTTTCTAAATATAAGATGTGCTTTTTCCTTCTGTCCACTTTATAGGCTCCTAAACTATTGAAGAAGTAAGCGAAAATCTTCATATTATACAGTACTAACCCAGCACCGTACATAAAAGCAGGGAGACCAAGGTGTGATATTAACCACCCGATAAGAGCAGAATCTAAATGAGAGAAATGTGTAGGAACCATTACAATAGTTCCTGTTTTTGATAGTTTTCTCAATTTCTTTTTTTTGCCAAAAATTTTTATTGTAGTATCTAAATTCAGATTCCCAAATGGATTTCTTAATCTTGCAGTGTTTAATAATCTAGCAAGAAACGAAGTTATTGCTCTTCTGGCAAAGCTATGATGACTTGTTTTAAAATTTCCTGTTATTTCTTTTGTATACCTGTCAATTATTAATGGTAATAATTTACTTTTTATTTTTTCATTTGTTTTGTCTTTCTCATACTCCAATATTTTCTCTTTAATTTCATACCAAAATTTTTTGTCGTCTTTAGGATCAGCAGTCCATGATATATTAGAAATTCGAAGTTTTTCTTTATATAGAGTATTTAATAATTCATGATATAAACTTTTGTCTTTAAACTTAATTAATATTTTTTCTTGAGATTTTTTAGATACCTGTTTCATAAATTCTTTTCTGTTCTTAAATAATTTAACAATAGGCCAGAATTTTGATCTTTTTACAATTTTTTTATATTTCTTAGTCTTATTTTTTTTTGACTTATTCATCTTTTTGAATCATTAATCGTAGAATTGTAAAAATATTAGACCAAGATAATGTAATTTATGTTAATGAATCTCAAAGAAATTCAAGACCCCATAAATAAAGAAATGGATGAGTTTAAAAAAAAGTTAAAAACTTCTATTTCAAGTGAAAACTCTATTATTGATACAATAATTAATTATATCTTAAAGAGAAAGGGAAAACAATTAAGACCAATGTTTGTCTTCTTAACGGCTGGGTTAAATGGTAAAATATCAGATTCTACCTATAGAGCGGCAATTCTTATTGAAATTCTTCATACTGCAACACTAATTCATGATGATGTTGTTGATGATTCCAATTATAGAAGAGGGTATTTTTCTGTAAATGCAATTTGGAAAAGTAAATACTCAGTATTAGTTGGTGATTATTTGCTTTCTAGAGGGCTAGAATTATCTGTTATAAATAATGATCATAAGTTTTTAGGGATCTTATCGAATGCTGTAAAAAAAATCAGTGAAGGTGAAATAACTCAGTTAAAGAAATCTAAAAGCTTAGATATTGATGAAAATACCTATTTCAAAATAATTAAGCAAAAAACAGCTAGTCTATTCTCATCTTGTTGTATGATGGGTGCAATATCAACAAACTCAACCTTAAAGAAAATTAAATTAATGGAAGAATTTGGGCTTATGATTGGTCAGGCTTTTCAGATAAGAGATGATTTATTTGGTTACTTATCTTACGATACGGGAAAACCTTCATTAAATGATTTTAAGCAGTCTAAAATAACTTTACCTCTCATTTATTCTTTATCTCAAGTAAGTTCTATTAAAAAAAGACAGATTATTAATAATTTAAAAAATTATAA
>JAYZHZ010000004.1:0-8196 GCA_036166035.1 Bacteroidota bacterium
TATCTTGTATCCCCTCCTATTTAATTCACTTTTTATTTCTTTTAAATTTTTTGCTGCTTTAGTACTAGGTGCTGTTACTCTTATAAATTCACATCCCGAATTAACCATCCTAATTGCTTGTTCTACAGTCGAATTTGTATCCATTGTATCAGTTGTAGTCATAGATTGAATTCTAATAGGATTTTGATCACCTATTGCCGACTCACCTATATTTACAGAAATAGTTTTTCTCCTTTTGTAGAAAAATAAATTTTCTTTAAAAAATTTACTCAAAATTTAAAAATTTAAATATCACCTAATTGTGGTCTAATGATAATCTCTTCTACATTTGCACCCTTTGAAGTATTATATGCTCCAAATATTGAATTTGATACATCTTCTGGTTTTATAAAACGATCATCAGGTAAGGATGTTCCATCCCAACTACCTGTTCTAGTTGCACCAGGTAAAATAGATGTTACTTTAACATTAAAATTTTTCAATTCTTCTCTCAAACATAAACTCATTCCATATAATGCAAATTTTGAAATACAATAAGATCCTGCTGAGTCATATGCTACTTTACTTGCTATAGAGCATATATTAAAAATATGACCAGATTTTTGATTAGTAAATATTTTAACGAGGCCTCTAGTAACCCAATAGTTAGAATAGAGATTAGTATCTATCATTAATTTAAGAGCTGAATCATCTTCAGATATTAATTTACCAGGAACAAATGCACCTACGTTATTTACCAATATATCTATAGATTTTGTGTTTTTATTTACAAATCTTATAAATTTATCACAATCATCTTTATTAGAAAGATCTGCTTTAAATGTAAATATTTTAACATCAGAATAAATAGATTTAAAATTAGATTCTAAGCTATATAAATCTTTTTTATTCCTAGAACAAGTAATTATATCAAATCCATTTTTTGCAAACTTAAACACTATAGATTTTCCAATACCTTTAGATCCTCCAGTGACAACTATTGTTTTATTCATAAGACCAAAATGATGAGATGAATTTACTAATTTGTATGTATATTAATAAAAAAAAAAGAATAATAAATTGAAAAGATTTGGTAAATACATACTTTTTTTAATATCACTATTTGAAAGAAGAGAAAAATTCAAAACATATTTTTCGTTGACCATTAATGAATGCATTAAAATTGGATACGATAGTTTATTTATTGTTTCTATTGTTTCAGTTTTTATGGGAGCTGTAACAACAATTCAAACAGCTTTTAACTTAGTTGGTCCATTAATTCCTGACTATGTAATATCATTAGTTGTAAGAGATATGACTCTTTTAGAATTGTCACCAACGATTATAGCCATTGTATTTGCTGGTAAAGTTGGTTCAAATATAGCTGGAGAATTAGGAACAATGAGAATAACTGAACAAATTGATGCACTTGAGGTTATGGGTGTAAACTCAAGTTCATATCTGGTATTACCAAAAATAATTGCTGCATTGTTGATGTTTCCTATTCTTGTTGTCATATCAGCTACACTTGCTATCCTCGGAGGTTATACTGCTGGAGTATTAACTGATGTGATAACAGGTCAAGAATATATTTATGGATTAAGATATGAATTCAATCCATTTAATATTCCTTTTGCATTAATTAAATCGTATGTTTTTGCATTCATAGTTTCTTCCATCTCATCTTTTCAGGGATATTATACCTCTGGTGGAGCATTGGAGGTTGGAAAATCCAGTACAAATGCGGTCACAAATAGCTGCATAGCAATATTGATTGCTGATTATATTTTAGCTCAACTTTTATTATGATAGAAATAAATAATATATCTAAATCTTTTAAGGACAAGAAAGTACTTTTCAATATCTCTGGAAAATTTGAAAAAGGAAAAACTAATCTCATAATTGGATCAAGTGGAACAGGAAAAAGTGTACTTCTAAAATGTTTAGTCGGTTTGCTTAATCCAGATAAAGGAAGTGTATTATTTGATGGTAGGGATTTCACAAATTCAAATAAAAATTTATCAACTGAAATTAGACGAGAGATTGGAATGTTATTTCAGGGAAGTGCACTTTTTGATTCCAAAAATGTCGAAGAAAATATAAAATTTCCATTAGACATACTTACAAGTATACCTGATAAGGAAAAGATTGATAAGGTAAATCATTGTCTAAAACTAGTTGGATTAGAAAAAATTAATCATAAGATGCCATCAGAATTAAGTGGAGGTATGAAAAAAAGAGTAGGTATTGCAAGAGCTATAGTTAATGATTCTAAATATTTATTCTGTGATGAACCTAATTCAGGGCTTGACCCCGTAACTGCAATTAAAATTGATGATCTTATTTTAGAACTCACTCAAAAATTAGATACCACGACAATAGTTGTAACTCATGATATGAATTCTGTAGTAGAAATTGGTGAATACATTATGTTCTTACATAAGGGTAGAAAACTTTGGGAAGGTGACAATAAGCAGATTTTAAATACAAATATTAAAGAATTGAATAATTTTATATTTTCAAACAAACTAATGAAAAAAATAAAATAAATTTAATTAATTAAAGAAGCTACCCTTTTTTTAATTTTAGTTTTATTTTCTTGCTCCTTAAGATATCTTTTACTCCTATAATACCAAAAAAATCCAACTATTAGTATTAAAATATAAGTTGATGTAAATAAATATACAATTCCAGAATTAATGCTTGAAGATATCCCCGTACCTCCTGAATTAGCATCACTCTCCACGATACCCCTACACATAGAGCAACCCTGAGATAAAATTTCAATTTTTGAAAATAAAAGAAAAAATAATGTCAAAAATATTTTATTCATGGGAAATTATAAAATGGACTAATCATCAAGTAAACTATCACACCTGAAACTGAAACATATAACCAAATCGGAAAAGTATATTTTACTATTTTCTTGTGATTATTTATCTGATTTGATAGAGCATAATAGAAAGCAAATAGTACAAAAGGAACTACAACTATTGATAAACTTATGTGAGAAATCAGAAAGAAATAATAAAGAATTTTAAAGCCTCCAAGATAGCTTGTGCTTTCAACAGATGAATGATAAATTATATATGAAATCAAAAAAATTGAACCAAGAATAAATGACAAAGTATTAAATAATTTATGCATATTAATATCTTTCTTTACTTTTATCATATAAAATGAGAAAAAAAGAAAAAATGCAGTTAAAGAATTAATTATAGCATTGAAATGCGGTAACGTGTAAGTCCAACTTCCAAAAAATGAAATCTTACTTGGCATAAACAGCAATACTGCAACCGCGATTGGAATCAAAATGGAAATGAAAACTATTAATCTTACTAATTTATTATTCATTATTTAAATCCAATATATCAATTTCAACATTTAGTCTTTCAATTTCTCCATCGGAAATGGAATTATATAATCCTCTAATTTTATTGTTTCTGTCAAGTAAAACAATGAAAGATTTAAATTCATCGCCAAATTTATTACAAGAAAAAAGGCTATCCAAGTAATTTGGATTCATATCAATTGAAGTCCACTCTAAATTATGTTTGGTTTCTGAAATTGTTATAATGTCAATTTCTTTTTTTAAATATATTTTTTTTATGTGGTTATTAATTAAGTAGTTTTTTCCTCCATCTCTGACATCAACAATTTTGATTTTATTACTCTTCAAATTATTAAAGATTTCTTTATTATTAACTAAATAATCACATTCTATATTTGATAATGAAATTTCATATTTGTTGTCTCCAAATAATCTTAGAAAGAGGTAAATTATAATAGGAAATAATAGTGAGAAGGATAATACAAAAACCTTATAATTAGGCCTCATTGAGAATATATTGCATGAAATATTGCATCAGCCTGGATAAATAAAGCACCTAATAACCAAACAACGAAAGCACAAGGTAATGCTATTGTCCAAATAAGTGACTTCTGTTCATGTGCGAGATGCATAAATTCTCCAACTATATATCCGGCTTTAATGAATGTCATACCAATGAATAAAAATAACTTAAAATCTTTCCATTCCTCAGGGAATTGTAAAGCCACATAAAATTCAGCAGCAGTAACAACACCTAGAATAATAGCTACTTTCCATATTTTCCATATTTTGGATTTGTCTACCGGTTCAGGAGTAACTGAGGATATTTCTGGTTCGATCATGACTTTAAACTAAATAAAAAAATGTGAAAACAAAAACCCAAACAAGATCTACAAAATGCCAATAAAGCCCTACCTTTTCAACCATCTCATAATGACCTCTTCTCTCTAATATTCCAACTGTAGCCTGATAAAAAATTAGAAAATTCAATAATACCCCACTAAAAACATGAAATCCATGAAATCCGGTTATAAAAAAGAAAAATGCAGCAAAGTCAGGAGGACCATATTGATTCATCTGAAGATTCGCACCATAAATTATAGATCCATCCATTAACTTACTACCTATATCCGTTCCATGAATAAAGTGTGACCATTCCCATGCCTGACAACTTAAAAATGTTATTCCACCAATAATTGTCCAAATCATCCATTTCTCAACTCCTTGCCTATCCATTCTATGACCAGCTTCAACAGCCAAAACCATTGTCACACTACTAAGAATTAAAATAAAGGTCATTAAGCCAACAAAGACTAGAGGCAATTCAACTCCATGAAAAAAGGGGAAAGCCTCAAAAACTTTTTCTGGAACAGGCCAATATGATTGAGAAAATGTGAACTCATCCAGTGCTCCTTCATAGGCTGGATGTTTTAATCTGATGACTCCATAAGAAATTAAAAAAGCAGAGAAAGTAAATGTATCAGAAATTAAAAAAAACCACATCATCAACTTACCATAACTTGCTTTATATGGTTCAACCCCACCATACCAAAGATCTTTTTTAGATGTACTTACTGATACTGAATTTGCCATTATTTACGAGTTATAAAAATACAAAGTTAAAAACAAATAAACCCACATTCCAGCAAGAAAATGCCAATAAGTTGTTGACATTTCTACACCTAGCATATTTTTTGAGTGTATCTCTAGTCTCCTTACTTTATTAAATACAATTAAGATAAAAATTAGACCAGATACGAGATGGAAAGCATGAACACCACTGAGAATATAGATAAAAGATCCATCGGGATGACCAACAAAATAAACACCACCATTAACCAGTTGTGACCAGCCATAATACTGAAAAATCAGAAAAAGAGTACCAGTAATAAAACTTAGAATCAAATAAATCTTTTGCTTTTTGAAATCATCTCTTTTAGATGCAAAATAAGATAACTGCTTGAATATACTACTAATAATTACAACTATAGTGGAGTAGTAAAACATGGAAGGTAAATCAACATTAAATCCACCAGGTTCACCTTTTTTAACAATGTATGCACTTATAAGAGAAACAAAAATCATTGTGATAGATATCATAAATACCCAAACCAAGAAAATTCTTGGATTCATTCTTAGAATTTTAGTACTAGATTTTTCTGACATAATTTAAATTTTATCCACTATATAACTTATTTGAACTATTGGCAAGTAAATAAATGAACCAAACATCACTCTTAATGCAGAATTCCTTGAATAATCTTTAATTAGTTTAATTGTTTGAATCAAAAATAATATTGCACAAACAACTGCAATTGTTCCAGAAATAATTCCAGTTATACCAAAAATTGTTGGCAGGAGACCAAGTGGAATTAGAAACAGTGTGTAAGTCATAATATTAATTGCTGTATTTAAATTTTTCTTACCATTACTAGGTAAAAGTTTGAATCCAACCTTTTTATAGTCATCATCGTATAACCATGCTATTGCCCAGAAATGAGGGAATTGCCATATAAATTGAATGCTAAATATTATTACTGCTTCTAAAGAAATAGAATTTGTATTTGCTACCCAACCAATAAGTGGTGGAAGTGCTCCTGGAATTGCTCCAACAAAAACAGCAATAGGTCCTACCCTCTTCAAAGGTGTATATATAAAAGAATATAACATAAGAGAGAGAAATGATATAACAGCTGCATATATGTTTAAGAAATAACCCATAAGAGTTAATCCAACTAGTATAAAAATAATCGAAATTAAAATTGATTTTTTAGAAGAGATTTTACCCATAGGTAATGGACGATTCTTTGTTCTATCCATTAATTTGTCAAAATTTTTTTCTAAAATTTGATTATTTATAACAGATGATGCACTAACTAAATAACCAGAAATAAATAAAATAACTATTTTAAATAAATCAGCCTCATTGGAAGCTAGCAAAAATCCAAAAACAGCAGAGAATGATACTAAGGCAGATAGCCTAAACTTGGTTAGCTCAAATACTATTTTAATATTTTCCATTAGCTTTTGAATCGCAAATATAGTTTTTGAACCTGTAAGAATCATATAGTTTTTAGTTTTTTAGCTACAACAGCTAGCAGGAAAATATAAAACTGAATACCGAAAATCAGAAAAGCAACAAACAGATGAATCGGTTGCAAAAATTTTGGTATTTGGAAATATGCCATACCTACACCAACTAGAATTTCTAAGATGATAAGTACTAATAATATTCTTGAAAAATTCTTAAAATATAAGTCGATTTTAGACTGTTTTAATATAAAGTAATAAGTAATTAATTGAAAAATTAGAATTAACAAAGAAAAGGATCTATGTATTATAAAATTGATTCCAAGACTTTCAATTATTAAGTCTCTTTGAGAGAATCCAAAGAATTTAAAAAGACCATCAACAGATTCTCTAACATCTGTTCCAAGAATTATTTGAATAATGAAAAGTAATAAACTTACTATTACAAAAAAAATTAATAAACCGGATTTAAAATTTTTAAGTTTAATATTTGATGTGAGATGAAAACATAAAATAACATTACATATTATAATTAATGCAACTATAACATGCAAAGTAATAAATCCAGATAAAAGATTGGTCGATACAACTAGAGATCCAAGCCAAGCCTGAAATAAAACCAAAACTATAGAAAGAAGTGAAAGTAGAAATATCTTATTATCAAATGGTTTTATAAATACAGAAGAAAGAAATAAAAGAAATAGCGAGATTCCAACAATTGCACCAATTAATCTATTTATATATTCAGTCCAAGTTTTATAAACATTGAACTTTTCAGATACTCTGATTTCAGGGTCCTTTATTATTTTATTGGATAATTCATCTAATCCTATAATGGAAAGAATTCCTGCTAACTTTTTATTTTTCTCAATTCTTCCACTAACAAATTTTTCTTGGTAATCTTCTGGAAGTTCTTCAATTGATGTAGGAGGAATTAATTTACCAAAACATTTAGGCCAATCCGGACAACCCATACCTGAACCCGTACATCTTACAATACCACCAGCTAAAATCAATAAATACAAAAGCAATAGACTTATCCTGGTTAAATAATTGTAATTACTTCCTAACCAAGTAAACATATTATGAATTATCTGTGCTGATCATCTGGCATATTTGACTCTGGTGTCTTAGAGAATGGAATATGCTGAGGAATAAAATCATCTTTTGAACCGGGTTTACTATAGTCATATGGCCATCTCTCAACTTTAGGAATAGCACCAGGCCAGTTGCCATGTTCAGGTTCACGTGGTGTAGTCCATTCTAAAGTATTTGATTTCCAAGGGTTTGAAGAAGCCTTTCTACCTCTATACATTGAATAGAAAAAATTAAATAAGAAAATAAACTGTGCTAAAAAGGTAATTATTGCTGCAAAACTTACAAAAGTATTTAGATCAACCCCCCATTCAATTCTACCCGTCTCAAAATTTGTGAACGAGTAATATCTTCTAGGAAATCCTGCAATACCTATATAATGCAAAGGGAAAAAAACTAGATAAGCACCAATAAATGTTATCCAAAAATGCACATATCCAAGATTTCTATTCATCATTCTACCAAACATTTTTGGGAACCAATGATAAACACCAGCAAATAAACCAAAAAATGATGCGCTACCCATAACAATATGGAAATGAGCTACAACAAAATACGTATCATGGAGATTTATATCAACCACTGAATTTCCTAAAAATAAACCAGTAACTCCACCTGAAATAAAGAATGAAACTAAACCAATTGAAAAAAGCATAGCTGGAGTAAAAACTATATTTCCTCTCCATAAAGTAGCAATGTAATTAAATGCTTTAACAGCTGATGGTACCGCTATAATCAAAGTTAAAATTGTAAAAACAGAT
>JAYZHZ010000005.1:0-6885 GCA_036166035.1 Bacteroidota bacterium
TCAATTATTCTGTAATCATTTATTCCCTTTTTTAATAAATAATTGTTAATTTCTAATAAATAAAATTATATGGGAAAGTTGAAGATGGGTATGGTTGGAGGAGGAATAGGATCTTTCATTGGTGCTATTCATAGGAATGCTGCATTTTTAGATAATTGTATTGAACTTGTCTGTGGTTCTTTTAGCTCTGATTATCAAAATTCAATTCAAACAGGGAAAAATCTTTTTTTGGATTCCTCAAGAATTTATAAAACTTATGATGAAATGATTGATAAGGAATCTAACTTAGATTCTTCTAAAAGAATGGATATTGTTTCAATAGTTACACCTAATCACATACATTTTGATCCAGCTTATAAAGCACTTAATAATGGATTTCCAGTAATTATTGATAAACCGATGACCTATGATTCTGAACAAGCAAAGAATTTAGTAGATAAAGTTAATGAGACTGGGATTCCATTTGCTGTAACGCATACATATACAGGATATCCTATGGTAAAAGAAGCAAAAAGTATTATTAAATTAGGTAAAATAGGAAAGATCAGAAAAGTTGCAGTTGAATATCCACAAGGATGGTTGACTACAAATTTAGAATCAACAGATAATAAACAGGCTTCATGGAGAACTGATCCTGGAAAATCTGGAAAAGCAGGAAGTATGGGTGATATTGGTACGCACGCAGCCAACATGGTTGAGTATGTTACAGGAAAGAAAATTATAAAGCTTCTATCCAAGGTAAATGTTTTTGTTGAGGGTAGACTTTTAGAAGATGATGGAAATGTATTAATTACCCTCGAGGACGGAATTGAAGGAAATTTAATGACAAGTCAGATTGCTACTGGTGAGGAGAATGACTTGAAGATTCGAGTATGGGGAGACAGTGGTGGTATTGAATGGAAACATTCTTCACCAAATACTTTATTGCTAAAACTAAATGGCAGACCAAATCAAATTTATAGAGCTGGGGTAAATAATTCTTATCTTTCTGATTTTGCTTTGGCAAATTGCAGGACACCTTCAGGCCACCCAGAGGGTTTCATTGAGGCATTTGCTAATATTTATAGAAATTTTTCTTATTCTGTCAAAAACTATAAAAATAACAAAAAGGATGATCCAATTTACGATTATCCTACAGTTGAAGAAGGATATAGAGGTATGAGATTTATCGATGCTGTAATTGATTCTTCAAAGAATTCTAAATGGATAAAAATTTAATTATGAAAACTATAAAAGGACCTGCTATTTTTTTAGCTCAATTTATGGATGACAAACATCCATTTAATGATATGGAAAGTATTTGTAAGTGGGCATCTAATTTAGGTTATAAGGGTGTACAAATACCAACTTGGGATAGTAGATGCATTGATTTAAAAAAAGTTGCAGAAGATAAAGTTTATGCAAAAGAGTACAAATCTAAAATTAAATCTTGTGGTGTAGAAATAACTGAATTAAGTACTCATTTGCAGGGGCAGTTAGTTGCTGTAAATCCAGCCTATGATAAAATGTTTGATGGATTTGCACCAACAGAATATAGAAATAATCCAAAGAAAAGAACTGAATGGGCAGTCAATCAATTAATACTTGCTTCTAAGGCTAGTAAAAATTTAGGTATTAATGTTCATGTAACTTTTTCAGGAGCACTTTTGTGGCCATATTTATACCCATGGCCCCAAAGACCAAATGGGTTAGTTAAAACTGGATTTAAAGAGTTGGCAGACAGATGGATACCTATTTTGAATGAGTTTGATAGTAATGGAGTTGATTTATGTTATGAGATTCATCCTGGTGAAGATCTACATGATGGATTAACCTTTGAAAGGTTTTTAGAATCAACAAAGAATCATAGTAGAGTAAAAATGCTTTATGACCCTAGCCATTTTATTTTACAACAACTAAATTATTTAGATCATATAGATATATATCATGAATACATCAAAATGTTCCATGTAAAGGATGCGGAGTTTAATTCTAATGGTAAAGCAGGGGTATATGGAAGTTATTCTGATTGGATTGATAGACCAGGAAGATTTAGGTCATTAGGTGATGGTCAAATAGATTTCAAATCCATTTTTTCAAAACTAACTCAGTATGGATACGATGGTTGGGCTGTTTTGGAGTGGGAATGTTGTATTAAGAGCAACGAACAGGGTGCTGTTGAAGGTGCCAAGTTTATTTCAGATCATATAATAAATGTAACTGAAAAAACATTTGATGATTTTGCAGATTCTGGTTCAGATGATAAAGCTATCAGAGATATTTTGGGTATGAATTAAATTTTCTTTTTTATTTCTATTAATTGATTTTTTAATTTTTCTAGTTTAGAAACAACGTTATTTTCGGATGAATTTTTGTTCTTTTTAAGATGTTTTCTTGCACCATCTATAGTAAATCCCTCCTCTTTTAACAATGAATAAATTTTCTTCAATTTATTGATGTCTTCATTAGTATACTTTCTCAAACCTTTTTTGTTTTTTTTTGGATTAATGAATTCAAATTCCGATTCCCAAAATCTAATTAATGAGGTATTTACATTAAGTAAAGATGCAACTTCTCCGATTGAGAAGTATTTTCTTTTAATTTCTCTTTCTTTGTATGGCATTATTTCTAGTAGGTTGAACCTAATGCCTGATTCTCTATAGAAGCAATTCTAATTACTTCTTCATACTGGCTTGGTGTTAAATCATTAAAAAAGAAGTTGATAGGATTTACCTTTTCACCATTTTTATGGACTTCATAATGTAGATGTGGAGAAGTTGACCTACCAGTATTTCCACTATATGCAATAAGTTCTCCTCTTTTTACTTTTTGACCCTTTTTGACATTAAACTTGTTAAGGTGAGCATAGACTGTTCTATAACCATTTCCATGATCCAGATAAATATGTTTACCTAAACCTCCAAAGGATGACTTTATAATAACAACCTTCCCATCTGCAGTTGCATAAATTGGAGTTCCTTTTTTTACAGAAAAATCTAGGCCATAGTGCATTCTTCTAACTTTTAAGAAAGGATCAATTCTCATACCATAACCAGAAGCAACTCTTCTTAAATCTTTGTTATATATAGGTTGAATTGCAGGAATAGCTGCAATAAGATCCTCTTTATTATTAGCCATATTAAAAAGTTCATCATATGATTTGGTTTGGATATAAAGCTTCCTTTTTAACTCATCTATTTTTATATAATTATCTACTAATAGCTCTTCTCTTTTTAGGTTACCATCAATAAGTTCTTTGTATCTATTAATTCCACCAACTCCTGCTTGTCTAATTGTAGAAGGAATGGGTTCTGCTTCGAAAATTATTCTGTAGATGTTGTCATCTCTTTCCTCCAAATTCTCTAACATTTTATATGCAACGTTTACTTCTTTATTTAAAATTTCAAAATGAGTTTCAAGTTCTTGATTCTCTTTTCTCAACTCTACAATTTTTGGAGATTCAAAGTATGTATCATAGATATTTAACACTATAAAGCTTGAAAAAAGAACGATAAGAAGAAAACCTATAATGTTGAGAAATATTTCTTTTTTTGTTTTTTTTATTCTTTCAAACTTGCAAGTTTTTGGATTATAATAATATTTATCTTTGCTCATAATTAGATTAAAATAGCCTAATTTTATAATAGATTTATGCAAAAATAAAGATATTCACGGATTTATATGTTAAATGGACACTAAAAAAGTTAGAAAAATTTTTTTCGATTATTTCAAAAACAAAAATCATAAAATAATTGATTCAGCTCCAATAACTGTTAAAGATGATCCTACATTAATGTTTACTAATGCTGGGATGAATCAGTTTAAAAATATTTTCTTAGGTTATGATAAACCTCAAAATGATAGGATTGCAAATACTCAAAAATGTTTAAGGGTTAGTGGAAAACATAATGATTTAGAAGAAGTTGGAATAGATAAATATCATCATACCATGTTTGAGATGCTAGGAAATTGGTCTTTTGGTGATTATTTTAAAAAAGATGCAATTTTATGGGCCTGGGACTTACTAACAAATCACTACGGTTTGGATGAAAATAAACTTTTTGTGACTGTCTTTGGTGGTGATAAAAAAGAAAAACTAGATAAAGATTTAGAGTCAATAAAAATATGGAGTCAGATTGTAGACAAATCAAAGATTGTAGATGGTTCTAAAAAAGATAATTTTTGGGAGATGGGTGATTCTGGCCCTTGTGGTCCATGCTCTGAAGTTCATATAGATTTAAGAGATGATGCTGAAATAAAGAAAATTCCTACAAGTAAATTAATTAATAAAGATCATCCTGAGGTTATAGAAATATGGAATCTTGTTTTTATTGAGTTTAATAGAAAAAGTGACGGTTCTTTAGAACCCTTGCCTGATAAGCATGTTGATACTGGCATGGGATTAGAAAGATTGGCCATGGCAATTAAATCCCTTAAATCTACTTATGATATAGACTTATTTTATCCAATAATTAAATCTCTTGAAAAAATTTCAAATTTAAAATATGATTCAGATGAAAAGATAGATATTGCTTTTAGAGTAATTTGTGATCATATTAGAGCCATAGTATTTACAATTTCAGATGGCGCAATACCTTCAAATAATAAATCAGGTTATGTTGTAAGAAGAATCCTTAGAAGAGCTGTTAGGTATGGGTATTCCAGTTTAAAATTGAAATCACCATTTCTTTATAAACTTGCTGATCCAGTGATTACAGAATATAAGAAAGTCTTTAATAATTTGTTTGAACAAAAGGATTTTATAAAAAGTGTAATTAAAGAGGAGGAAAAAACATTTTTAAAAACTTTAGAAAATGGACTCAAGAAAATAAATGAAATTAAAATGGAAATGAGCAGAAAAAATGACAGGATATCTGGTGAATTGGCATTTGAACTGTATGATACATATGGTTTTCCTTATGATTTAACAGGACTTATTGCTCGTGAAAATAATTTGAAAATAGATAAGAAAAAGTTTGATAAACTTTTGAGTGAACAAAGGGAAAGATCAAGAAATGTGCCTAAAACTATTTCTGATGATTGGATAACAATAAACGATAAAGTTGATTCCATATTTTCTGGTTATGATAGCTTAACTTCTAATTCTAAAATATTAAAGCATAGACAGGTGAATAAAAATGGAAAGAAAGTATATCATATAGTATTTGATAAAACTCCATTTTATTCTGAATCTGGAGGACAAGTTGGTGATATTGGAGTTATTTCAAGTGGTGATGAGAAAATAAATGTTATAAATACATTCAAAGAAAATGATTTAATTATTCATGAAACACAATCTTTACCTAATAAATTTTCAAATTCTTTTAATTTAAAAGTCAACTCAAAAAGAAGGAATCTTATTTCTAAAAATCATTCTGCCACACACCTGCTTCACTCAGCACTAAGAAATGTGCTTGGTGATCATGTAGTTCAAAAAGGGTCACTTGTTAGTGATAAAGTTTTGAGATTTGATTTTTCTCACTTTTCTAAAATTACTGATGTAGAGTTGTCTAAAATCAATAAAGTCGTCAATGAAAAAATTTCAGAAAACATACCAGTAAAAATTTTATTGAATGTTCCAATAAAAGAAGCTGAAAAGATGGGTGCTATGGCATTGTTTGGAGAAAAATATGGTGATAAAGTTAGGTTAGTAATTATGGATAATGAGTTTTCAATAGAGTTATGTGGAGGCACTCATGTTAATAATACTTCTGAGATTGGTTTATTTAAAATTATATCAGAATCATCTATATCTTCAGGTGTTAGAAGAATTGAGGCGCTCACTTCAATCGAATCAGAAAATTATACTTCTGAAGAGTCAAAAAAATTATTTGAATTAAAAAATTTACTAAAATCCGGTAATGTTTTGGACTCAGTTAAGATTCTTATTGAAAAAAATAAATCTTTGGAGTCTGAGATTACAAAGTTTGATAGATTTAGGAAAAAATCTCTAAAAGATGAAATAAAAGATAATGTTGAAAAATTAAATGATACCAATCTTATTTTATATCATTTTGATAATGAATCGTTGGATTTTATTAAACAAATTGCTTTCGAAATGGATAAAGAAATTGATAATCTTATTTTTCTTGCAACCAGTAATATGTCGAATAAGCCATTAATTTTATTATTAATTTCAAAGGAAATAGTAAAAAAATTAAACTTAGACGCTAAAGATATTATTAATAAATTAGCCGTAAACATTAAAGGAGCAGGAGGTGGTCAAAATTTCTTGTCAACTGCTGGTGGCAAAAATGTTGATGGGTTATCAAAAGTTCTCTCAGATGGTAAGGATTATTTTAAAACACTTTTATAAAATTAATTTTTTTTAACGTTTTTAAATCTTATCTGAAAAAGGTATTTATTTTATTTGTATGATTTATTTTATGAAAAGTTTTTCTAAACAATTTATCAGAGTATTTTTCCTTTTCTGGGGACTTATGATTTTTTATTCTTGTAATAATTCAAAAAAAGAAAACAAAGAAATTCAATTAGCTATTGAAATTATAGGTTCAGAAAAATATGGTGAAGTTAGATTGCAAAAAGTTAATTCAGACTATTCTATTGAGCTAATACAGTCTGATGAAATTATGGATAACAAACTAGAATTCGATCTTTTTGTAGATGAGGCTACTCTTTTCAGACTTGATTTTATTGGAAAATCAAGTATAGACTTAATTATCAATGATTCAGATGTAAAAATATTAATAGATGATTCCAAATCTTTATTTAAATATGAAATCCAAGGTTCCTCAGATACCAATATATTAAGATCTATAAGTAATAAAATAACGAATTATAGATCTGAAATCAGAGAGTTAAATGAGCAGTTTATAAATGCTAGTGAAGAACAAAATATTCAACTTATAAATAGTGTTAGAGAAGAATTTTCTTTTAGAAAAAATC
>JAYZHZ010000006.1:0-4719 GCA_036166035.1 Bacteroidota bacterium
TGCAATTAGTTCAATTTGTAAAAAGTTCTACTATAGTTTTTATATTAGTATGAATAACTTTATTTTTGAAAAATTCAAATTAAAATAACACATTTAAACTATGAAAAAATTAATTACATTTATTTTGATATTTGGTCTGTTCTCTTACTCAAATATTGCATTTTCTCAAGAAGATGAGCAAGAAGCAACTGAAGTTCAAGACGATACTTCTTCAGCGGTAGTTATGGATTCAGCTACTGAAATTATGAATACCGTCCAATTTGTCGAAGAAGAAGCTATTGAAGAGGTTGTCGAAGAATCACAATCTTTCCATTACGCTATTAAAGAACAATTTATTCAGGGTGGTTGGCAATTTATGGGTATTGTCCTATTATGCCTTATTCTTGGGCTTGCAGTTGCCATAGAAAGAATCATTACCCTAAATTTAGCTACAACCGATACTAAAAAATTATTATCTGATGTTGATGATGCTTTAAAAAATAAAGGCGGTGTTAATGCAGCAAAAGACATATGTAAATCAACTAGAGGTCCTGTTGCTTCAATTTTTGTTCAAGGATTAATGAGAGCTTCTGAAGGAATAGATATGGTTGAAAAATCAATTATATCGTATGGATCTGTCGAGATGGGTAAACTTGAGAAGGGAATGGTTTGGATATCTTTATTTATTTCTCTTGCTCCTATGCTTGGATTCATGGGTACTGTTATTGGAATGATTGGAGCTTTTGATGCAATCGCTGAAGCAGGGGATGTTTCCCCTTCATTAGTTGCTGGTGGTATAAAAATAGCTTTGTTAACAACAGTTGGTGGTTTAATAGTTGCTGTAATTCTACAGTTATTTTATAACTACTTGGTTTCCAAAATTGATTCTTTAGTTAATACAATGGAGGATGCTTCAATATCACTTGTTGATATTCTTGTTAAAAACAAACTTTCTAAATAATGATATTGTTAGATCTTGTTGATTTTATTTTATATTTCGGCTATGCAATGGTTGTTTCTGCTGCTGTTTTAGCTATTGGTTTTCCTTTATGGATTGCTTCAAAAAACCCAAAATCTTTAATTGAAACGGGTATAGGTTTAGGTTCCATCCTTGTGTTATTTTTAATTGCATGGCTTATTTCTGGTAGTGAAGTATATCCAAATTATGCTGAATTTGGGGTTGATGCATCTTTATCAAAGTTTATAGGAGGAATGCTTAACTTGGTTTATTTGTTAGTAGGTGTTGCTGTTGTTGGTATTGTTTACTCTGAGTTTTCTAAAACTTTTAAGAATGGCTAGAAAAAATAGACCTACTGCACAGATTCCAAATGGATCAATGGCAGATATTGCGTTTTTATTACTTATTTTCTTTCTTGTAACGACTACTATTGCAAATGATAAAGGTATAGCAATGCTTTTACCTCCAAAACCTGATCCAAATCAGCCACCTCCAGAAGTAACTAAAAATGATAGAAATATCTTTAAAATTTTAGCTAATTCTCAAGACAAATTATTGGTAGAAGATGAGCCTCTCACTGATGTTAAAGAATTGCGTGAGATGGTAAAGACATTTATTTTAAATTTTGGTAGTCCAGGTGAGGAAGGAGTTCAGATATATAATAGTTTGCCAGGGTCTATGAAATCTTATGTTTCTTCTAACGGAAGAAGGTCTGATTATTCAGATGATCCTACTGAAGCTGTTGTTTCATTTAAAGCGGACAGAGGTACTTCCTATGATTTATTTGTTCAGGTTTTAGATCAGTTGAATGCAGCTTATAATGATATTTATGGAGAGAGGGTCGGATTAAGTGCTTCTGAATTTTTACAATTGGACAGGGATGACCCTATCCAACAACAAAAATACAAAGCTGCAAGACAGGGGATTCCTAGGGCTATTTCTATTGCTGAACCTAATAAAATAGTAAACTGATGGCAAAATTCGGCAAAAAATCAAATACATCCCAGGACATACCTACAGCTGCACTTCCTGATATAATCTTTATGTTATTGTTCTTTTTTATGGTTACTACTGTTATGAGAGAGACAGATATTTTAGTTAAACAAAAATTACCAAAAGCTGTTCAGTTAACTAAGCTTGAAAGAAAGTCTCTAGTGAGCTATATATATATTGGTGAACCTAAGCAGAGTAGTTTATTTGGTAAAGAGCCAAAGATTCAGGTTAATGATGTTTTTGTAGAGATTGGTGAAATAGTACAATTTGTCAATCAGGAAAAAGATAAACTTAATGAAGCTGAAAGGGATCAAATTACGATGTCTTTAAAAGTAGATGTTGATTCCAAAATGGGGATAGTTTCTGACGTTCAACAAGAGCTTCGTGAAGCAAATGCTAGAAAAATTCTTTACAGTTCTGTTCAAGCAATAGATATTTAAGTAAGAGAAGTAAAACTTTATCTCTTATTTAAATATGAAAGATATCAAGTCTTCAAATAAAGTTATAAACGCCTGGTGTATGTATGATTGGGCAAATTCTGTTTATTCATTAGTAATAACTACAGCAATTTTTCCAATATATTATAATGCAGTAACCACGTCATCAACAGGTTCGTATATAGTTTCTTTTTTTGGAATTGAAATTGTTAACTCAGTTTTATATTCTTACTCTTTATCCTTTTCTTTTTTGCTGCTCACAATTATTCAACCAATTCTTTCTGGTATTGCTGATTATTCTGGCAATAAGAAGCTGTTTTTAAGATTATTTATGTATCTGGGATCAGCTTCTTGTATGTCTTTGTATTTTTTTGATGGAAATAATGTTGAATTTGGGATTATTTGTTCAGTTTTTGCTAGTATAGGATTTACAGGAAGCTTAGTGTTTTATAATGCTTTTTTACCCGAAATATCATCAGAAAAAGATTTTGATAAAATTAGTGCTAGGGGTTATTCATTTGGGTATGTTGGTAGTGTTATATTATTAATTATTTGTTTAATTATCATTCAAAAATTTGATGTATTTGGATTTCCAAATTCACAATCAGCAACAAAGTTTACATTTTTATTAGTTGGTATATGGTGGATTTCTTTCTCACAATTAACATTATATTATTTGCCCCAAAAAAATAAAGGTATTAAAATAACATTAGATGTTTTGACGTATGGAACTAAAGAGTTAATTAAAGTCTGGAATTATATTAAAAATTTTAAGAATCTCAAACTCTACTTATTTTCTTATTTTTTCTATAGTATGGGTGTTCAGACGATTATGCTTATAGCTTCATACTTTGGTGATAAGGAATTAAATTTAGATCAATCGAAGCTGATTATGACTATTTTAATCATTCAGGTAATTGCTATTTTTGGAGCATACTTTTTTGCATATGTATCAAAGGTTAGAGGAAATAAATTTTCGTTAGTTGTAATGAATATTTGTTGGATATTAATTTGTCTATCTGCATATTATACAACAAATGAAAATCAATTTTATTTTCTTGCAGGAGCTGTTGGTATTTTGATGGGAGGTATACAATCACTTTCAAGATCTACTTTTTCAAAATTGATACCATCAGAAATAAATGACAATGCATCTTTCTTTAATTTTTATGCTATTTCATACAATATTTCCGTAGTAATTGGAACATTTTCATATGGTTATATTGAGCAAATAACTGGTAGTATGAGAGCAAGTATATTAGCCTTGATGTCATTTTTTATTATTGGACTAATAATATTGATATTCACTAGAATTAAGAAATAATATTTTTTAATGATAGATCTAAATCTTCCTAAGCAAAACATTAGAACTAAAGTTATAAATTCAAAAAACTATATTTTTGATATTGTTAGAAAAAAGAATTTATTGTTGACACCTGAGGAATGGGTTAGACAAAATATAGTCCATCATCTAATATATAACCTTAAGTATCCAAAAAGCTTAATTAAAACTGAATCAAGTCTAAAATATAATAAACTTGATAAAAGATCAGATATTATTGTGATGGATAGAAATATGAAAATTTACTTATTGGTAGAGTGCAAGTCTTTTAAGTTGCCAATTAATAAAAAATTTTTTAGTCAAGTTTCAGTTTACAACAAGGTTTATAAAAGTAAATATGTGATGATTTCCAATGGGTTAAAACATTTTGTATGTGAATTTGATTGGAATAAAGAAAGTTATGTTTTTTTGGATTCAATACCTCTCTATAAGGGTTAAATTATCTTACTTAGATCGTAATATTTAACTCCAAATGCATCTGATACATTTTTATTAACAACTTTTCCTGAAATAATATTAAGCCCTGACCTTATTTCAACATTTTCAATAGAAGCATTTTTCCAACCTTTATTAGCTATTTCTATAAGATAGGGTAGCGTTCTATTGGTTAGAGCATAGGTAGAAGTAAATGGAACGGCACCAGGCATATTTGCAACACAATAGTGAAGAACACCATCTATTTCGAATACTGGATTTTGATGTGTTGTTGGTGTAGATGTTTCAAAACATCCTCCTTGGTCAATTGCTATATCTACCAGAACACAGCCTTTTTTTAAAGATTTTAATAATTTTCTAGAAATTAATTTTGGAGCTTTTGCACCAGCAATAAGAACAGCGCCAATTATTAAATCACTTTTTATAGCTTCTTTCTCAATGGTTTGACAAGAAGATAAAACACACCTTATTTTATTATTGAAAATTTTATTAAGTTCATTCAATCTATCTTGGTTTGTGTCAAGAATAGTTACTTCAGCACCAAGACCTAAAGCCATTTTTGCAGCTTCTGTACC
>JAYZHZ010000007.1:0-5044 GCA_036166035.1 Bacteroidota bacterium
TTTTAGCTACTCCTACTTTTTCACAAAAATTTAATATTGCTTTTGGTGGTATCCCTCTTCTTCTCATTCCAGATATTGTTGGCATTCTAGGATCATCCCAACCTGAAACACAGTTTGAATTAACAAGATCTGCCAGTTTTCTTTTACTCATTATGGTATATGAAAGATTTAACCTTGCAAACTCTCTCTGCTTTGGAACTATCTTATTTTGTTTAGGAATATTATTTAGATACCATTCATAGAGTTCTCTATGAACCTCAAATTCTAGAGTACAAAATGAATGGGATATTCCTTCAATATAATCTGACTGCCCATGAGCCCAATCATACGTCGGATAAATAGACCACTCTTCTTTAGTTCTGTGATGTTTGCAATCAATAATCCTATACATAACAGGATCCCGCATGTGCATATTTGGTGATGCCATATCTATTTTAGCCCTTAACACACACTCACCAGGATTAAAAAATTTGTTTTTCATTTTTTCAAACAATTCTACATTTGTTTTAACGTCTCTATTCCGATATGGACTTTCCATTCCAGGAGATGTAGGCACTCCTCTTTGTTTTGATATTTTTTCTTGACTCTGATCATCAACGTATGCTTTTCCCTGTTCTATTAGATAAACTGCCCATTCATATAGTTGATTAAAATAGTCTGAAGCATAGCATTCAGACTCCCATTTAAACCCTAACCATATAATGTCATTTTTTATTGATTTAATAAACTCAATGCTTTCTGCCTCAGGGTTTGTATCATCAAATCTTAGATTAACAGGAGAAGAAAAAGTTTTTCCAAAACCAAAATTCAAACAAATTGATTTTGCATGTCCTATATGTAAATAGCCATTAGGTTCTGGTGGAAATCTAAACTTAAGGTTTTCTTTATTAAAACCACTTTCTAAGTCTCTATGAATAATATTTTCTAAAAAATTTTCTTTACTACTTAGAGAATCAGAACTATTCATTTATAGCTATTATAAAGTTGAGTCATCTTTTACAACTTTATCAGCAAGATCACTTTTAAATTTTCTTAATTTATTAGAAATCTCATTGTCTGAAGTTCCTAGTATTTGCGCAGCAAGAATACCTGCATTCTTAGCTCCATTTGTTGCGACGGTTGCAACGGGTATGCCGCTAGGCATTTGAACGGTAGAAAGAAGTGAATCCCAACCATCAATAGAGTTGGAACTAACAATAGGTACTCCAATTACTGGAAGAGTGGTTAATGATGCCATAACGCCAGCTAAATGAGCAGCTCCTCCAGCTCCAGCAATAATTACTTTAACTCCGTTATTTACTGCGTTTTTTGAAAAATCAGCAGCTCTCTCAGGTGTTCTGTGAGCTGACATTATTGATAAACTATTATCAATACCAAATGAATCAAGGACTTTTGAGGCCTCTTGCATAACAGGCAAATCTGATTTACTACCCATTACAATTGAAACTGTTGCCATATAATTATATTTAAAGATTAGAAAAAGTAAAATTAAAAAATTAAACTAATTTTTTAAAGATTTTTTCACTTCTTCAAGAGTAATATTTCCTTCATAAAATGCTCTCCCAAAAATAGCATTTTTAACACCAATTTTTTTAAGTTTTTGCAGGTCTTTCATTCCCCTAATTCCCCCTCCTGTTATTAAATTTATTTTTGGAAATTTCTTCATAATTTTTTTATAAAGTTTAAAAGGAGGCCCTTCCATTGAACCGTCTGTTGATATATCTGTAACTTTTATATTTCTTAATCCTTTTTTGTGAAAATATTTGATATGTTCAATAGGATTTATTTTAGTCTGATATTTCCAACCATTGATTCTTAAATTATTTCTCCAAATATCTACAGCCATTACAATTTTTTTATACCCCCATGTGGTTATACAATTAAGAAAACCTCTCTTATCATATACAGGCATACTCCCAAGAGTCACCTTAGATGCACCATTATTAAATGCACCACTAACTTGCTCACTGGTTCTTAATCCACCAGAGTAATTTATTTTAATTTTGCTAAACTGGCTCATAATTTCTAGGAGTATAAAATTATTTTTTTCACGCATTTTGGCTGATCCTAAATCAACAAAATAAATTTCTTTTATTCCCATCTCTTCAAACCTATTAAGAAGGTCAATGGGGCTGTCTTTATAAAACTTTAAAGTTCTAAAATCACCAGATTTAACTTTAACAGTCTGATTATCTTTTACATAAATTGATGCTATCAAATTCATTATATATTATTAATAAAAAAAAAGGTTTAATACAAGTTATTAATCTAATATTAATAATTTAAACCCATGACCATGAATGGTTTTAATCTGAACTTTACTATCAGATTTTAAATATTTTCTTAATTTGGCTATATATACATCCATACTTCTTGCATTATAGTATGAATCATCCCCCCATATTTTAATCAAAGCTGAATTTCTATCAACCCTTTTGTTAAGATTTAAACAAAAAAGTTTTAGCAATTCATTCTCCTTAGTTGTTAGCTGATGTTCTTTTCCCTTATTATCAATTAGAAGGTTTTGGTTATGAATAAATTTGAAGTTTGCAAAATCAAACTTCTCCTCAAGTTTTTTCTCTTTTTTCTTAGGAATTCTTTTCATAACTGCAATCATTCTTGCTAAAAGTTCATCAATACTAAAAGGTTTTGTTAAATAATCATCTGCACCTAATTTAAATGCTTTAATAATATTTTCTTTTTGTGACTTTGCTGTCAAAAATATTATTGGAATCGATTTGTCTATCTTTCTAATATCTTGAGCTAAAGAAAACCCATCTTTTTTTGGCATCATTATATCAAGAATTAGTATATCATAATTTCCATTAACAAATTTTTCAAGTCCTTCCTCGCCATCTACACCAAGATCCACCATATAGTCCTTTGCGGATAAATAATCTATAAGAATTTTACCCAAATTAGGGTCATCCTCAACAACTAATACTCTATTATTTTTCATTATAAGTCTTAAATATAACTTTAAATTTTGAACCTTTATTTATTGAACTTTCAACTGCTATTGTAGCCTTATGTTTTTTCAATATGTTTTTAACGTACGAAAGCCCCAATCCAAATCCTTTAACATTATGAATATTCCCCTGAGACTCTCTATAAAATTTATCAAAAATTTTATCTAGGTTACTTTTCTTAATTCCTAAACCATTATCAATAATATTAACTTCTAAAGAATCCTTTTTATTATTTGATTCAACAATAATAATTGGCTTATCTAATGAGTATTTATTTGCATTGTCTAATAGATTATTAAATACATTTAAAAGATGATGCTCATTCCCATTTATATGTGAATTTTTTGCGTTGAGGTTACTAATAATCTTTCCTCCTCTTTTCTCAACTTTAAATTTTATAATACTAAATGAATCCTCAATGATTGTATGGATGTTAATCTTTTTTAGTTCCAATTTATAGTTATCTTTTTCAGTCTTTGCAATATCAAGAACTCTTTCCACTTGACCTCCAAGTCTTTTATTTTCCTGATTTATTATCCCCAAATACTTCTCTCTACTATTTCCAGATTTAACATCTTTATCTAATAAGGCCTCACAAGCTAATGATATGGTTGATATAGGTGTTTTAAGTTCATGAGTCATATTATCAATAAAATCATTTTTAATATCAGAAAGCTTTTTTAACTCAAACAGCTTTAAAAAAACATAATAAAAACACGCAACTATTAATATTATGAACAATACAGAAAACATTAGACTATAAAAATTGTTTTCTCCTATATACTTATCTTTTTCAGGAAAATAAAGATATAAATCCAAATTTGAATCAATTAAATCATTCTGAAATAAGTTAATTGAAAACTCAGATTTTAACACTTCGGGATTATTGGAGTTTGATAGTAGTATTTCTTTAGTTTCTTTATTAAATATTAAAAACTCAAAATCTATATCCATATTTTTCTTAATAAGAGAGACCTCTATAATTTTTTCTAAAAGATTAGCATCAAATTCAGATTTAATTGAGCGATCATTTGTTAATAGTTTATTTAATATTATCTGAATCATTTCTGACCTATCAAGAACCTTATTAATTTGATTTTGAATTGCAGAGTCAACAGTAAAGTCTTCAATATCTTCAATCATTATAGAAGCATTTACTTCTGATTTAACCTCAGAATCATTTATGTCACCTGCTTCTATATCAAACTGTAAAGCATTTTCAGAAGATGTTGACTCATCTGAAGTAATAGTTTTTTTATTAAATGTTGATTCAATGAGTTCTATACCACCCATTTCGTTACTTCTTCTAATCTTAAACTTCGCCTGAAGGTTATCCTTTGTCAGATTTATAATTTCTTTTTCTTCCAATCTCTGATTTATAACATAAAGGACATCTTGAACATCTTTTTTAAACCTATCTTCATTTAATTGGTTTAGGTCTGATATCCAATTAAACTGTACATATAGAATAGATGCCAGAGATATTGCAAGCAATAATATAATAGCTATAAAATTCTTTTTAGTCATAAATACAAATTTACTGAAAGTAAATTTTAGAGTTAAAATCGTTATATTTTTTAAGTAATTTTAACATATGGGTGATTAGCTCAGTTGGTTCAGAGCACTGCCTTGACAGGGCAGGGGTCACTGGTTCGAATCCAGTATCACCCACCATAATCAACGATTCGAGTCCCGTCTCCCCTACTAAAACAATAAAACGGTTATACTTTTATAAAGTGTAGCCGTTTTTTATGTAAAAAAGACATTATATATATACCTTCCAGGAGCAAGTGTAAAACCTCCTGCTATTATTAAACCGGCCCAAAATAGTATAATCATTGATCTTGAATGACCTTTAATATCACCCTTCTTTATATAATAGATGCTCTTTGGTACGGTGTATATAGTCAGAATACTTAGTAGATGGATCCATCCAAAATGATTTAAAAATTGAGGTCCCACTCTTGCCTCCATAAAAAAAGATATCCCTGCTTGAAAAAACATTAAAATCATATATACCCAACCAATATTTTTATGATTTCCAGAGCCCTTAGATGAAAAATAAATTAAATATG
>JAYZHZ010000008.1:0-21925 GCA_036166035.1 Bacteroidota bacterium
ATATATCTGGAAAAGACTTAAATGCAGATAAGAAATTAATTAA
The DNA here is from genome assembly GCA_036166035.1 of Bacteroidota bacterium. Lineage (GTDB taxonomy): Bacteria > Bacteroidota > Bacteroidia > Cytophagales > MED-G16 > MED-G16. The sequence goes on from JAYZHZ010000008.1 coordinate 44, forward strand.
ATCTTTTAATTATAATATTTCTAATAATACAAGAAAAAAAATAATTTCCAGATTTAAATATGGAGGAGGAAATATTGTAAATGATTTTGAGGGTGATGATATCCTTTTTAATGGTAAAATAAACACATCAGTAGATAGTATTGAAAGTTTTATGTTAAAAGACCTATTATTCAGAGGAGGAAAAAATCAACAAAACTCTTCAATAATGATCAAAACAAAAGAAGCATCAAAAATTACATTTGAGGCTAAAAATAATTTAGATAAGTACACTAACTTAGGAATTGACATCTCAAACACATTAGATTCAACAAGTCTATATATTACTTTTTATGATGAAAATAATAGCCCTGTTGATTCTTTAGAAAGAAAATTATTCAATACAAAAATCAATCTTAACAATTATAAGTTTAATTATCTCACAAAAAGAAGATTCAAAAAATTAAAAGACATAAATTTTAATACATATATTATTAATGTATCGAAAATTAATTTTTCTTCTTTTGATTTATCCTTTTCAAAAAAAGGAGAGTTTTATATTGACAATATAATTCTGTATTAAAACAATTTACAATGCTGATACAGGTACTTTAAAAGTTCTTATATTCTTAGTTTCTCCTTCACTATCTGTCCAGCTTATATAAATATTATCCTTAAACTTTTCTATTTGAGGAAATCCTGTTGACCTCTGAGTTGATATATTTTCAAATGAAGTTATTTTACCTAGATTTCCTTTGGAATTAATTTTTCTCATAAGTAATAACCCCTTACCATCCAAAGATGAAAGCCAACTTATTAGTATCTCATCATTATCAATAAATTCAACATCTACTCTTCCTAACGGCATATTATTTAAATCATTTACATATATTTTTTCACTAAATGAATACCCTCTGTCATTAGAAAATTTAACATTAACCTTTGGAATTCCATTGGAAGCAGAAAACCATGAAACCACAACATTATCACCATAAGAATCAATATTAGGACCATTAACTGGACAACCATTTATTACCCATCCATCATTATTAATAAGTTGTGGGTCGGTCCAACTACCATCAACATATCTTGAAATAGATATATCTCTTATTTCTTGATCTGTTCTATCTCTGTAAACAACTATTGGGGTTCCATTTGCCACTGTCATTGATGTTTGGCAACAGTCACAAACCTTACTATCAATCTCAAACTCTTCAATAACTTCTCCATTTTCTGATACTATAGCAGATCTTAAACTCATAGGACCTGAGCCATGATCATTATGGGATGATTTGTCATGACTAGTATTCCTACCATCAAGCCAACTTGCAATAAAACCATCATTAAATGGATGAATTGAAACAAAACCATGTTCTGTAAATGTATTATCATTATGAAGTTTATTCTTATTTATCCATTTATCGTTCTTCTTAAAATGATAATTTATATCGTAAGAAAAAGTTGCTTCAGAACTTTTCTTTAAATTAAATGAAATCATATTATCATTAATTTTATTATGAGATATTGAAGGAAAGTCAGCCCAGTTAACAAACCAATCAACACCCTTTGATATTAAATTTTTGTCTACTAACTGATCTTTCTCCAACTTACCCTCATAGAGAAAAACCGAATCATTTTTTAACTCGGTCCAACTCATATACAAATTATCATTGGATTTTAAAAGATAAGGTTCACCTGATTCTGCATCCAAATTTAGTTCTATCTCCTTAAAATTATTTTTATTGATACAAGAAGAAATTATAACGATAATTAAAATATAAAGTTTATTGATCATATAATAAAATGACTAAAGTTGATAAAATTAACAAAATAAATTCGGGTAAGGACTTAATAATTGGATCCTTTATTTTAATATGCATCATAATCGAAAAAAACATAAAAAAAACAATTCCAAAAGCAGAAAGTTGTATTATTTCAGGAATCCATAAACCAACAATAAGACCAATAGAAAAAGCACATTTTAAAAACCCCACAGTATAAAGAGACCAATCCGGAAGACCATAAGCTTCAAACTCCTCTTTCATAGTTTTAGAATTACCACTTCTCCATTGTGAAGGTTTATTAAAATTTATAACCCAAATCTTCAATACAGACAATGAAATTATAACCTGAAATACTGAAACTAACTGTTGATTTTGTAATAAATCCATCTTTTAAGATAAAAAAAATCCCATTAAGGTTAATGATTGTTTAAAAAATTTATAAATTAATAACCCAATTTTTTAACAACAAAACCTATCATCATGAAAAAGATTATAATATTTTCACTTTTAACTTTATTTATTTTTGATTCATTTTCACAAAGAAGAAGAGGAAATCAAAGCTCAACAAATCAACCAAAAAAGAATGAAATTTCTCTCTCAGCAATGAAATTGAGAAATGTCGGACCAGCATTTCTATCAGGAAGAATTGCAGATATAGCAATTCATCCTCAAAATGATAATGTTTGGTATGTAGCGACTGGATCAAGTGGAGTTTGGATGACCGAAAATTCAGGAACTACATACAAACCAATCTTTGATAGAGAATCTACTTATTCTACTGGATGTATAACAATTGATCCTAATGATAATTCTATAATTTGGGTTGGAACTGGTGAAAATGTTGGTGGAAGACATGTAGCGTATGGAGATGGCGTTTTTAAAAGTGAAAATGGGGGAAGATCTTGGAAGAATATGGGATTAAAAAATTCTGAACATATATCAAAAATTATTGTTCATCCAGAAAATTCTGATGTAGTTTGGGTTGCTTCTCAAGGTCCGTTATGGAGTTCAGGTGGTGAGAGAGGATTATATAAAACAACTGATGGAGGAAAAAATTGGAAAAAGGTTTTAGGAGGAAATGAGTGGACAGGAGTAACTGAATTGGTTATAGATCCAAGAAACCCAGACAGACTTTATGCAGCAACTTGGCAAAGACATAGAACAGTTGCTGCACTAATGGGAGGAGGTCCAGAATCTGGATTGCATAGATCTGATGATGGTGGAAATACATGGAAAAAATTAAAAACTGGTCTTCCTGGATCAAATATTGGAAAGATAGGGCTTGCTATTTCTCCACAAAACCCTGATGTTTTGTACGCAGCTCTTGAACTTGAAAGAACAAAAGGAGCTGTATACAGATCATCAGATAGAGGATCATCTTGGAAAAAGATGTCTAATACAGTATCTGGAGGTACAGGTCCCCACTACTATCAAGAGTTATATGCAAGTCCTCATAAATTTGATAGACTTTATTTGATGAATGTTAGAATTTTAACATCTGAAGATGGTGGAAAAACATTTAATCAGTTAAAGGAAAGAGATAAACACTCAGATAATCATTCAATTACATTTAGAGACGATGATCCAAATTATTTATTAGTCGGAACAGATGCTGGAATTTATGAATCATTCGACTTAGCAGAAACATGGAAATATCACAAAAACCTTCCAATAACTCAATTTTATAAAGTTGCTGTAAATAATGCATTCCCATTCTACCATATTTTTGGAGGCACCCAAGATAATGGTTCGGCTGGGGGTCCTTCAAGGACTGATGAAAGACAAGGTATAAGAAATGCGCACTGGTATAAAATTTTAGGAGCTGATGGACATCAAACAGCTACAGATCCAGTATATAATGATATTGTATATGGAGAGTTTCAGCAAGGTGTTTTGCATAGAGTTGATCTAAAAACTGGTGAGTCTGTATTAATACAACCACAACCTAGAGAAGGCGAAAAATATGAGAGATGGAATTGGGATTCACCAATTCTCGTAAGTCCTCACAAACCTGAAAGGTTATACTTTGCTTCTCAAAGAGTATGGAAGTCTGAAAATCGAGGAGATAGTTGGGAACCTATATCGGGAGATTTAACAAGAAATGAAGAAAGATTAGATTTACCAATTATGGGTAAAAGACAGGGTTGGGATAATGCATGGGACGTAGGAGCAATGTCTACCTACAATACTATAACTTCTGTCTCAGAATCACCTGTTAGAGAAGGTTTAATATATGCAGGTACAGATGATGGAATAATTCAAGTTACTGTAGATGGTGGATCAACCTGGAAAAAAATTCCAGTTACAAGACTTGGCCTACCTAATAGAACATTTGTTAATGACATTAAAGCAGATAATTTTGATGAAAACACAGTATACGTATCGTTAGATAATCATAAAGAAGGTGACTTCAACCCATATTTATATAAGAGTACAGATCTTGGTGAAACCTGGACTTCTATCTCAACTAATCTTCCAAAAAGAAACCTTGTTTGGAGACTTGTTCAGGATCACGTTGCAAAAGATCTGATGTTTACTGCCACAGAAAGAGGAATATTTGTGAGTTTGAATGGAGGTGGTAATTGGCAAAAGATACCAGGCGCTCCAACTATTTCATTTAGAGATATCACTATTCAAAAGAGAGAAAATGATTTGGTTGCAGCATCATTTGGAAGAGGATTCTTTGTTCTAGACGACTACTCTTCTTTAAGAGAGATGTCCAAAGAAAGACTTTCTCAGGAAGGCGCTTTGTTTAATACAAGAGATGCTTTATGGTACATTCCAAAAAGTACAGTTGGAAATACTGGAGCTGATTACTATTTTGCTGAGAATCCACAATTTGGGGCAGTATTTACATACCATTTATCTAAAACATACCCTTCTATGAAATCTGAAAGGGTAAAAAAAGAGAAAGAAATGATCAAAAAGGGACAGCAAATTCCTCCTATTGACTGGGATGCTCTAGAGAAGGAATCAAGAGAAGAGACTACTAAAATCTTGTTGTCAATTAAAGATATGGATGGAAAAATTGTGAATAAAATAAGAGCTCAAAAATCCAAAGGTTTAAATCGAGTAGCATGGAACCTTCGTCATTCTAGCTCTTCTGCTATTAATCCAGATAATCTTAGGACAGGTCCAAGAGGTGGCAGAGGAGGAGGAGGAGGATGGTTTAATTCTGGTCATTTAGCAGCTCCTGGAAATTATACTGCTACATTACTAAAAGAAACTAATGGAACCACTACAGTATTAGATGGCCCAATTACATTTAATGTTGTTGATCTAGAAAGAGGAACTCTTAGAGGAATGACTTATAGTGAATATAAAAACCATTCCGATCAGATTATACAAATTCAAAATAGACAGTCTGAATTTTCTAATAAGTTAACAAAGAGTGTGAACAAAGTTAAAGCTATGCGATTATCTTTGAGTAGATCAAAAAGTGAAAATAATAATCTTAGTAAAAAACTTTTTGATATTGAGGAAGAATTAAACTTAATGTCTGTAAAGGTTTATGGAAATTCTGCTAAATCTGAAGTTGGTGAAAAGAATAATCCTACTGTAAGTAGTTTTCTAGGAAATGCTTATAGAGGATTAACAACTACTTACGGACCAACAGGACAGCACAAACAAAGTTTAGAGATTGCTAATAGCATTCTAAATAAACTGGATGAATCTCTAAATATAATTATTGGTAAATTACCAAAATTAGAAGTTGAACTAAGTAATATGAATGCTCCGGTTATTATAGGAGTTAATTAGGATATAATATTTAATCCATTAGTTGTTTTCCAGTTTCCTCTTGTAAAATCTGGAAACTTTTGAGGCGCACCATCATTAAGAATGGATTCTGCGCTTAATGGTGTAACTGCACTCCAGAAGCACCCTTCATATACATTTTGATCCAGAGGTTTACCTTGTCTTAAACATTCAATAATTCTAAACCTCATCATAAAATCCATTCCTCCATGTCCTCCCATTCTTCTAGCTTCATCTCCTACCCTTTTATAAAGTGGGTGATCATATTTTTCATATAACTTTTCTAAATCTTTTCCTTGAGCCCAAGAGTGATGATTTTTAGTTATACCCTCAACACCTCCTTCTAATGCAATTCTAGTTGGAAATCCGGCTAAAGTTCCTTTTGTTCCTTGAATTAAATTATGTCTTGAATAAGGCCTAGGGCTAGTTTCATCCCACTGAATCATAATTGTTCTTCCCAATGATGTCTTTATAATTGAAGTATTGAGGTCACCATTTTTGTAATCTAATTTATTCCATTTATGATCAGGTGAATAATTTTTTTCAGCATAAAGTTTTCTACCAAGAGCTGGAGTTGAATAAGATATTAATGTTTTAAAATTATCATCTCCTCTTCCTAAATTCATATACTGTGCAACAGGTCCTAAACCATGAGTAGGATAAAGGTTACCTCTACTTTTAGCATAATGATGAGTTCTCCATGAACCTGTACCTCTTTGTTGTTCTTCCATCTGAAATCTGAGTTCATGAATATACGCAGCTTCAGCATGAAGAAAATTTCCAATTATACCCTTTCTACACATATTTAAAAACATAAGTTCATCACGTCCATAGTTCACGTTCTCCATCATCATACAATGCTTTCTAGTCTTCTCAGATGTGTCAATAATGGACCATAAATCTTTTAAATTTGTGGCGATAGGCACTTCTACAAAAGCATGAGATCCTAATTCCATTGATTTAATTACCATAGGAGCATGGTTGTCCCAATTTGTAGAAATAAATACAGCATCTGGTCTTTTTTCCTCAAGCATTTTAATCCAATCATTTTCTCCGCCATGATATAATTTTATTTTATTATGTCTTTCATTATCTGCTTCAATACATAATTTTTTAGACCTTTCAGCAAGGTCATTGTATAGGTCACATATTGCAACAACCTCGGTTCCTTTAATTGAAGCTATTTGTTTAGCATGACCAGTTCCTCTTGCGCCAACTCCAATAAAAGCAACTTTTACGTTTTCTAATTTAGGTGCAGCAAAATCCCCCATATATTGAGATTTAGAATCTCTTTCTTTTAAACTTGACCCTGATAAGGCAGATGCAGTAGCTATTGCAGCACCTGACAGTGATGTTTTCTTAATAAAATTTCTTCTGTTTATTTTATTCATTTTTTAAAATTTAGTTGTCTATATAACCCAATTCAAACCTTTTAATTTCAGATTTTGTGTGTTCATATTTAAAAATATTTTCAAATTTTTTTATTATTTCAGGAAATTGATCGGATATGTCATTTTCTTCTTTTAAATCGTTTGAAAGATCGTATAACTCTATTTTTTTATTTCCTTTTTTAATATCCATCAATACTGCCTTATAATCTCCCATTCTTGCAGCTTGCTGTCCTCCATATGAAGGAAATTCCCAGTATATATACTCTCTTTCTAAAAACTTACTATCATCAGTAATTATGTCTAATAAACTTATACCATCTGTATTATAGGAAAAACTATCATTCGCACCTGATATTTCGCTTAAAGTAGGAAAAAGATCATAAGAAATTGATATATCATTAACAACTCTGCTACTTTTAATTTTTTCAGGCCATGATACAATAAATGGAACCCTTACTCCTCCTTCATAGGTATATCCTTTCATTCTTTTTGGATCATTTTGAAAAATACCAGTACTATTAAAATATTCAAAATCTACTCCTCCAGCGTATGTAGGTCCATTATCACTTGTTACTAAAATAACAGTATTATCATAGATATTTAATCTTTTTAACTGTTCTACAATCTCACCAACCTGAATATCAATATATTCAATCATTGCAGCATAAGTTGCTCTTGGGAATCTGGTTGGAAAATAACCTTTATCACCAAGATAAGGCTCCTCATCACCTATAATATTTCTGTACTTATCTATAAGATACTGCGGTGCTTGTAAAGGAGCATGAGGTATAGGGCTAGCATAATAAAGAAAGAAAGGATTATCCTTATTGATCTCTATAAATTCTTGCGCTTTTACATGCATCATGTCCGGTGCATAATCTTTTTGGTTGAATACAAAATAATTTTTTTCGTCATAAGGATCTTGATCTGGTTGAAGTTTTAATCTAGGAGAAATAACATCATTATCTAACATATCTCTATCTTCATTCTCCCATAAATGAGGTGGGTAAAGATTATGAGCCATTCTCTGACAGTTATAACCATAAAAGTAATCAAATCCCATTTCTGTTGGAATAGATTTAGAGTTTGGTGGGCCTAAACCCCACTTGCCAACCATAGCATTAGTGTATCCGGAACTCTTAAGAAGTTTAGGAAAAATTAGTGTTTCGTTACCAATAGGATATTGACCTTCTAAATTTGGATCTTCAGACATCTTATGGTAATCCCAAACATCTCCCCTGCTTCCATACTCATGATTACCTCTAATTTTTGTGTGTCCTGAATGAAGACCAGTTAGCAATATACTTCTTGATGGTGCACATACTGGAGAAGCAGAATAAAAGTTTGTAAACTTTAAACCATTATTTGCAAGATTATCAATATTTTTTGTTTGAATTATTTTCTGACCGTAAGTTCCTAGTTCACCATAACCTAAATCATCATAAAAAAACAAAATAATATTAGGCTTTTCATTTTGAGAGTTAATACATGAAGTAAATAATAAAAAAAGGAGAAAAATTGAACTTCTACTCATGAGTCCAATTTAAAAAAAAAAATTTACAGATTTTTAAGCTCAGATGATAATCTTTGTAGACTTTCTTTAGCATCTCCAAAATACATTCTATTGTTTTCTTTAAAAAATAAAGGATTTTGTACTCCTGCATATCCTGCAGACATACTTCTTTTTAATACCACTGTTGATGTAGATTCCCAAACTCTAAGAATTGGCATACCATATAATGGACTTGAATTATCATCAATTGCATCCGGATTCACCACATCATTAGCACCAATAATTACAGCAACATCCGTAGACTTAAATTCCTCATTTGCCTGATCTAACTCTATAAGTTTTGAATAATCCACATCAGCCTCAGCAAGTAAAACATTCATGTGACCTGGCATTCTTCCTGCTACAGGATGAATAGCATACTTAACTTCAACATCATTTGATTCAAGTATCTCTTGAATTTCTTTACACAATTTTTGAGCCTGAGCAACTGCAAGGCCATAACCAGGAATTATCAATACTTTATTAGAATAAAATAGTTGCACAGCAAAATCTGAATCTGTTATTTCTTTAATATCTCCTTGATCTTTATCTTTTGAACTCTTACCTGAAGATGAAAATCCACCAATTAAAACATTCAGTAATGATCTATTCATTGCATTACACATTAGTATTGTAAGAATTGTACCAGCAGCCCCTACTAATATACCACCAAGAAGCATTACTTTATTGCCAAAAATTATACCCGTTAATGCTGCTGTAATCCCTGTAAAAGAATTTAAAAGAGAAATTACTACAGGCATATCTGCACCACCTATTGGTGCAACAAAAAAGATTCCATAAACAAAAGAGAATATGATGATTGCATATAAAAATGAAAATTCACCGTCAGCAAAACCGCTAATTGGATTATCTATAAAATAATAAGATGAAATAATTATTACTGTTAATAAGATAATGTTAACAATATGTTGAAATGGCAAAGTAAGCTTCTCCGACCATCTGTAACCATCCAATTTAGCAAAAGCTAATAAGCTACCTGTAAACGCCACAGAACCTATAAATAAACTTAAAATAAGTACTATAACAACTACAATTTCATAACTCTCTGGAAGATTAATCCATTTATTTATTTCAGTATATGAAAGTAATACTGCACTTAATCCTCCAAGTCCGTTAAATATTGAAACCATCTGTGGCATAGAAGTCATCTTAATCTTATTAGCAATGGTATAACCAACAATTGCGGAAAAAGTTATAGGTAGAATAATCCAAAGGATATTAGAATAAGAATTATCGATTGGCATAATAACAGATGAAAAAATTGCTAACATCATACCCAATGCAGCCAATTTATTTCCTTTGCTTGCAGAGGATGGATCACTCTGAAGTCTAAGACCCCAAACTAAAAGAAATGCAGAAATTAAAAATAATATTTTGTCCATTAATTCTTTTTCTTTTTATTGAACATCTCAAGCATCCTATTTGTCACAAAAAACCCACCAAAAACATTAATTGATCCAACTAAAAGTGCTAAAGATGCAATTATTAAAGTAAAGTGATCATTTGGTTCTGTTGTTCTAATGAGAATTATTGCACCTAAAATAACAATACCACTAATAGCATTAGCTCCTGACATAAGTGGAGTATGCAGAACAGAGGGAACTTTTGATATAACCTCAAATCCTAGTAAAATGGTAAATAACAATAGATATATTAGAACCTCATTTGTAGATAGAAAATTAAATAAGTCTTCCATATTTTAAATTTTACAGTTATTTATAATTTCATCATCTTCCTCAATAATTTTATCGTCTTTAATTATATAACTCAGGAAGTTAAACACATTATTTGAAAACAAATTACTGGAGTCATAAGATAGTTCTGAGGAAAGGAAAGAGTTTCCAACAATTTTAACACGGTTATATTCAACAATTTCTGAATCTTTTGTTAACTCACAATTTCCTCCAGTTGAAGATGCCAAGTCAATAATAACAGAACCTGGTTTCATTTCATTAACCAAACTTTTTGGAATTAGTATTGGAGATTTAGCACCAAATACTTGAGCTGTTGTTATCACCACATCAGCTTGCTTAAGTCTTTTAGAAACCTCTTCTTTTTGCTTTTCCAAATATTCTTTGGACTGCTTTACAGCATATCCACCAGCTGACTGATCTTCGACAGCACCATCAACTTCAATAAACTTTGCTCCCAGACTTAAAACTTCTTCTTTTGCGGCTTGTCTAGGATCAGATGCTTCAACAATTGCACCAAGTCTTTTTGCTGTTGCAATTGCCTGCAATCCCGCAACACCTGCTCCCAAAACAACAACCTTTGCTGGTTTTATACTTCCTGCAGCAGTAATAATCATAGGAAACATTTTTGGTAATAACTCAGCAGCCTTTATTACAGATTTATAGCCTGATAATCCAGCCATTGAGGATAATATATCCATACTTTGAGCTATAGTGGTTCTAGGAATTTTTGACAAATCAAAAGCTGTTATTTTATATTTTGAAATGGTTTCATGTAATTTATCTTTATTCGGATCATTACTAAAATTAGAAATAACTATTTTATTCTTAAATAAATTCAATGGATTTAGTGAATCTGATGAAACACAAATTATACAATCAGAAAATTCTAACAATTTTTCTCTTGACACTATTTCTTTGTGGTTATAGCTTTCATCATAAAACCCTGCAGAAACTCCAGCACCTTTTTCAATAAAAATTTTGTGACCTAGATTAAGATATTTTTTTAATGTATCTGGAGTAATTGAAACCCTATTATCACTATCATTAATAAAACCTATTTTCATTAGTATTTATATATCATGATTATTTAAACCCTCAAATATAGTTTTTGTTTTTTAAAAATTTTATGTTAAAAAGTGAATAAGTGAAATACAATAAAAATAATACTGCAAATTCTAAGTTAATAAGATAATATGGCCAATCTCCGGATACCAAAGGATGGTCAACTGCAGGAGGTTCTTTCAAGTACATATAATTTGCATCTATCATAAAATCAATCGGCATAATAACTATAAGCATAACATTTAAAGCAATAAAACATCTCAACCACGAATATTTTGTAAGATTCATATTCATAAAATAATACATATACAAAGGCAATATAATTATCGATGTATGGCTATAAAAGTATTCTATATAAAAAAAATTTTTTCCTGTATAGTTATCAATAAGAGGTGTTAGCAATGCATTTAAACCACCTAAAATACCAGCATAAAATAGAAACTCGAACCAAAACTGTTTTTTCTTTACAAACAAAATAAAACAAGTAATCACTGATGAGAAACCGCAAAGATGAAAAGGGAGCCTTTTATTTAATGACCATGTTCCTTCAGCTACATGAATTATATGATAAATAGCATATATTACGATAAAAACATAAACAAAGTAGATTGCAAATTTTTCTCTGTTTTCTTTATTTAAAAATTTTCCTATACACAAAATGATTATTATATATAATAAAGAAAATAGATTTGCAATAATCCAATCATTAGACATAAATGCAATAGCATAATTTATATCCATAATTATTTATTTTGACATAATATTTTTTGTGATTAGTCCAGAAATAAAAGAAATGGTTAACATCAAAGATCCAATCAATAAATTATTATAAAGTATGTATCCTGTACCAAATAAACCAAAATATACAATTACTACACAAAGAAACATTAGTAGTAAATCTTTCATAGGTGAATCTTTGGTATTCTGATTTTTCTCTAAGTTGTTCGATTTAAGAAAACCATTCCAGCCTATTCCATAAGGTTTTATTTTATAATAAAATTTTAACAAATTTTCTTTATCTGAGGGTTTTGTTAATAGAGTAACAAGTATCCAAGAAGAAGTTGTAATACAAACACTTAAAAGTAATTCCTGATAATTTTCAAGATTAAAATCAAAAATCAATTCATGAAACCACTTAAAATAAATTGCTAATGCAAATGAAACAATCATTCCAGTGATCTCACTGTAAGCATTAACTCTCCACCAAAACCATCTCAGTAAAAAAATTGATCCCGTTCCAGCTCCTATCTGAAGCAAAATTTGGAATGCATCTAAAGCATCTGTTAGTTTTAAAGCAACAAATCCTGCTAATATCATTAAAATTACTGTTGATATTCTTCCAATAAATACGACCTCTTTTTCAGTAGCATTTTTTTTCATAAATCTCTTATAAAAATCTATAGATATGTAAGATGCTCCCCAGTTAAGATGACTCGATATAGTGCTCATAAATGCTGCTGCAAGTGAAGCCAGAACTATTCCAAGCAATCCACTTGGCAATAGAAACAACATTGCAGGATAAGCAATATCGTTACCTATAATTGATTTGTCAACATTAGGAAATGTGGAAGCTATGTCATTTAAAGAAGGATAAATAATTATTGAAGCTAGTGCTATAAGAATCCATGGCCATGGTCTTATAGCATAATGAGCAACATTAAAAAGTAAAGTTGAATATACTGCATTCTTTTCATCTTTTGCTGAAAGCATTCTTTGTGCAATATAACCTCCCCCACCAGGTTCTGCTCCAGGATACCAAACTGCCCACCATTGCACAGCAATGGGTATAATAAATACGACAATCAATGTATCAAAATCACGAAAATCTGGTAAAAAATTTAGTTTATCAACGACTAATGGATTTGTTATCAGTTGATTTAGACCACCAATTTGATCAAGATTTAAAAGGTATATACAAGCAAATATTGATCCAACCATTGCTAGTGCGAACTGAATTAAATCTGTTACAATCACACTCCTAAGTCCTCCCAAAGAGCTATAAATTACAGTAATAAGTGATGAATAAAAAACACACTCAAATGGAGAAAGACCTAATAATATTCCACCAATTTTTATCCCAGCAAGACAAACTGTAGCCATTATCATAACATTGAAAAATACACCAAGATATAAAGCACGAAAAGCTCTAAGAAACATAGATTCTTTACCACTGTATCTTAACTCATAAAATTCTAAATCTGTAAGAACTTCTGATCTTCTCCACAGTTTCGCATAGAAAAATACAGTCATCATGCCAGTCAACAAAAAAGCCCACCATACCCAATTTCCAGAAACACCAGATTCCCTTACAATGTTAGTTACTAAATTTGGGGTATCTGCTGAAAAAGTAGTTGCTACCATCGAGATTCCAAGCAACCACCAAGGCATCTTCCTTCCTGATAAGAAATACTCTTTAGAATTTTTTCCCGACTTTTTTGCATAATATAAACCTACAGCTATAAACAAAGCAAAAAACGAAAAGATAATTATCCAGTCTAAGGTTGAAATCTGCATATTTGTGTAATAAATATAACCAATAAATGTTATCAGGTTATTAAATAATATTAATTTAAAGCTTATATAAAAATCACACTTAGAGTATTGAATTTTTTTTTAAGTTTATTAATTTTGTGTCGTGAAATTATTTACAACATTTCTATTTATATTTTTAGCAAGTAGTACCTATAGGTGTAGAGAACCAGAAGATACAATTGATTGTGCTTCTGCAGCACAACAAATGATAGGAACTTGGAAAGGAAGAGTAGATTATACCAGTTCTTCTGCAAATGGAGAAACTCATAATATTACTATGTCAGTAATCTCATCTAATGAATGTTTCTTTCAGGCAATAAATGCATTTGATGAGGCTACTACCACTTTTGTTGTATCAGGTACTATTGATAAATATGGCTGGGTTGAATTTATGGAAACTGAATATGAAATTGATGGAGGTGAGTATACTGCTTGTACAGGAAATGGATCAAACTGGAACAATCCATGTAACAGATGGCCATATGTAAGATGGAGACCTGGAACTAAATTCCATGAGGCTAGGTTTAGATCCGATCCTTATGTGCTGCAAGGTGAGTTCTTCACTCAAGGTGGTGGCTGGAATAGTACTGTTAGAGGTAATTTCACAATTTCTAAACAATAATATATGAGTTATTCACTTCTCATTATGGCAGGAGGCATGGGAAGTAGATATGGTGGCCTAAAGCAAGTGGATAGCTTTGGCCCTAACAATGAAGCTATATTAGACTACTCAATTTATGATGCTATAAGTGCAGGGTTCAATAAGATTATAATCTTATCCTCACCTAAACTACAAGATTATTTTAAAAAAAAATACAAAAAAATCTTCAGTAAAGTTAGTAGCGTATCACTTGAAATAGTAATACAAGATCCAAGGTATGGAATTGGACAGAAAAAATTTCCAAAAAATAGAATTAAACCGTGGGGAACTGGCCATGCTGTGTTATGTTGTGAAAATGTGATTGATGAAACATTTGCAATAATTAATGCTGATGATTTTTATGGGAAAGGAGCGTTTAACAAGATCTTAGAAACATTGAAATATATTGATTCAAAAAACATTAAAGCATCAATTGTAACCTATCTTATAGAAAATACACTTTCTAGTTATGGTGGTGTTTCAAGAGGTGTGTGTAAAACTGAAGGAAATAAACTTATTGATATTAAAGAAACACATGAGCTTGAAAAATACGAAAACATAGTGAAAGGAATATATGAAAACAAAGAAGTTAAATTTCCAATTGGAACTCAAGTTGCTATGAATTTAATTGGTTTTCAAAAATCAATATTCAATAAATTAAATAAAGATTTTACAAAATTTTTAGAAAAAAATATTAGTGAAGAAAAAAAAGAATTTCTAATTCCAGACATAGTTGGTGATTTAATATCTGAAAATGTTTATGTTGATATTACCGATGAAAATTGGTTTGGAGTAACTTATAAAAAAGACTGTGAGATAGTGAAAAATAAAATCAAAGACTTGGTAACTAAGAAAGTTTATCCATCACCATTATGGAAATAATCCTATAAATTATTATAATTGGTATCCATGAAATTATTATCAAACTTTTTATTTATTCTTCTTGCAAGTAGTACATATAGATGTGCTAATGATGATACAATTAATTGTTCCCAAGCTGCTCAAGAAATGGTTGGTGAATGGATAGGAGAATCACATTATGTGAGACCGAGTTCAGCTGATGGTAATAGACATGAGTTTACGCTTACTGTAGAATCTTCTAATGATTGTTCATTTATAGGATTTACTGCTTTCAAAGACTCAAATAATACTTTTAAAGTTACCGGCATTATTGATATTTACGGATGGGTTGAATTTATTGAAGATAGTTTCATTTCAAATGGAAAGGAATATTCTGATTGTCTTATCAGAACTAATTCCAATGCGGTATGTAGCGAATGGCCTGACTTAAGATGGAAAGAAGGAACAAAATATGAGGAAACAAGATTCAGAAGGGATCCCTATATACTAACAGGGGAATTTCACAGACCATCAAGCTTTGAGAGGTGGTGGCAAATTTTAAGAGGGACTTATACTCTAACAAAAAAATAATATATTTATGTAAATTAAAATATAAATTATTTAAATAAAATAAATTAGAATTATGAAAAACTTAATCTTCACTTTTATTATTTCACTACTAACTATTAATGCTTATAGTCAAACAACAAGAGAGTACTTAGCTCCTGTCGCTAGTCCTCAGGCGTTAGTTTCACAAAATGTAGGTATGACTAAAATATCCATGTATTATTCTTCTCCTGGAGTTAAAGGAAGAAAAATATTTGGAGATCTGGTCCCATTCGATGAAGTATGGAGAGCAGGTGCTAATAGTCCTACAACAATCGTTTTTTCTACAGATGTTATGATTGGTGATAAAAAACTACGAGCTGGAAAATATTCTATTGCTATGACACCAAGAGCTAGTGGAAAATGGACAGTTGATTTTAATTCTGCTGTCAAGTATCCATATGCATATTTTAAAGACGGAAAGATGGATATGGAAGCTTACAAGAAAGATCTTGCTCATTCTGTAGATGTTGAACCATTTTATTGGGAAACTAGTATTGAAAGACTAAGTTATAGAATTGATGCAAATGATAATAAAGTTGCAAACGTTAGCATGATATGGTCAAATGCTATTGTTTCATTCCAGGTAAATACTATGCCAGAAGAACATCTGAAAGCATTTGCAAAAACATTAGAATAAATCTTTTTTGTTTAAATGAAGACAAGTCATAAGATTATTAAGTTTTTTAATAATCTTGTACCTGCTTCTGTACCAGGTAAAATTGAAATTTTAGATCCATATGGTAATGAAGAGGTACATCTTATAATACAAAGTTTTTATAAAAAATATTTCAACGATTCAAAAAGAAGAATTTTAATATTTGGTATAAATCCAGGAAGATTTGGTGGGGGATTAACAGGAATTCCTTTTACTGACCCTTATCACCTTAAAAAAAATTGTGGTATTAATTCTTCATTTCCTAAAAAGAAAGAGATGAGCTCAAAGTTTATCTATGAAATGATTTTTTCCTTTGGTGATATAAAATCTTTTTACAAAAAGTTTTTTATATCTAGTATTTGTCCTTATGGGTTTGTTAGGAATGGAAAAAATTTAAATTATTATGATGACCTGGATTTAACTAAAAAATGGAAAAGTAATATTATAAAATGGATAGACTTTCAAATAAAAAATCTTAGTATTAGAGATTATTGCATAATAATAGGAAAAGGAAAAAATCAAAAATTTTTTGAAATAATAAACAAAGAATATAAATTCTTTAAGGAAATTATTGTACTACCCCATCCTAGATGGATATTACAGTATAGATCTAAAGACAAGAATATATATATTAGTGAATATGTTAACAAACTAAAAAACCTATAATTATGACTACTAGAAGAAGATTTATCAAAAAAATATCAGCAATCGGAGCAACAGCTCCTCTTATAAATAATATAGAAGCAAATACTAAAAAAACTAATGGCCCAGTAATATTATGTAGTAGAGGCGAAGTCTGGGGAGAAAAGGTTCTTCAACCGGGTTGGGATATACTATCAGGAGGTGGTACATTATTAGATGCTGTAGAGAAATCAGCAAATGTTACAGAATTAGATCCAGATGATACTTCTGTTGGTTATGGAGGTTTACCTAATGAGCATGGAGTTGTTCAACTTGATGCATCAATTATGTATGGACCAAATCATAATTGTGGATCAGTAGCTGCTTTAGAAGGAATAAAAACACCATGCTCAGTTGCTAGACTAGTTATGGAGAGAACTGACCATATTCATATAGTTGGTAGAGGTGCTCAAGACTTTGCAAGAGCTCATGGTTTTAAAGTAGAAAACCTACTTACTGAAAGAGCAAGAAAAATATGGTTAAGATGGAAAGAAAACCTTTCTGATAAGGAT
The DNA here is from genome assembly GCA_036166035.1 of Bacteroidota bacterium. Lineage (GTDB taxonomy): Bacteria > Bacteroidota > Bacteroidia > Cytophagales > MED-G16 > MED-G16. The sequence goes on from JAYZHZ010000008.1 coordinate 17,749, forward strand.
GATTGGTTCCCACCAAAAGATGGAAACTATAATGACAAAAGAACTACTGGAACAATAAATGTTCTTGCGATTGACTCTAACAGTGATGTAGCTGGAATAACGACCACAAGTGGTCTTGCATACAAGATACCTGGAAGGATTGGAGATTCACCTATAATAGGTGCAGGTTTATACGTAGATAATGAGGTTGGTGCTGCTGGTGCTACTGGAAGAGGTGAAGAGATTTTAAGAACCTGTGGATCATTTTACGTTGTTGAACAGATGAGAAACGGTAAATCTCCCCAAGAGGCCTGTGAAGCATTATGTAAGCGTATCGTAGATATAAATGGAGGGATTAAAAATATTGATTTTAATGATAAAATAGTAGCGCTTGGAAAAGATGGTTCTGTAGGCTGTGCTTCTATTAAAGAAAAGAAAGGTAATGAACCTAAACTAGCTTACTGGTCAAACGATGGATTCAAAGTTTACAAAGGAACTTATCTTATTGAAGCATAATCAATAAACTATATAAGTTAATTTTATTAGAAATTCGTTAGGAGAATTATTTCCTCTAATCTTATATCCAAAATCTAGCCTTGATCTAGACATTATTATAAATTGAATTCCAGGAGCAATTGTTGACATAAACTTATTATACCTAGAGGGGTAATTCTTACTTAATATCGAATTGGTTAAGTATTCTAGATAAATATTAAAGTTAGTTTGTTTGTAAGACTTGTACTTTCGTGGGAAGAGTAAGTAACCAGCTGAAATTGAGTTATGAATAGAATTGAATTTTTTATCATCATAAGTACCATCAGCAGTATTATTTGAAATAATTCCAAAACCAGACGTAACTGAAATAGCAAGTTTATTTACCAACTGAGTTGCAATTAATCCAACTTCAACTCCTGTATCTTGAAAATCTAAATCATAATTACTACTAATGAATTTATAATTAGGGAGATTCCATTTTCCGTGATTAGCATATTTTATAAATGAGGATAATCGAGTATGGTATTTTTCTTTATCAGTAGTTAATATTCTCTGCTTAGAATAAAGTTTAAACCCATTAAACCCAGTATTAGGTAATGGGTCAAATGGATTATTTGATAATTGCAAACTAGCACTAACCATAATTTTTTTAGATATACCATATGAAATTGAGGGTATAAGAAGTTTAGCAGAATTAACAGAACCTGGTTCATTAATATCATATATAGTATGATGATGAAGTCTAATTAATTTATTTCCTTTAGGAATGAGACTTGCGGGTTCTGTGTTAATATATAACTCTTGAGAATAAGTCCTATTAATTAATAACAGTAATAAAAGAGTAATTATACTTTTAAATTTCATTTATATTACTTTAAAAGTAAAATATAATTTATAGGTCAGTCTTTAAATGAAAAACTCTATCTGACTTTATCTTGTCATGATGCGAGCAACAATTTTTCGTATGTTTACCTGTCAAAAAACATGAATGAGTAGTCTTTTCAGAAATAAGGTTGAATTTTTTTTTACTAATAAAATTTTTATCTACAAGAGAAAATACATTGGTTTTTATCTCTTTATCTGAAAAAATATGAAACAAGTTATTTTCTATAAAACTATGCTTATCATTAACAGCCGATATCACTTCATCAAAAATTATATCTACCTTTCCAACAAAAAAACCAGCATCTTCAACTTTTTCCTGAATTAAATCAAAATCAATAAACGTATCTTCTTTAAATTCTAATTTAAAAGAAGTTGCTTCCAAATCAGGAGTAATTGATTTAATGAAATCTAATTTTTCCAAACTCCTTTGAGTCGAATATGAGCACATAGCACAAGTAAGACCATTTGCTTTAAGCTCTGCATAAAATGATTGAGCAATAATAGTCTGTGAAAGCAAAATAAATAAAAGTGATAATAGAATTTTTTTCATTTTTTATTTTTAAATTATTTTTACAAATATAATACTTGATATCCAATTTAAACTTATACTTAACTTCATTTAACTAATGAATAGGCTTTTCTGTTTTTTGTTTATTTCAGCAATTTTATTTTCTTGTGATCTTAATAAAGATGACAAAAAAAATGAATTTATTCCTAATCTCACAGACCTAAATAATAACGAGTTTAAACTTGAAAATTATGAAGGAAATGTACTAATAGTAAATTTATGGGCAACATGGTGTAAACCCTGTGTAGCTGAGTTTGAAAGCTTAGAAAAATTCAAAAAGAAAGTTATAGGTAAAAAAATTAAAATTGTCGCAATTTCAAACGAGAATAAAGATAAAATAAAAGCTTTTATAGAAAAAAGAAATTTTGATTTAGAGTTTATCAAATTAAATGGTGACTTGACTTACTTTAATGCATACAGTCTACCTACAACTATTATCCTAGATAAAAAAGGAAATGAAAGTTTTAGAATTGCAAGTGGAATTGACTTTACGAGTAATAATTTTGTTGATAAGATCCTAGCTCTTGAAGAGCTATAGTTTTTTACGCCAACTGTTTAATTTCCTATAATTCTTCTGCTCTCTATATATTTTTCCATATGATACTTATCATATATTGGGCTGTTAGAATGGACAGAATTTATTCTTACATTTTTTGAGGCTTGTATAAATTTACCATCTCCTATCCACATTGCCACATGATCAATTCTCCTTCTTCCATCTTTATAGTATCCAAAAAACATTAAGTCTCCAACAGTGAGTTTTGACCATTTGCGTTCGCTATCAATTAATTTACCCTCATTAATTTGTTGAGATGCATCTCTGGGTATATTTAAACCATTCATCATATAAACTGTTTTTGTAAATCCTGAACAGTCAAATCCTTTAGTAGAGGTTCCTCCCCATAGATAAGGTATGCCCCTTAGTCCTAAAGCATATTCCAACAAGTTTGATTGAGATTTTTTATTATTATGAAGAGAAGATATAGAAATAACACTATTCATATCAACTAAACCTATCCTATCATCAGGATATCTTATTTTATAATAATTACTTTCCGAATCAATTACATTTAATACTGAACCTAGCACAAGATCAGAAACTATTTTTTCTTTTTTTATAGTCTCATAAGAAAACCCATAAACATCACTAAAAACATAATTATTTGAATAATAATTATCAAAGTTTTTATCAGACATCACTTTAATTCCTCCATGATCAATCCATGATATATAATTATCAGGAGTCTGAACCATATACCATTCTCCAATCCTTTTTAAAATTTTAAGTTTAGTTCCTAATACTGCTTGAGATACAAGCTCTGATGAATGCGATGGTTTTCCTCTTAAGTTTCCTACTGAGTTATTTATAATTCCATTCTTATATTTATAATTGGGCAATAAATCGAGGCTATCATAATATTTAACTTTAATAGATTCTAAATGATAAATCATCTCTTTTTTGGCTGATAAAATATTTGTTTCTCCTTTAATAATTATGGATTGATTTAAAGATGTTATATTAACATCATACAAAGCTACTCTAGGATCTGGAGCATACTTTTGTTTTATAGAATCAGATACCAACTTTATATCATAAAGCTGACTATTAGTATTACAACCAACAATTAAAAACAACAAAATAATGTATCTAGTCATTCAATTATTTTAAAGAATTAAACTTATCAAATAAATCAATAATATAGGGTAAAGCACCAGAAGAGTGAGTTTTTCCATTTAAAGGAATAAGTTCTATAATTGATTCACTTGCTCCATTATTTATGAAATTATTATATGTATCTACAGAATTTTGGTAAGGAACTGTTATATCAGAGGTTCCATGATACATTAACATTTTTGTCTTTGGAACCCAATTATCTAAACTATTTTCTTCTAAAGCATCAATTATGATTCTTAGGTTTGGATCTGAATATGTATTATTAATAAAATTTGAAGTGAGAAGGACACTTATTGTATCGTTTAAAACATTATTAATTTCACTTCCAGAATACTTTCCATTAAAATAATCAGGGATTATTGAAGCATAAGGTTCATTAAACATTTTATTAAGTTCGGTATCCCAGTCATATGAAGTCTTATACCCCATAGCAACATATGCTATATAATACGGAACGTGATAAGTGTCTAAACCCAGAAAGTAATCAAGCATTCCAATTATATCATATCCACCTGCTGCTGGCGCTGAAGCTACTAGATTAATTCCGCTATAATTATTATTCTCTAAATTATGAT
>JAYZHZ010000009.1:0-4858 GCA_036166035.1 Bacteroidota bacterium
TATATCCTAAATCTGAATTTTGTGTCTCATCTAAAGAGATTTTCTTGAAAGCCTGAGAATCTGTCAATTTTATTCCTCCAAACAAAATCAATATACCAAATGCAAAAACCGATATTAAAACTGATAAGCTAGCATTAACAATATCTTTAGATACTACAAATGTAAAATCAAACATATCATTATTAAGCATTATAAGAATTAATGCACCTATAGATGTGAACAGTCCTATAATTCCAAAAATCCCGAATCCAGGAATCACAAATACTTCTAAGGCTATAAGGACTACACCAATAAAAAATAAAACAATTTCCCAATTTTCAGCTATTCCATTAAGGTAGTAAGGGATAAGATATAATACTAATGCAGCTATAGATGCAATTATAGGGAACCCAACCCCAGGCGTTTGCAATTCAAAATATAAGCCACCAATTATTAATAATATAAGAATGCTACTAATTATTGGATTTAAAAAAAATGATATAATGTTTTCTGTTGAACCAATATCAAATTTCACTATCTCATAATTATTAATATTTTGCCTATTCATTATTTCATCAATTGAGTTTAATTCGGCATCACAAAATCCAAATTCTATTGCTTCCTTTGTTGAAAAAGTAATAACCTTACCTTCCTTTGATATACTATCAACTTTTATATCTTGATCAACCATTGCCTCAGCAATTTTTGGATCTCTTCCCTTAGCTTCAGCAGTAGATCTCATTATGGATCTCATATAAGACTGGTATTTATCTGGAGCTTGTGTTCCATCTCCTGATACTACAGTAGCAGCACCTATACTAGCTCCACTACTCATATAAATACTATCACAAGCAATTGATATTAAGGCACCAGCAGATGCAGCATCTTTATTTATCCAAACATAAATTGGTTTATTGAAATCTAATATTCTAGTTCTTATGTCATCAGCATCGTTTACTGCGCCTCCATAAGTATCCATCTCAATAATGACTAAATCATAGTTATAATTGGTTGCCTCTTCAATCAAAAGTTTTGAATATCTATTAGTTCTTGGATCAATATTTGATTTTATTTCACCAAATAAAATTCTTGTTTTATCTTCTTCAGCACTAACAAAAATTGTTGGGAAAAGAAAAAATAGTAAAACCTTCAATATCTTTGATTTCATTATAATTATTATTTTTTATTCATGGCAACAAAGTTATTAAAAAATGCTCTATTTATTTTTTTTATTTCTGTCAATACTTTATTCTCTCAGAATGAAAAATATCACATAATTAAGAAAGGGGAAACTTTATATTCAATCTCAAAAAATTATAACATAAGTGTCAATTATCTAAAAAAAATTAATAATCTAAATTCAAACTCTCTTTCTATCGGACAAAGAATTATAATAGAAATTATTGAGGATAATAATGAATTGAATTCAGTTACCAATAGAGAGGAAGGATTTGCCTCTACAATAGAAGATAATACATCATCAGATAAATATTTAGCATTACACAAAACAGCAACTATAGGGACTATAATTTTTGTAAAAAATCAGATGAATGATAATGTGGTAATTGTTAGAGTTATTGGAGCGCTACCAAATACAGGAATAAATGACAAAATAAACATTAAACTTTCAAGAGTAGCTTTTGAAAAATTAGATGCTAAAGATGATATAATTCCAGTAGAATTAACATATGTGAAAGAAGAAATTAAATATTAATTATTTAATGTAAAATTTATGATATATATTGCGAGCTAATTTAATATTATTACAATGAATACAGGTAAAGTAAAATTTTTCAATCCAGCAAAAGGTTATGGTTTTATTATCGAAGATGGTAGTGAAGCTGAACATTTTGTTCATTCTACTGGTCTTATTGATCAAATTGATGAAGGTGATTCAGTAGAGTTTGAATTAATTGATGGTAAAAAAGGAAAAATAGCGGGTAACGTAAAGAAGACATCCTAACTATATCATCTTATTTCCAATTTTCTGGATTATCCCTCCAGTTTTTTAGTTTTTCTAGTTCGATTACACTGATATAATTTTTATTTAGTGATAAGTCTAGGAGATCTTTATATTCAAATATACTGTCATACTTACAGTTTATTTTTGTAAAGTTTTCTTTGGATATTTTGAACCCATAGTTAAAAATTGAAATTACACTTAGGACATTTGATCCATTTTCTCTAATTGTCTCAACTGCGTTAATTGAACTTCCGCCTGTAGATATTAAATCCTCAATTAAAATTACTTTTTTATTTGAATCTAATTTTCCTTCTACCATATTTTTCATTCCATGGGACTTTGGTTTCGATCTCACATAAACAAATGGAAGATTCATTTTTTCAGCAACAAGAGCACCTTGAGGTATTCCTGCAGTTGCTACTCCAGCTATAACTTCAACTTCTGGATACTTTTCTGTTATTATTTTATATAATCTAGATGTTATCTCTTTTCTTATTTTTGGAAAAGATAGTGAAATTCTGTTGTCAAAATAAATTGGTGAATTCCAACCTGATGCCCAAGTGAATGATTTATTAACACTAATTTTTATAGAATTAATTTTAATTAAATTATTTAATAATTCTAGAGATTTCATATTTTAACAAAACTAAGACTAATTTTATTATTATAATATTCAAAATAATATAATATGAGAACAATTTATGTTAATGATATTCCTATAAATTTTAAAAAATTAGATAACCTAAAGTTTAAGAAAGAGGATTATGATACTCATGTAGATGGATCTTCTGGAATTGTTCCTAATAAATTGTTTTCAAGGGTTTTGATCTATGATTCTTCTATTAATACAATAGTTGATTTACTAAAGAAAATGACCAATAAAAAATTCAAAAAAATATACTCTATTACTATTACACTTAAAGAATATAGGAAGGTTATCAAGAAGTTAAAAAAAATGTTTAAAATAATAAAAGCTGCTGGTGGTGTAGTTAAAAATAGTAGAGATGAAATACTTTTTATTTATAGGCTAAAAAAATGGGATTTACCTAAAGGAAAATTAGATAAAGGAGAAACAATAAAAGAATGTGCAAAAAGAGAAGTAGAGGAAGAAACAAAAGTTTCTGTAAGCTGCGGTAATAAGATTTTATCAACTTGGCATACATATACCAGAAACAAAAAATTTATATTAAAGAAGACTACCTGGTATAAGATGAATTCTTTAGATGATTCAGGTATGAAACCTCAAAAGAAAGAAAATATTGAAAAAGTAGAGTGGATGGAACACTCTACTATAAATGATATTTTATTAAATTCCTATAAAACTCTTAATCATGTCATGAGAGAGTATTATAAAAATTAAATTCACTTACTTTTTAAATAAAATAAGGTTGCCATTACAACATTAAGACCAAGGTTAATCATAGGAGTTAGACCACTAGCTTGTCCAGTATATAGATGAAAACAAATTAATATAATAAATGCAGCATAAACATATACAACAAGAAGGCCCGCATCTTTAATATTACCTGATATAGAAGGTAATTTATAAACAATAAAGGATAGCGTAAGAAGTGATGTACCAAATGCTTGAGTTACTGTTTTTACATCATCGGTCATATTCATTCCTGCTTCCCCAATAAATACGTCTGGCATAAAAGTAGCTAGAACACCATTTATAAGTAAAAGAATAGCTGAAATATTAAAAAGTGTAGATAGATTCATATTATTTAGTTTAATTAATAATGAAAATAAATATAATACTATATTTTAGAAATTATATTTATCGTTCTAGATATTTCTTCTTTAGTATTATATGCAGAAATTCCAAGTCTTGTAACACCACCAATTTTTTCAAGTCCAAGTTTTTGAATAGCTTTTAAAGCATAGAAGTGACCATCCCAAGCGCATATATTATTTTTTCCAAGAATTTTACAAACTTCATTAGCTGATTTGTTTTCATGAATAAAAGATATGGTAGGTGTCCTTCTTTTAGTTGAAAAATCTTGACCAATTAATTTAATTTTTTCAATTTTATTTAATTCATCGTATAAATATGAAGCTAATTTATATTCATGATCTCCTAGTTTTTTATAAGCATTAATAATTTTTTCTCTATAGGTACTACCTTCACCAATTGATGCAATAAAATCTATAGATTTTGATACACCGTAGCATGCAGCATGATTCAAAGTACCAGTTTCAATTTTATACGGTGCATTTTGATTTTGAACAATTAGTCTTTCTGTATTAAGCTTGGTTAAAAGATTAGGCTTGCTATATAATAAGCCAATATGAGGACCATAAAATTTGTATGCTGAACACAGTAAGAAATCACACTCAAATGCTTGTACATCAATTAAGAAATGTGGTGCGAAATGAACTGCATCTAAAAGAAATAATATATTATGATGTTTAATAAATTTTTTTACTTTTTTAAAATCATTTATTGTACCTAGTACATTTGATGACATACCCATAGCAATCATGACTGTTTTATTATTAATTTTTCTTTTAAAATCATTATAGTCTAATTCTCCACTGTTTAATAAGTTAATCTCAATTATTTTAATTCCTTTATCTTCTAAAAGCTTCCATGGTCCTCTATTTGCTTCATGATCTAATTCTGTGATAATTATCTCATCACCAATTTTAAAAATTTTGGAAAGGGCCCTTGCAAGACTGAAATTTAATGTTGTCATGTTTTGTCCTATTGATATACAATTTTTATTTTCTGCTCCCAAAAAAACAGATGCTTTCTCTCTCATAGAGTCCATGACTTTATTTGTCTCAATACTGGTTATAAATTCACCATGAATATTAGAATTCGAAGATTTATAATAACTAGAAATACCCTCTATAACCATATCTGGCACTTGAGTTCCTGCTGGGCCATCCAAGTAAATTATCTTGTTACCT
>JAYZHZ010000010.1:0-10075 GCA_036166035.1 Bacteroidota bacterium
TAGAAAAGTTTAGTCTAACTTCTAACTTCTTTTGGCTTATAATTTTTTCTACTTCATTAGGAGTGTTTTTGTCCTTTACTAAACTAAGGAAATTAGAAGGTGCTGGATCATCAAAAGTTGGTAGTGTCTTTATATATATTCTAGTTGCTACAATTGGATTAAAAATGGATTTATTATCTATATTTCAGAATCCTGGTTTGTTTTTAATTGGTTTTATTTGGATAGGTATTCATATAATTTTACTAATAGTTGTTGCTAAAATCATAAGAGCACCTTTTTTCTTTGTAGCAGTAGGAAGTCAGGCAAATATTGGTGGTGCTGCATCAGCACCTGTTGTAGCATCTGCTTTCCATCCTTCTCTTGCAGCAGTAGGTGTTCTATTGGCAGTTTTAGGTTATGCAGTAGGAACTTATGCTGCTTATATATGTGGTATAATTATGCAATATTTAGTTTGAAATATCTTTTGGTTTAAGTTTCCCCCTTAGAAATAAATTATATTCATCACAGGTTAAAAACCCTTTATTATCACTGAATGGACATGTTTTGTAAATTTTTGAGACTTCAGTTTCTATTATCATAACAGAGCTTCCTTTACATATAGGACAAATTTTTCTGTCATTAGGACATTCTATATAATTATATGAAAAAAGTTCAACATATACATTTTCAATATTTTCACTAGTCTCAATGATATTTTTTGCATTTGATAATTCAAGAAACTTAATAGATTCATCAGAATATTTGCCTTTTTCTCCTTTTAATTCTAGATACTTATTTAACCAGTTGATAGATTGCTCATATTTTTTTAAGAAGTAAGAATTTTTACCAAAAAGAAAAGTAATTTCTGATGATACTGATTCTTGGTTTAAGATTATTTGTTTTAGTAAAGAGTCAGCTTCAAAATATGTTTTTTTTAAAATTAAATTCTCAATCAATTTAACTTCATTTTCTTGAGAAAATGTTTCTGATGAAACTGTTATCAGAATTATAAAGTAAATTATTTTTAAAAATTTCATTTAGAGTGTAAAACTACACCCTTTCTTTTATAGACTTGAATATTATATTTTTTTCTAATAAAAGTTGAAAGGTTGTACTGGATCTCTGGAATTTTTTCTTTTGATTTTTTTAATGCTGTTATTGATAAAATAGACTTCAAGAAAGAATTGTTATTAATCATTCTATTAATTTCTTCATTAAAAAAGTATATCCATCTATTTTTATAGAATTCTTCATGTGAGCTCCCATCCCATAAAAAACTAAGTTGAACTTCCCCATGTTTATATCTGTATATTGTAGATATTTTTTTATAGAAAAAGTTTAATTCTCTATAGCTTTTAATTTTGAATTTTTGAATAATTTTTGATGTTTCATCAATTAATCCAAGTGAATTTGTTGACTTTTCATATTTTTTTATTGAGTTAGATATGAGCAGTTGAAGAAGTGCATTTTTAGTTTGTGATTGGACCTTTTTTAAGATATAATTTTTATCGTTATTAAATAGCTTATCAGACATGATCAAATTTACAAATATTTTATTTAAATTTAATTCGTTAAAACAAATTGTCTGAACAATGAGTTTTAATAATAATTTAGACTTAAATATATAATAACATTAACATTATTATTTTGAGAGCTATTGACTTACAAATTTTACTTAAAATATGAAAAACTATTACAAAATTTTATTACAATTTTTTGTAGTTTCTCTGATTTCATTTGCCTCTTTTTCACAATCGCTAGTTTCTGGTGTCGTTGTAGATGGTTCAACTAATGAGCCTCTAATAGGAGCTAATGTATCTATTAAAGGAACTACAGATGGAACATTCACTGGTTTGGATGGTTCTTTTTCGTTTTCTGCTGATCCTTCACCTGGTGCGGTAGTTCTGGTTTCATACATTGGTTATGAAGATTTGGAAATGCCTTATTCTGGTGTTGTCGCAGGCACTATTTCGGGTGATCTTGGGATGGTGAAAATGACGTCTTTAAACGTAACCTTAGATGAAGTTAGAGTTACAGCGGATTATGGTATTGATAGACAAACACCTACAACATTTTCTGCAATCTCTACTAAGTACGTTGAAGAATATGCTGGGACTCAAGAAGTACCAGAACTTTTAAAAATGACTCCTGGTGTTTATACTACTAAAGAAGGTGGTGGTGTTGGAGATTCTAGGGTCTATATAAGAGGTTTTGCTCAGGAAAACATTACGGTTATGATTAACGGTGTTCCTGTTAATGATATGGAAAATGGTAGAGTTTACTGGTCTAACTGGAATGGTCTTGGAGACGTTACTTCTGCAATGCAAGTTGTAAGAGGTTTGGGTGCTTCAAAACTTGCTATTGGTTCAATTGGTGGTACAATTAATATTATTACAAAATCAATTGATTCTAAAAAAGGAGGTTCTTACCTTCAGCAAGTATCTAGTTATGGTCAGTATAAGGAAACAATATCATACAATACAGGAAGAACTAAAAACGATTGGGCTGTTTCATTATTATATTCAAGAACTGATGGAGATGGATATGTTGATGGTAGTTATGTCCATGCAAATACATATTTTGTATCTATTTCAAAAGAATTTAACGAAAACAATTCTTTGGTTTTAACTGCTGTTGGCGCACCTCAAAAACATGGTCAAAGAGACCAATATTTAACTCCTGCTGAAGTTGAGCAGTATGGCCATAAATATAATAGAGATTGGGGATATTTGAATGGTGAAGTTCAAAATGGTAGAAATAATTATTATCATAAACCTCACATTGTGTTGAATCACTATTATAATATGAATGAAAATACATCTTTGAATACTTCACTTTATGCTTCGTATGGTAAAGGTGGAGGTTCTGGTCCTCTTGGTGATTATAGTAGATACTATGGACCAGTTGACAGAACTTCTGATGGCCTAATTAATTGGGATGCTATTGTTGCAGATAATGTTGCTGATCAAGGAAATTCAGCAAAATATGGTCTTGCAACTACGGCAGGTTCATCTATGATTTTAAGAAACTCTGTGAATAATCATAAATGGTATGGTATTCTTACAAATCTAGAACATAACTTTAATGATAATCTATCATTAACTGTTGGACTGGATGCTAGAACTTATACTGGTGAACATTTTAGAGAAGTTAGAAATCTTTTAGGTGGTTCTCATTGGACGGAATTATATAAATATACTGTGGACTATAGTAGAAACTCTTCAAAGTCATCTTATGGAGATGGTGGAATTAGAGATCATTTGAAATATGTAAATGACAACTCCACATCACTTTTCTTTGTTAAAACTCCTGAAAATCAAAGAATTGCATATGATAACGATGGTATTCATAGGTATGCTGGTCTTCATAGTCAATTAGAATACGTTAATGACAAAGTATCTGCTTTTGTTGGTGGTTCAGTTTCAAGAACCCAGTACCAAAGAGTTGATAGAATGAACTATGCTGGTGTTGAGAATGGTGGAAAAGATCAAACTTCGGAGAAGGTAAATATTACTGGTCATAATATAAAATCTGGTGTTAACTTCAACTTCACAGATAAGAGCAATCTCTATTTGAATGCTGGTTCATTCTCTAGAGCTCCTTTCTTTGGTTTTGTTTTTACTAATTATCAAAACGTAGTTGTTGATCCTTTAGAAAATGAAAAAGCTAGATCTATAGAATTTGGCTATGGATATAGAGCTAATAAATTTGCTCTTAAAATTAATGGTTATTACACTAAGTGGATGGATAAAGGTTTATTATCACCACGTGTTACCATTAATGGTGTTGCAACAAGGTCTGCTATTAGGAACCAAAATGCTTTGCATAAAGGTGTTGAAGTTGAGTGGAATACTAAACTTAATCCTAGCTTAGACATTGGAGGTATTGTTTCTTTGGGAGAATGGAGATGGGCAAATGATGTCCAAGGTGAGATTAGGAGTGATGGGGATTTAACGATAACAACGATTGATATTTATTCAAATAATATTTATGTAGGTAATCATCCTCAAACGCAGATTGGATTTACTGGAAGATATCAGATTAATAAAACATTAGACATTGGAGGACAATACTTGTACAATGCTAATCTTTATGCTGATTATGATGTAAGTGATAGGGATGATAAAAATCTTGCTAATAGTCAACCTTATCAAATGGATAACTATGGTGTCCTTGATTTGAGAATTGGTGCTAGATTTAATTTAGGTAATCTTGGAGCTTATGCTCAAATACAAGGTTATAATATACTAGATGAAATATATTGGGCTAGGGGAATTGAAAGTGGTAACGAATTAGGAGAAGGATTTCCGAGTTATGGAAGGACTTTAAATTTTTCTGTAAAACTTAACTTCTAGCAGTTTTATTATATTTATAAAAAAGGTCATCTATGATGACCTTTTTTTATATAAAACATTTGATTTTAATAATTATAAATTACTTTTGTTAAAACATATTTATTTTGAATAATATATTAAAAATATCACTAGTATTACTACTTGTTTTTAGTTGCAACAGTGTAGACCAACCGGATCTTGATGTAGATGATCCGCTTGATTTACAGGCTAACTTACTCAATGGTACTTGGGTACTTAAGGATGAATCTTCTGCTGTAAAAGATGGATCAGTGGTTTCAGACTTTAAAAATTTAACACTGACTTTTTCTGGAGGTTCTAAGAATGGGGGAAATTTTGCTACCACTAATTCTATTGACGCAGATGTTTGGCCAAATTCTGGTGCCTGGGAATTTCAAAACAATGATAGATCTAAACTTTTAAGAAATGATAATGTTGTTATGAGTATATCAGTTACTCAAACAACTCTTCGTACAAGTTTTACAGTTTCTGGAGGATTAAAAGAAGGAAACTGGGTATTTGATTTCATAAAACAATAACTTTTTTTTACATGTTAAAAGGTTTTAATCTTCTATTGGGACCTTTAATATTCATTTTTTTTTATTTTATTGTTGGCCCATTTGAAGGAATGAGTGTTGAATCTCATGGAATTTTTTGTAGTGTATTATGGATTGCAATATGGTGGATAACTGAGGCTATTCCAATACCTATTACATCATTACTTCCTCTAATTTTATTTCCTATGACTGGAGGTTATAATCTTAGTTCAACTGCAAGTGCATATGGTAATGATATAATTTTCTTTTATTTAGCTGGATTTTTTTTAGCTATAGCTATGGAAAAATGGAATCTACATAGAAGAATTGCTCTTTCAATTATATACCTAGTAGGGTTTGATAAGAAAAGTATGATTTTGGGTTTTATGTTATCAACCGCGTTTTTATCAATGTTTTTATCAAATACTTCTACAAGTATTATGATGTTACCGATAGGAATTGCGATAGCTTCTCAGGTATCAAATAGAAAAAACATAATAAATAGTAATTTTGGAAAAGTACTAATGTTAGCAATTGCTTATTCTGCCTCAATTGGAGGATTTGCAACTTTATATGGTACACCTCCAAATTTAATATTAAAATCAAATGTTGAACAATTTTTTAATTATACTATAGATTTTGATCTTTGGTTTAAAATGGCTTTGCCATTATCTATTTCTTTATTATTTATTTGCTGGTTTTATCTAGTCAATTTTTCATTTAACCTATCATCAATAGCTAATATTAAAAAAGATCAGATATCTAACAAACTTAACGAACTAGGTAAAATTAAATATGAGGAAACTCTTGTTTTGTTAATTTTTATTTTATTTGTTACATCCCTTCTATTGAAAAGTAAAATAGAAACATTTTTCCCTTATATAGACGATACAATAATTGCTATATTTTATGCTGTTTTATTGTTCATTTTTAATTCAAGAAATGGAAAAGAAAAAATAATTGATTGGAAAGATAGTTACAGATTACCTTGGGGAATTATTTTGCTTTTTGGTGGTGGTTTATCACTAGCAGCAGCTATGCAAGGAAGTGGATTAACTTTATGGATAGGTGAGAAAATATATAACCTAGATAATATAAGCCTAATTCTAATTATACTATCGATAGTTTTTGCTGTTAATTTTTTAACTGAAATTACATCTAATCTAGCTACAGTTTCTATGATTTTACCAATATTAGCTTCTGCAAGTTTTTCACTTGGTCTTCATCCTTTTGTAATTATGATAAGTGCAACAATAGCTGCATCTTGTGCTTTTATGTTGCCTGTTGCTACACCACCTAATGCCGTTGTTTTTGGTTCAGGATATCTAAAAATAAAAGATATGGTAAAAACTGGTTTGCTTATGAATTTAATTTCTATAGTGGTTGTAACTCTATATATATACTATATACTACCTATAATCTGGGATATTGACATTTATGAATTTCCATCTAATTTTATGTAATACTAATAATTTCTGTTTTTTTATCAACTATATCATCTTTGTCATTAGTTGCAATTATTATTCCTCTGTTTTTCGAAAAATTTTTATACATTTTTTTGTATAATTTTTTTCCATCTTCATCCAGGTTGGTGCATGGTTCATCAAGTATTAAATATTCAGATACTGTATTAAATGCTAGTAAAAGTTTTAATTTTTGTTCTGTTCCAGATGATAGATTTTCAATTTTAGAATTTATAAAATTTTCAAGTCCAAATTCACCAATAAGTTTTTTTTCATTTTTAATTTTTCTTCTGAATTTATAATGAAAAGATATTAGTTCTTTGACAGATAATTCTGATATCAATTCCTGATAGGGTGCAGTGAAAAATATACTACTTATTTTTTCTTCATTATTTAAGATTTTATTTCTTATAATGAATTCTATTTTTCCAGAACTTGGTAAAATAAGATTAGCAATTAATTTAAGCAACGTTGATTTTCCACTTCCATTTTTGCCTAATATAGCATACGATTTCTTTTTGAAAGTTTTATTAAAATTTTTAATTATTGATTTTGATCCAAAATTTTTAGAAACTTTATTACAAAATATTTCCATATAAGTTAGTCTAGGATACCTTTTATTATCCCCCTTTCACTATTTTTTATAAAATTCAGTACGATTTTTTTTTCAATAGAATCTCTAATATCTGATTCGATTTTTTCAATTGCTTGTGAATTATTTCTTCCTTCCAAATATATTATTCTATAAATGTTTTGTATTTGATTAATTTGTTCAATAGAAAAATTTCTTCTTTTTAATCCTATTGAATTAACTCCTCTGTAGTTTAAAGGTTCATTTCCAGCTTTAGAATAAGGCGGTATATCTTTTCTTACTATTGCTCCTCCTGCAATCATTGAATGGCATCCTATTTTTGTAAATTGATGTATTAATGATCCTCCACCTATTATTGCATATTCATCAATATTAACATGTCCAGCAATTTGAACTCCATTTACGATTACACAATTGTCTTTTACAATGCAATCATGAGCAATATGACTATAAGCCATAATTAAACAATTTTTTCCAATTTTAGTTGTTAGTTTATCTTTTGTTCCTCTACTAATTGTCACGTATTCTCTTATTGTGGTGTTATCTTTGATTTCAACTGTTGTTTCTTCACCATCAAACTTTAAATCTTGCGGTATAGAACTTATAACTGCTCCGGGAAAAATTTTTATATTATTTCCAATTCTTGCCCCAGAGTAAATTGTTACATTATTTCCAATCCAACAATTATCACCTATTTGTACATTTTTATCAATATATGTAAATGGTTCTACTACTGTACTTTTTCCAATTTTTGAATTTGGATTAATAAATTTATTTTCTTTCATAATCAAGTTTAGCTATAGTAGCTGTCATATTTCCCTCGCCAACTATTTCATTTCCAACAAATGCTTCTACTTTCATTTTTGCAATATTTCTTTTAATAGGCCTAATAAATCTTAATCTCATTATAATAGTATCACCAGGCCTGATCATTTTTCTAAATCTAAAATTTTCAATTCCAGCAAGATAAGGTATATGGTTTTTTGGATTATCAATTGAATGCATAACAAGTATTCCTCCCACTTGTGCTAGAGCTTCAATTAAAATAACTCCAGGAAAAACTGGATTATTTGGGAAATGTCCTTCAAAAAATGGTTCGTTTGTTGTAACATTTTTTATTCCAACTACTTCTGAGTTATCTAGATATGTGATTTTGTCAACAAATAGGAATGGATATCTATGGTTTATAATTTTTTTAATTTCATTAATATCGTATACAGGAGATTGATTTGGATCATATTTAGGAGCATTAATTTTATTACTTTTTAAAGATTTTTTAAGAATTTTTGCAAACTCAATATTCGATTTATGTCCCGGTCTAGCAGCTATGATATGTCCTTTTATTGGCCTTCCAACTAATGCAAGGTCACCAATAATATCTAAAAGCTTATGCCTTGCTGGTTCATTATTATATTGAAGTTTAGTATTATTTAAAATTCCTTCTTTTTCGACTTTAACTTTTTTTCTACCCATCATTTTAGATATTTGATCAAGTTTTGATTTTTCTAATATTTTATCAACAATTACAATAGCATTATTCAAATCACCACCTTTGATAAGATTTTTATTAAATAATTCTTCTACCTCATGTAAAAAACAAAATGTTCTAGCTTTTGATATCTCTTTTTTAAATTTTGAAATTTTATTTAATGTATAATGTTGACTCCCTAAAACTTCCGAGTTGTAGTCAACCATACATGTAATTCTGTGATTATTATGAGGATATGCCGCTATTTCAACATTATTCTTTTCATCCTTGTATAGAATTTTATCTGAAATTTCAATATAGTTTCTTGCAGCATCTTGATCTTTGAATTTACATGATTCTAAACATTTAACAAATTCTATGGAACTTCCATCTAAGATTGGAATTTCCTCTCCATCTATTTGAATTAATAAGTTATCTATTTGTAAACCTACAATTGCAGCAAGTAAGTGTTCAACAGTTGAAATTTTTGCATCATTTTGAGATAGAGTAGTTCCTCTCTCAACCGCAATTACATTATCTACATCAGCATTTATAATAGGTAAATTTTTTAAGTCAGTTCTTTGAAATTTAATGCCTTGATTTATTTGAGCAGGTAAGAAGTGTATAGTTGCTTTCTTTCCAGTATGTAATCCAGTACCTGATATTGTACCATTATTTTTAATTGTTCTTTGAAAATTTCTCATTAGGACTGCAAATTATATAATTTTTCTTCGATTCTTTTAATTTTTTCTTCAATTGAAGGTAATTTTTTAAATACAATATATGATTTAACATATTTTTCTTTCGTCATAGCAGGATAACCTATTACTGTATTACCACTTTTAATATTTTTAGTTACTCCCGTTTGTGCAGCATATTTTATATTATCTCCCATTTTTAAATGTCCTACAATCCCAACTTGACCACCTATCATATTATTTTTTCCTATAGTAGTTGATCCAGCAATACCTGATAGACCAGCTATAACTGTATTTTCTCCAACAGTTACATTATGTGCTATTTGAACTAGGTTATCGATTTTTACTCCCTTTTTAATTATTGTTGATTCAAGAGTTGCTCTATCAATTACTGTATTTGATCCAATACTTACATTGTCTTTTATTATAACATTGCCAATTTGTGGTATCATAGTAAATTCATCTTCTGATTTTGGAGCAAAACCGAATCCATCACTTCCAATAACAGCATTTGCATGAATAATACATTTATTGCCTATTATTGAATTGTTATAAATCTTGACACCTGGATAGATAATAGTATTATTACCAATTTTTGTATTTTCACCAATATAACTATATGGGTAAATTTTTGATCCCTTGCCAATAATTACATTTTCACCAATGTAAGAAAATGCTCCAACATATATATCTTTATTAATCTTAGAGCTTTTACTAATAAATGATGGTTTTTCTATACCAGACTTTTTCGATTTCTCCATTTTGTCTATTTCAGATAATAAAATAGCAAATGATTCATATGCGTCTTTAACTATAAGAAATGTAGTATTTGAATTTTTTGAAATCAATGATTTATTATCAATAATAATTGCTGATGCTTTTGTTGTTTTTATTAGTTTAACATACTTATTATTACTTAGAAATGTAATATCTCCTTTCTTAGCATTCTCAATAGTACCAATACCACTGATACTAAGATTATTATTG
>JAYZHZ010000011.1:0-3311 GCA_036166035.1 Bacteroidota bacterium
CTTTCTACCATCAAAAGTTGATTCATACCATACTTCCTCTACTTTTCCAAGTTTCTTGTAATCAAATAAATCCTTATTTAAATCTGTAAGTCTGTTTTTTGAACCATTGAATCCCGAAGCAAGATCCGATGGATTATAAACATTTCCATATGTAAAAGCATATCTACCATTTTTAGAGATAGAGTAAGAAGCTCCGCTGTATGGTCTTCCCAAAGACAATCCTCCTAACTCATCTACAATATCTTTCACCTTACCACTTAAAGATATATAAGCTATTCTTGTCATACCCTCACTATCATACTGAAAGAATAATCCTTTTCCATCACCACTCCACGTAATATTTCCAATATTTCTATCAAAATCTTCAGAAATCATTTTAACATTATCGCCATTAGGGCCCATCACATATAGTGAGTTTTGTTGGTAACCAAGAAATTTATCATCATAGCCAAGAAATGCAATCTTAGTTTTGTCAGGAGAAACTACCGGAGAAAAATCAGGTCCAAATCTTCTCGTTAGTTGAGATACATCTCCAGTTCTGATATTTAGAAGGTATATCTCTGAGTTGTTTGGTTCAAAGTCAGAATTATCATGAAGATTTGCTGAAAAAAGAACTCTATTCTTATCTAACCAAATGGGAGAGTTTGCATTTTTTTCAATATCACTAACTTGCCTAGGAGTTCCACCTTCAACAGGCAATATAAATATTTGGGTGTTTCCATTCTTCCTATAACCTCCCCCATCATACCTATACACCATATCATCTATTTCAATTGGAGGTTTATTCCATTCTGCACCCTCAGGTTTTGGTGGCATTTTTATTAATTCATTTTTTGTGTTTTCGACAAAAGAAGTAAAAAGAAGATACTTATCGTCATCAGACCATTCTACTTTTCCTACGGAAGATTGAAGATTTGTGAGCTTCTGAGTTGTATTATTTTCTAAGTTATGGAGATAAAGTTGTGTGTTTCCATCTAGATCAGATTTATAGGTAAACATTTTTCCAGAATTTGACCATCTTGGAGAAAAATCATTACTATTTCCCGTTGTAACCGGTCTATTGTCTGAACCATCAAAATTTACTATCCAAATATTAGACAGATTACTGTCTGTCATAATATCTTTAAAATTTCTTTGATATAGAATCTTATCTCCTTGAGTTGAAATTTGTGGATTAGAAACATACTCGAGATCGAAAACATCAATTGGTTCAAGTTTATTTGATAATTGAGAGAAAGAACTTCTAATCGGTATTAATAGAAGAATTAATGCTAATAAATTTTTGGTCAGATTTGTTTCCATAATATTTGTTATATTTAATAAAGTCACTAATAAATGTATAAATTTTATCAATATGAATAATCAATTAAGCAGAAGAAATTTAATTAAACTACTGGGAGTGTCTGGGATTACTCTACCTCTATCTGGTCTTGCAAAGGCCGAGAAATTAAAATTAAATGCTTCAAAGATTAAGAAAGGACCAATAAAGTTGAGTTCCAACGAGAATCCATACGGCCCATCACCTAAAGTAAGACAAGCTATTATAAATGCATTTGATGAAGCATGTAGATATCCATATAACAGAGTTGCTGAACTTGAGAAAAAGATAGCTGATAGAGAAGGTGTGGATCCGAGTATGGTACTTGTAACAGGTGGTTCAAACGAGGGATTAAGAGCGACTGGAAGACTCTTTGGAATAGAACAAAAAGAAATCATAGCCTGTAAACCTACATACCTGGCACTATTGACTTATGCAAAAGAATTTGGATGCAATATCAACTGGGTTCCACTAGATAATGACCTAAAATATGACCTTAATGAAATTTCTAGAAGAGTCTCAGATAAAACTAGCATGGTATTTGTCTGCAATCCAAACAACCCAACCGGAACAATGCTTAGTGCTGAAGAACTCGAAGATTTCTGCGTTTCTACATCTAAGAACACATGTGTTTTTGTCGACGAAGCATACTATGACTACTCTATTACTGATGGATATCCTACAATGACAAAGCTTGTAAAAGAAGGGCACAATATAATTGTGTCTAGAACATTTTCAAAAATATACGGCCTTGCTGGCGTTAGAATAGGTTATCTTATTTCAAGCCCAGAAAGAATTGCTGAACTGAAAAAATGTACAATGGCAGGAACTAATATCCTGGCAACCCATGCAGCTATCACGGCATACGATTAAGATAGTTTTTTTAACTATAGCCTTAGTAAGAACAAAGAAGCCTTAAACATATTATATAAAGTATTTGAAGGACTTG
Source organism: Bacteroidota bacterium (assembly GCA_036166035.1). Classification (GTDB taxonomy): domain Bacteria; phylum Bacteroidota; class Bacteroidia; order Cytophagales; family MED-G16; genus MED-G16. Next base: position 2,268 of record JAYZHZ010000011.1, read on the forward strand.
ATTTGGAGTATGTGAATTCACACACAAACTTTGCATTCTTTAAAACAGGAGTCCATATCGATGAATTTAGTAAATACATGAAAGAAAAAGGAATTCTTGTAGGCAGACCATTTCCTCCATATTATGATTGGTGTAGAATAAGCACAGGAAGGATAGAAGATGTTAAAGTATTTGGCGAAAGACTAAAAGAATATTACTCCTAAACAATATTATGAAATACTATTTTTTACTGTTACTCACTTTTTCAATTTCCTGTAATAATATAAGAAAAGAAACCTTGCCAAATATTGTAATAATATTCATGGATGATCTTGGGTATGGAGACATCTCAAATTTTGGTGCAATAAATTATAAGACACCAAATATTGATAAAATGGCTAACGATGGTATGTTATTCACCAATTTTTATTCTGCTCAGGCGGTTTGCAGTGCATCAAGAGCTGGTTTGTTGACAGGGACGTATCCAAACAGAATAGGTATAAGTGGTGCCCTAATGCCATACTCAACTAATGGAATTCATGAAGATGAGAAAACAATAGCCGAAATTTTGAAAGAGAAAGGATATTCAACTGGGATTTTTGGAAAATGGCATCTTGGTCATCACAAGAAATTTTTACCAAATAATCATGGCTTTGACACATACCTGGGAATACCCTATTCAAATGATATGTGGCCAGTTGACTTTGATGGCAATCAGATAGCTGACACTTCAAACTGGAGAAAAAAAAGTTACCCACAATTACCTTTGATAAAAGACTTAGAGAAAGCGAGAGAAATTAAAACTCTTGATGATCAGGCAATACTTACAACTCTATACACTGAAAAATCTGTCGAGTTCATCAAGAAAAATAAAGACAATCCGTTCTTTCTTTATTTGCCCCACTCCATGCCTCATGTTCCTATTGCAGTATCTGAAAAATTTTTAGGCAAGAGTAAGCAAGGCCTTTATGGAGATTTAATGATGGAAATAGACTGGTCTGTTGGAGAAATTATCAGATCATTAAAAGAAAATAATATACTTGATAATACTCTAGTTGTCTTTAC
>JAYZHZ010000012.1:0-9529 GCA_036166035.1 Bacteroidota bacterium
TTGTTCTTGCACGAACATTCATGGATCCTATAAATTGACTGTCTTCGCATGATAGCCCCTATCCGCCATATCCGCCATATCCGCCATATCCGCCATATCCGCCATATCCGCCATATCCGCCATATCCGCCATATCCGCCGTATCCACCATATCCGCCGTATCCACCATATCCACCATAAGGATTATAACCTCCTGACCCAAATAAATCTAGCATTCTGTTTACGGAGTAACTATAGTTAATGCTGAAATTATTAGGTTTCCTCCCTCCTAACCAAGGTTCAGAAAAAGTAAAAGAATATGTTTGAAATTGTCTTCCGTTAGCTTGAACTCTGACAGAAAGTTTTTGTCCATCTCCAACAGGAAGAGGTCTCCACTTGCTAAAATCTTTTATGTTTTTTACTGAAAAATTACTAAAACTTAACCCTACCGTTCCCACAAAGCCAAAATATCCACCCCAACCTCCGGACAACTCTACCTGATCACTTGGTTTCTCTTTTAGTTCCCAGGTGATGTCAACTGTTTCATTTTGAGGATTTGGTACGGGGATAGGATTAATGCTTTCAGGATCAAAATACCCTAATTGTGATAATTCCCTTTGAGTTCTAATCAGTTCAGATCTATTATATTTTTGACCCGGAATAGTTCTCAATTCTCTTCTAACTACATGGTCACTTGTTCTGTCATTTCCCTGAATAAAAATTTTGTTAATAGTAGCTTGGGCACCTTCATATACTCTCATTTCAATATCAATTGAATCTCCAATAACTCCAATTTCTATAGGTTGTATATTAGAAAACAAATAACCATTATCTTGGTATAAGGATGAAACATCTGAGCCTTTAGGATTATAAGTTATTTTTTTCTCTAATGTTTCAGTATCATAAATATCGCCTTTGGCGATTGCCAATACTTCATTTAGAATATCTTCTTCATAGATATAGTTTCCGGTCCATTTTATATTTCTGAAGTAATATTTGTTTCCTGGCTTAACACTTATACTTATATCAACATAATCACCGTTTCTTTTTATTTTATCATCAATTATTTTAATGTCTCTGTATCCTTTTGACTGGTAAAATGAGATTAAATTTTCTTTGTCATTTTTGAATTCTTTGGCAATGAATTTACTTGATTTTAAAAAGTTGACTTTTGCGTTATCCGTTATGAAATTAATTACTTCATTTTTTTTAATACCTTCTTTTTTTCCAAAAAAGTTTTTCGGTTTAAGTAATAGCAAAGTTTTTTTAAAAATTTCTCTAAATAAATCAACTTTTACTCTCTCTCCACTTTTTTTGAGTTTCCCCTTAAGCTTTGCATCTGAAAATTCAGAATTTCCAAGAAAATCAACATTGTTTATTTTTACTTTTTTATTTTTTGTGATGTTAATGTTAAGTCTTACACTGTTAACGACAACAGAATCTATTTCCTGTTCAATTTTAACTTGAGTATTAAAAAATCCCTTTTTCTTATAATAATTTTCAATAGTATTTTGGGTGTTTTTAATTATTGCATCAGTTACAATCCTACCTCTTATCAAATTGATTTTTTCTGTTAACTCAGATTTCTGTGTTTTCCCTATTCCATTTAATTCAAAAGTACTTAGCCTAGGTCTTTCCTTTAATACTATGGATAAATAAACTTTATCATCTTGAATCTTTTTGATAAGGATTTTAATATCTCCAATTATACCCTGTTTCCACAATTTTTTTATAGCTCCAGAGATTGCCTCTCCTGGTATTGAAATTTTGTCTCCAACCTTGATGCCAGATAAAGATTTTAAAGCAACTTCATCTAAATATTTTTCTCCAACGACTTCAATCTCAGCTACTTCATAAATTTTAGGATTCGTATAGCTAATTGCTATTTGTTGATCATTGTTGTCAAAATTATATCTTATTTGTCCTATACCACTATGGGATGATAAGATTAAACTTATAAAAAAAATAAATGGTAATTTTTTCATAAAACTAAATAGAACCAAATCTTCTATCTCTCTTTTTAAACTCGAAAATAGCATTATTTAATTCTTTTTTATTAAAATCCGGCCACAAAATATCAGTAAAAAATAATTCTGTATATGCCAGCTGCCAAAGATAAAAGTTACTGATCCTTTGTTCACCACTAGTCCTGATCATTAATTCAGGATCAGGAATATTAGTTGTAGATAAATAATTATCAAAAATTTTTTCGTTAAAATTAGCAAAATCATCATTATTAAATTTTTGAATAATCTTCCTTACAGCATTTATTATGTCCCATCTCCCAGAATAATTTATAGCTAAAATAAGGTTTAAACCATCATTAGTACTTGTTTTTTCTAATGTATGAATAAGGCTTTTTTTGGTTTTATTTGGTAATGATTTAATATCTCCAATACATCTAAATTTAATATTTTGTTTTATGAGGTTATCCAGCTCTTCATTTATTACAACATCTAACAAATTCATCAATGCTTTAACTTCAAGCTTTGGTCTATTCCAATTTTCAGTTGAAAAAGCAAAAAGACTTAAATATTTTATTTTGTTTTCTATGCAACACTCAATGCAATCTCTTACACTTTTTTTTGCTTTAATATGTCCTTGAATTCTATTCTGGTTTCTTTTTTTTGCCCACCTTCCGTTCCCGTCCATGATAATTGCAATGTGTTGCAGAGTTTTTTTATTATCATTCATCTTACAAAGTTAATATATACTATTGTATGGTGCAGAATCTTTGGGGCATGGGATCTTATAAAAGATATAACTAATGCTAATTCCTGTGAAATAATAAAAGTCGTTGTTGTTACCACTTCCATATTGATAGTTTTTGACTACTGAAGTATTAGGTTTATAAATAACATTATTAATATTTGAAGTGTTTGCTCCAGAAGTGTTGTCTAGAAAATCATAAAATGTTTTTTTAAATTCTATTTCAAAGGATAATGAAAATTGTTTATTTATTAAATATTTAAATCCTGCGCCAAAGGGGAGATTTGCAAAAATATCTCTGTTTTTACCTCCTAATTTGTTCGATCTTTCTTCTACCTTCTTAAGTATGGTTGCTCCAATTCCAAAAAACAAATATGGGGTGAAATTCTCTCTTTCTATTTCATCGAAATAGTCTAAAAAATTGTATTCAACTTTTCCTGATATTTCTGAAACTTTAGATTTAAACCACATATTTCTATTTAGAGATAATGCATCATTAATTTTTTCTTTGCCTGTAATAGAACCTCTTTTGTATGAAAATTTAAAGGATTGGTGTGGGCTCATATTAAATCTGTTAAAAACTTCAAACCCTATAGCACCAGGAAAAGGAGAATAACCTCTATTTAAGTCACCAGATGAGCTGTTTATTCCTATGCTAACACCAGGCTCAATAAATTGACAAAATGTAGTATTTGTGATAAAAGGTATTATTAAGCAAAAAAAATATTTTTTCATGATGCTATAACGGAAGATTATTAAATATTGTATTAATTTCTTAAATCAAAACCCCAATTCAATTTTTTTCTTAATGTTTCAAAAAAATCAAAATTATCAGGATGAATTAAATTTGCACAAAAATTAGACTTTTTTATATCAAGTTCTTGTTGGCCTTTGAAGGTATATGATCTAGAATCCATTGATACTAAAAAATTAAAACCTTGATCTTCAATTTTTAGTTTAATTTTTGAATTATCAGATATAATGATGCTTCTTAAACCAAGATTATGTGGGCTGATTGGTGTAATTAGTAAATTATTTGTGTCGGGAGTTAATATTGGTCCTCCGCACGAAAGAGAATAACCAGTTGATCCTGTTGGGGTTGATACTATTAACCCATCTGACCAATAAGTACAGATAAATTTATTATTAATATAGCAATGAATTTTTATCATTGAAGAGGAGTCTTTCTTAATTACAGATATCTCATTTAATGCAAAATCATCACTTATAATTTCTCTTTTGTTACTTATTGTAACTAGAGATCTTTTTTCTAAAGTATATTTTTTGTTAATTAAATCATCTAATATTTTTTCAAAAACGTCTGAAACATCATAAGAAAGAAAACCTAACTTTCCGATATTAACTCCTAAAATTTTAGTGTTTGATGATCCCACATGAGTAATGGTATTTAATAGTGTTCCGTCGCCACCAAAACTTATTATAAAATCAAATTCTGATAAATTTTGTTTATTATAAACCGGAAAAATATTATTTGAAAAAGATTTTGATAGATCCTGAGAGACAAAAACGTCAATATTTTTTTTCTCCAGTAATCCAACCAGTTTATTTAATGTCTTTTTTTTATCGCCTGTAATATTTATTCCGTTGATTCCGATTTTCATTTTATTCTCTTATGAATGGTTCTATAAGTTTGTTGAATATTTTTGGCCTTTCCATCATTGGAGCATGGCAACATTTATCTATAAATTTTAAAGTAGAATTAGGAATTAGATTATTAAATTGGTGTGCAACGGAAGGTGGGGTTATTGTGTCATTAAGTCCCCAAACTAATAATGTAGGGCAGTTTATTTTGTATAATTTTCTTGCTAGGTTGTTTCTTTGGGCAGATCTTGCTATTGTGATTATATTTAGACATTTAGCATTGTCATTAAGTGTTTTAAATATTTCATCCACATATTTTATTGAAAGTATATTAGGATTATAAAATGTATAATTTATTCTATCATTTATATAATTGTAGTCTCCTCTTTTTGGGTATGAACCACCAAAAGAATTCTCATATAATCCAGAACTACCAGTGAGAATAAGTTTTTTTACTTTTTTTGGATGCAAAATGCTATACATTAGCCCAACATGTCCTCCTAATGAGTTTCCAATTAATGTAAACTTTTTTAATTTTAATTTATTGATAAATTTTATTATATATTCAGTAATACTTTCAAGATTTGCTTCTTTTACATCAACTTCTGTAATGGGTATTCTAGGAATTATAATTCTATTTGTTTTTGAAAAGTAAGACACTACACTTTTCCAATTGCTTAATGCACCAAATAGACCATGAAGCAAAAGTATTGGATCTCCTTTGCCTTCTTCAACATAATATTTTTTATCAATCATTTCTAAACGGTTAACTTTTTGCTTTCTCCACTATCTACAATAATTTCTAGTGAAGGAAAGAAATCTACAAAATAAGATATAATGTTTGGTGCAAAATCAAAAAGATAAAAACTTATAATTGATTTTCTGATTTCCTCTTCAAAAACTGTTATATCGAAGTACTGGAAAATATTAATAGAAAAGCTTATTAAAAAAGCAGTTGTTGTAAATCCAAATAATGCACCAGAGATGTCATCTATTATACCTACTAAAGTTAGGTCAATTATATATTTTAAAGTACTAGTCAATTTATTTATTAAAATAATTGAAATAAAAAACGTAATAATTATAGAAATAAAACCGACCACAAGTTTTTCAGACTCAGGAAATAATATAAGTAGGAAGTTAGACGCTATAGTTGAGTAATTTAGAGCTATCAGAATACTAATAAAAAAAGAGATGAAGCTAACTAAACTTGTCATAAAGCCTTTTTTGTAACCTTTGTAGGAAAAATAAATTAGCAAAAAAGCAAAAAATATATCTATCAAGTTCAATTAAGTTTCTCTTTAATTATTTTAGCTATTCTTCCATTATCTGCTTTACCAGAGAGTTTTTTTGAAGCAACTCCCATGACTCTTCCCATGTCTTTAATTTCAGAAGCACCAAGTTCTTCTATGATAGCTGTTATTTCTTTATCAAGGTCATCCTCACTGAGTTGTTTGGGTAAAAATTCTTCTATTATTTCAATTTCTTCCTTTTCTACTTTTGCTAGATCATCTCTGTTTTGTTCCATATATAAAGCTAAAGAGTCCTTTCTTTGTTTAATTAATTTCATTAATAACTGGATTTCATTTATTTCTTTTGAGATTCCACTTTTTTCTTCAACAAGTATAGCAGCTTTAATAGCTCTCAAGGCAACAAGTCTAGATTTGTTTTTGTTTAGCATTGATTCTTTAATTTGAATATCTATTGTATTTTTGAGGCTCATAATTTTTTTATTGTAAAGTTATTAAATACTCTAACAATCATGACTAGATTAAGTGTAAATGTAAATAAGATTGCAACTTTAAGGAATGCAAGAGGTGGAAATAAACCTGATCTTATTCAGTTAGTAAAGGATTGTGAGAAGTTTGGCGCTCAGGGAATAACAGTGCATCCAAGAACAGATGAAAGACACATAACGTTATTGGACGTTTATGAAATATCAAGAATTGTATCAACAGATTATAATATAGAGGGGTATCCAGATAAAAGGTTTATTAAAATAATTGAAGAAATATGCCCAGAGCAGGTAACGCTTGTTCCTGATGCCCCCGATGTAATCACATCAAACAGAGGGTGGAAAAGATCAGATTTAAACATTAATTTAAAAAATATAGTTTCTGATATAAAAAAATTAGGGTCTAAAGTATCTCTTTTCGTTGACCCCTCAATAGATATGATTGATATTGCAATTGAATGTGGTGTTGACAGAGTAGAATTATATACTGGTTTTTATGCCAAAATATTTAATAATGACAAAATTAATTCGATCAAAGATTATATAACAGCTTCGGAATATGCTATAAAAAACAAATTAGAAGTTAATGCTGGACACGATTTAGATTTAAAAAATCTTAGTTTCTTAAAAAAATCAATTCCTAATCTTTATGAAGTTTCTATTGGACATGCTTTAATTTGTGATTCCCTATATTATGGATTGGAAAAAACAATTAAACTTTATCTTTCAAGTCTGAAATAGAATGATTCTAAACTATAACGAATTTGGCGAAGGAAAAACGATAGTTATTCTTCATGGTTTATTAGGATCTTTAGGCAACTGGGTTTCTTTAGCAAAAGTTCTATCAGAAAGGTTTCATGTAATTCTTGTTGATTTGCCAAATCATGGTCAATCCCATCATACGGATCACTTTAGCTATGAAGTAATGGCAAAAGAAGTATCTCTTTTATTAAAGCATAACGAGTGGTACAATATAAATCTGATAGGTCATTCTATGGGAGGAAAAGTTGCGATGAAATATGCTGAATTATTTTCTGAGAATATTTCTAAGTTGGTAATTGTTGATATAGCTAATAGAAATTATAGATCAAATAAATTTTCTCATATTTTTGACGCTATTTCTAGCTTAAATTTGAGTAATATAAAATCACGAATTGAAGCAAATGAATTGATTAAATCATTTATCCCAAATTTAGAAGAGAGAAATTTTTTGTTGAAGAATCTTAAAAGAGAAGGGAGTTCTTTTAAATGGCATCCTAACGTTAAATTATTAAAATCATCTCTTAATAAAATTTCTTCGAAGATTAATATAAAAAATAAAATTTCAACGGATACTTTATTTTTAAAGGGTGAAAAATCAAATTACATTAATAAAAATGATTCGATGTTGGATTTTTTACATTTTAATATAATAGAAATTAATAATTCAGGACATTGGGTACATGCGGATAATCCGAAAGAGTTTTTAAAAGCAGTTATTGGTTTTATATAATGGATTATGCTTTTGGGTGAGATTTTCTAAAGGTTTCTTTAAGTTTTTCGATGGAGTTATGAGTATAAACTTGTGTAGCAGCTAAACTTTCGTGGCCCAATAGTTCTTTAATTGAATTTAAATCAGCTCCTTTATTTAGTATGTGGGTTGCAAACGTGTGTCTTAATAGGTGAGGGTTATATTTTTCGCTATTAATTAACGAGGATAAATTATTTTTAACTACTCTAGAAATTAACATTGGATATATTTTCTCTCCCTTTTCAGTACATAACAAATATTCTTTGTTTTTATAATTTAATTTTTCTTTAAATTTTTCATATTTGATTGTTTGAGCAAATGCACTATTATTTAATGGAATTATTCTTTCCTTACCCCTTTTTCCTAATACTTTGATTTCCTTTTTATGATTATCTAAGTCCTTGGTTTTTAAGTTTATTAATTCTGAGATTCTTATACCTGTTCCATATAAGAGCTCTAATATAAGAAGATCTCTATTTCCATTAAAATCATTTTTAAAAGTAATGTTATCAAATAAATACTTAATATCCTTTTCTTTAATGAAATGAGGAAGAGGTTGATTAGTTTTGAGAGCATGGATATTACTTGTTGGATTTATAATGATTATTTTTCTTTGAATTAAAAATTTAAAGAAAGATTTTAAACTAGCAATCTTTCTATTAATTGTTCTGTTAGATAAATTTTTGAGAGATAACTCAATAACCCAAGATCTTATAGCCCTTTTGTCTACTTCTTTTAGGTTGTCGATTTTAGCATAATTTTTATAAAATTCAAAAAATTGATTTAGATCATTTTTATAACTTTTTATCGTATGTAAACTAACCCTTTTTTCGAATTGAAGATATTTAAGAAATGATTCTCTCATTTATATTGATATATAATGAAAGATAATGATAATAAAATTATAATTCTTTTGATTTGAGCCTCTGAACATAACTGGCCCTAAGTTTTTCCTCTCGAATTAGAACCGACTTCTTTGTATAAAAAGCGTTGCTCCTATAGTCTTTTATTACTTGAGCTTTTTCAAATTTTTTCTTGAATCTTTTTAAAGCTCTGTTAATGTCTTCGTGTTCCTTAATGGTAACTTTAATCATTTCATAAATTTTATTCCGCAAAGATAAGAAAACAATGATATTATCAAAATATTATTTTAGAGTTCTATTTCCAATATTTACGCTTACTTGTTCGTCCAATACCAGGATTAAACCCATTAGTTGGATCTAATTTCTTATAAAAGTTTAATAAAGATGGTTTAGCAAAGTATTCGTGACCCACATTATGTTCCGCTGGATATTCTGCACCTCTAGTATCAAACGTTTTTAATAACTTTTGTTTCAATTTTTTGGCATCTACACCTTTTTTAACTACATAATTTTGATGTAATACATGGCAAAATAAATGACCATAATAAAGTTTGATCTCTAGTAAATTATCAATCTCTGGTGGTAATTTTTCAAACCAATCTTTTTCATTACGAGGAAAAGCAATGTCCAGAGAAATCATTTCCCCTAACTTTTTCTCATTTATGGCGTGATAACGACCAATTGCTCCTGCTGCAACAAATCGATGCAATAGAGCTTTTTCACCTTCTTCTTTGGTACATTCAAAAAAGTCTCCTTCATTTTCTGTAAAGAATTTTTTAAAGTATTCTTTGGCTTCATCAATTCCTTCGTCAGACATCTCAATTATCCAGTGATGCTCATACTTATCTCGGTATTGTTCCATTCGGTTAGGAAGATGATTAGGCCAAAAATTACTTAAAAATTGCATCAACCTATCTGAAAACTTATTAGGGAGAAACATAAATTTTTCAGCTAATAGATCTACTTTTCGCTTGAGTTCAAATAACTTTGGAATAAAACCAGAACCCATTTTATCAATAACCACAAAAGTGTCCTTACAATATTTTTTAGTAGCATCGTAACAGTCTCTATGTAAATATTCACCAGAAATTGGAAGATATTTAAAATGAGATAAAATATCTCGACGAATATT
>JAYZHZ010000013.1:0-16115 GCA_036166035.1 Bacteroidota bacterium
TATATAAAATTTTCATTTAGTATCTTTGGTTACTTTAAACCTAAAAATAAATGGTTAATAAAGAGATATTTAAAACATTTTTTTTTGGTTTTTTAATCATCTTGGGCTGCAATAGTATTGATGAAATAAGTGATAACCCAGATTCAAATCAAGAAACTGATACAATTAATAACTGCAGTTCATGTAATATAGAACTTTATCAATTTGTAATTAATACGCTTGGCGGAGAAATAGTAGATGAACCAAAAATTCCTTCAGCTCTAACAATTAAAAAGAAAGATACTATATTTTATAGTGGAAATATTGGAATCGAAATCAGAGGTGAATCATCACAATACTTTGATAAAAAATCATACGGTTTTGAAACATGGGATGAAAATTATGAAGATATGGATGTTTCTCTTCTTGATTTCCCTGAAGAAGAAGATTGGATACTATATGGACCATATAGTGATAAGTCCCTCATAAGAAACAAATTGATTTATGAGCTATCCAATCAAATGGGGATTTATGCATCAAGAACACAATTCATTGAGTTATCAATTAACTCAGAATATAAGGGTTTATATGTTTTTATGGAAAAACTAAAAAGAGATAAGAATAGAATAAATATCTCAAAATTAAAAGAAACTGATTTGGATGAAAATTCTATATCTGGAGGATATATAATTAAGATTGATAAAAGCGATATGGAAGATGGAAGTTATACTGACTACAATTCTTTTAAATCAAACTATGATGTCTTTGGAAATAAAAATGGAGATAAACTTATATTTTTCAACTATGAGTATCCTAAGCCATCAGATATTCATTCAGATCAAAAAAATTATATTCAAAACTATTTTCATGAATTTGAGGATGCTCTTTCTTCAAACAATTTTGTTGATCCTAATATAGGTTATAGAAAATATATCAATGAAGAATCATTTATTGATTTTTTTATACTTAATGAATTAGCTAACAATGTAGATGGATATAGATTGAGCACATACCTTTATAAAGACAGAGATGAAAAAATGAATATAGGTCCAATATGGGATTTTAATCTATCATTTGGAAATGCTGATTACTGTGGAGGAGAAAGATATGATGTATGGTGCTATAAATTTAACGAAAGGTGCTTAGGAGACTTTTGGAATGTTCCTTTTTGGTGGGACAGATTACTAGAAGATGAAAGCTTTGTTACTAAGTTAAAAACCAGATGGAATGATTTAAGAACAAACATCTTATCAAATGAAAATATTATTTCAATGGTAAATGAAAAATATTCACTTCTTAAGAATGAAACCAATGTTGCAGACAATAACTTCAATAAATGGAAAATATTTGGAATCTATATTTGGCCCAATAGCTTCATAGGAAATAATTATTTTGAAGAAATTGAATTTCTTAAAAATTGGATAATAAATAGAACAGCATGGCTTGATGAATCGATTAATTCATTATAAATAATTATAGGATAATCCAAATCCATAATCATATAAAGGTTCCTTGGAATCATAAGGCAAATCTTCTTTTTGATTTAAGACAGCTTCCCATGATGATGGTAATTCAAAAGGTAATTTTCCAGATGGATTAAATTCTCCAAAAATAACATCTAATATTGCACTATCAGAAGAACCAAACTCAACTAATAAAGAATTAGATTGATCATTAATTTCAGTTAGAATTGTAGGTCTTTCAAGATTTGCAATAATTATCAAAGGTTTTTTTTCTTGAAAAGATAATATCTCTTTTTTTTCTTTCGAAGAATAATATAATCTTCCTTGTCTAAAAAAATTTTCCAGAAAATACTCATTTCTTTTTTCAAAAGGTGTTTTTATCCTTTTAACTATATAATCTGCATCCTCTACCTTGTCAACTAATTTGGCAAAATTATTTACTAACATAGGGTTATTAAAACCTTCAACATAAAGTTTTACACCTCTATTTAAAGGCAAAGTATTTTGATTTTTTAATAAAACAATTGACTTTTGATGAGCTTCGTAAGCCTTCTCTTTAAACTCTTTATTTCCACATATTTTTAAAGCTTGGTTCTCATCAACAAAAGGATTATCAAAAAGTCCTAACTTAAATTTATCACGCATAATTCTCTTTACCGAAAGATTAATTCTTTCAATATCTATCTGTTTATTGTTTACAAGTTCAATAATTAATTCAGGAATTGACTCTCCCCCAAATTGATCACATCCAGCATCAATTACTTTTTTAACTCTTAATTTTTCTGATAAACCTTCAACACCCCAAGCTCTAGGTTCACCAATACCAAAATTTGAAATAATATTCCAATCAGTACATACTACACCATCAAATCCTAACGAATCTCTTAATAAATCTGTTATTATTTCTTTATTAAAAGCAAAACCAACATCTTCATTTGTCTGCCCATAAGGAATGCCATAATAAGGCATAATCTGAGCAGTATTAGCACTAAAAGCACCATCAATAAAAGGAATTAAATGATAATCAAAATTATCACCAGGATAAATCTGATCTTTTCCATAAGGAAAATGAGCATCTTCACCATCTTTTTGAGGCCCACCACCTGAAAAATGTTTTGTCATACAGGCAACACTATTTTTATCTAATTTCTCTCCTTGAAACCCTAAAATGTAAGATTTCGTCATTTTAGCAGATAACTCAGCATCCTCTCCAAAGGTACCATTGTTTCTTCCCCATCTGGGTTCTGTTGCAAGATCAGCCATTGGATGTAATGCAAGTCTTATTCCAACAGATAAATACTCTTGCCTTGCAATATCTCCAAAATCATAAGTTAATGATGTGTCTCTTGTAGCTGCAAGCCCCAATGAGTTTGGCCATTGAGTAAAAGATGGCGTGTAGACAGATGCACCAACATTGTTATCAGATCCATGCCTTGGATCAGATGCAATCGTAATAGGAATACCTAATCTAGTTCTTTCAGCTATTCTTTGAATATTATTATTATATCTAGCTATAATATTAGCAGGATACGAGTCTATAATATTAAAACTATTCATATGTTTTTTTATTATCATACTAGAATTTGATGGAAAAACTATTGACATAATAAACATTAATGGATTTGAGGATATGACTGGTAACTCTAACAAATTACCTTTTTCTGTCATCCCAATCATATTTATAAACATTGAACCTGCCTTTTCTTCCAAAGTCATTTGACTTACTAAGTCATCTACTCGAGCATCAATACTCTGTCTTTTATCTTCATAAATATCTAATTTTCCATTTTTGTTTAAATCTCTAAATTTCATTCCTTCAACTTCTAAATCTTGAGATCTGGGAAATAACAATGAAATATTAGCATTGGATTTATTGACCCTCATTAAATAATATATTCCAAATCCAAATATTAGGAAACTAATTATTCCTATAAGTATAATGGATATGATTTTTAAAACTTTTTTCATTTTTTCGATTTAGAGTTTAATTTATTAAAGAAAGTGATTTGATAAATTCGGAATAATTTTCTTCCAATTTAAACTTCTTTCTAAAGATAGATTTAGATGCTCATTTCATTTTTTCAATATCTTTATGATAAATAATTTGTTTTATAGCGCCTAATAGTTCTTCTATAGAAAAATCTTTATTTAATAATATTCCATTTCTTTGATTATATACCGCTTCTGATATTCCTCCAACATCAGGAGCAATAATTGGAATTCCATAACTCATAGCTTCCATTATGGAAACAGGAATTCCTTCACTTTTACTTGTATTTAGAAACAAATCAATTTTATTCTTTTTATAAAAATCATATACTTCTTTATTCTTTATGTTTCCTAAAAACTTATAAAAAACTGAATCTAATTCATTTAATGACTTGGTCTCCAATTTTTTTCTAAGAGGTCCATCTCCAATATGAGTCCACATGAATTTTATATTTTTTTGATTTTTACTAACTCTATTCAAAGAATCAATTATTTTATCTACTCTCTTTATATTCCTTAATTTTGAACATGAAACAACATGAAAAATACCAAGTTCATTATTATTTGTAATTATTTCCGGATCCTTTACACCCAGATAAGAACACTCGATTTTTTCTTTTTTGATTCCATAGTTTAAAATCATGTAATTCATTGATTTTTTAGATACTGAATATATTTTATCTATGTTTCTTGTAAAGTATACCTTTAATGGCATATAATTATATGGTCTTATTTCCTTATACAAATCAAATCCATGAACTCTACTTATCAACTTATATTTATATTTTGGCTTTAAAAATTGTAAAGCATGTGTTATTTCAGTATTCCAATACGTGTATATTATATAGTCACTTATATTATCAGATTTTTTAAAATATTTATCAAAAATATCTACATAGAAAGAAAAATTTGAAATTGAAAAAGCATAGTGGGATAATGCCATAGGGTTACTTATAATAAACCTGAAAAATTCTTTTGCTGATACACTATACTTAAGTCCTTTAATGAAATTATAAAGTTTTGAAATTTTACTTTTATTTGATTTTGTGAGCAAGAAATTATCAATTTTAAATTTATTATTATATTTTCTTATTGATCCCTCCTTTTTAGAAGGAAGAATTTTAATTTTTAGGTTTTTTAAACGCGAAAAAAAATTTAACTCGTTTTCTAAAAACACTTCTCCAATTGAATATGGGAAGACAGATGTTATTAATATTATTTTCATTTTTTAAAAACAAACTCAATGACTAATGTTTGCTTTAAATTTGGAAAGATATTTACAAAAATATTTTTAAATGTTTTTGAGTAACCACCTAATAAATGTTGGCACATACCTATTTTTTCAATTTCAAAACCAGCCTCAACAATTAATTTTGACAATGTATATTGTGAGAACCAAAATTTGTGGTCAGTATTAATGGTTTCTTGATTTTTTAAAGCACCAAGGAAATTTTCAATTCTAAATGCATTAGGAGTAGTCATGATTACTTTATTAACTTTTCCCTTGAATACTTTTTTAATGGTTTGCAAAAAAGTAAGAGGATCTCCAATATGTTCAATCACATCCGACACTAGTAATATATCAAAATGTTTTTTTACTATTACTTCCGGTAGTTTTCCTTTTTCTATATCAACACAATAAACATGATTAATATTAAAATCTTTCTTAACCAATTCTACACCATTTTTATCTATGTCAATACCTACACACAAATCAGTTACATCCACCAACTTACTATGTAGCCACCTATTTTCTTTTATTTTTTTATTTATTAGTGGAATATGATCTAAAAAACCAAGATGTATAATTTTTTTGTTACTGCATCTGTTTAATATTACTGAATCTCTATCTGAATCTCCGGTAGATTTAGATAAGGTAAATTTATGTCCATTACTAAACTCTTTTCCGGAAAGAAAATCTAGAACTTTACTATCAATTTTCATATACTCTAATTTAAATAAGATTACAGTTATTTTTTTAAAAAATAAAAGTTAGCGTATCTATAAATAAAAATAACAGAAATTCATATTTTACTTAAAAAATTAAATATGTTTAATACAAACAAAACTAATCCTATGAAAAAAATACTATTAACTACCATTCTATTAACAAACTTGCTTTGTTCCAACTTATATTCTCAAAACCTTGGAAAATCTAAGATGGAAAAATTGAAAAGAGAAGTTTCTTCTATAGTTGACAAAAATTTTAAAAACACCCAGATTATGGTTGACAAAGTTTTCAGCTTTGCTGAGCTTGGATTTCAAGAAATAGAAACCTCAAAATATTTAACAAAAATTCTTGAAACAAACAATTTTCAGATAGATTATGGTGTTTCAGGTATTCCAACAGCTTGGTTTGCAAGATGGAAAAATGGCGATGGGCCAGTTATAGCTTTAGGAAGTGATGTAGACTGTATTCCAAAAGCATCTCAATTTCCTGGCATTGCTTATCACAAACCAATGGTAGAAGGAGCTCCTGGTCACGGAGAAGGACATAACTCTGGTGTCCCCGTAATAATAACTGCTGCCTTAGCAATTAAAGAGATTATGGAAAGAGAAAATATAAATGGGACTCTCGTTATATGGCCAGGGATTGCTGAAGAATTGATTGCTTCAAAAGCTTGGTATACAAGAGATGGGCTATTTGATGATGTAGATATATCAATATTTACGCATGTAAGCAGTAACCTAAGTGTGTCATGGGGACAAGCTACTGGAACAGGACTTATATCAGTCGAGTATACATTTGAGGGTGAAGCCGCACATTCTGCGGGAGCTCCCTGGAGAGGAAGAAGTGCACTAGATGCAGCAGAGTTGATGAATATTGGGTGGAACTATAAGAGAGAACACCTACATCCATTAAAGAGATCCCACTCTATTTTTACTGATGCTGGTGATCAACCTAATGTTGTACCTTCAAAAGCTTCAATATGGTATTACTTTAGAGATGTAAACTATGAAGGAATAATGGATATGTATAATGATGCAAATACAATTGCTGAAGCCGCTGCAATGATGACAGAAACAAAAGTTTCTAGAAAAATTATGGGGACTGCATGGCCCAGGCATTTTAATAAAGTTATAGCTGAAACAATGTACGAAAATATAAAAAAGATTGGATTACCTAAATGGTCAGAAGAAGATCAAACTTTAGCAAAAGCTGTTCAAAAAGAAGTTGACTCCTATAATCAAAATGGATTAAGTTTAAAATTAAGCAATATAGGAACCCCACCTAAATATCCCATTAGTGGTGGTTCTGATGATATTGGTGACATTTCTTGGAAAGTTCCTACAGTAACTTTAAGATTTCCTTCGAATATTCCTGGTCTTCAAGGACATCATTGGAGTAATGCTATAGCAATGGCTACACCAATTGCTCATAAGGGAGCTAATGCTGGAGCAAAAGTAGTTGCAATGACTGTTTTAGATTTTTTAAATGATAAGAGTCTAATTGATAAAGCATGGAATTATTTTAAAAATGTACAGTCAAAAGAAGAAACATATAAACCGATGATAAGCGAAAATGATGATGCTCCTATTTACTTAAACAAGGGAATTATGGATAAGTATAGAGAAGATCTTGAAAAGTTTTACTATGATGAGACCAAGTATGATTCTTATCTTGATCAACTAAATATTACTTATCCAACTATAAGAAAAAATGACTAAAATTTTTATTTTCATTTTATTTTTTTTCACAAACCTTTTTGGAATTGACAATGAAAAGAAAATTATTGTTGGAGCAGAAAGAATTGATCAATATAAAGACTTAATTAAAGGAAAATCAATTGCTTTATTAGTTAATCATACATCTGTTGTAAAAGGTGTTCATCTAATTGATACTTTAAGTGAACTAGGATACAACATCAATAAAATTTTTAGTCCGGAACATGGATTTCGAGGTACAATAGAAAGAGGAAAAAAAGTATTTGGGGATACATTAGAAATCAATGAAAAAAAAATCCCAATAGTATCAATGTATGGAAAGAATAGAATTCCTACATATGAAAACATGAAAGGAATAGACGTAGTAGTCTTTGATATTCAAGATGTCGGAGTAAGATTTTATACTTATATAAGTGCAATGCATAACATGATGAAAATTTGTGGAGAATTGGGTATAGAGTTTATTGTACTTGACAGACCGAATCCAAATGGAAATTATATTGATGGTCCGGTTTTAGATTTGAAATTTCAATCGTACATAGGTATGCATGAAATACCAATAGTCCATGGATGTACAGTTGGTGAACTAGCTAAAATGATATTAGGTGAGAAATGGATAGAAAATGGTGAAAATTTAAATCTCAAAATCGTAAAAGTAAAAAACTGGGATCATACTAAGAATTATATAGTGCCAATAAGACCATCACCTAATTTACCAAACCATCAATCAATTTTACTTTACCCATCATTATGTCTTTTTGAACAAACAATAGTTAGTATAGGCAGAGGAACAGATTTCCCCTTCCAAGTAATTGGTCATCCGAACTCAAGTTTTAGTAATTTTAAATTTACGCCAAGAAGTGTAAGTGAAGAGTCTAAACCCAAACTTGAAGGTCAAGAATCCTTTGGTATAGACCTTAGAGATATCGAAGTAAAAAAAGAATTAAATATTAAATATTTAATTGACTTTTATAATGATTTAAAAGATAAAAAAGATGATTTTTTTGGAAAATATTTTTATAGAATTGCAGGTAATAAAATACTAGAAAATCAAATAATTTCTGGCGTTTCTGAGAATCAAATTAGACTTTCATGGAAAAATGATATTAATAGTTATAAAAAGATTAGAAAAAAATACTTACTATATAAAGATTTTGAATAAATGAAAAATAAGTCAATAATATTCATGGGCACTCCAGATTTTGCAGTTGAAAGTTTAAAATCATTGGTTGAAAATAATTATAATGTAATCGGTGTTATAACATCAATAGATAAGCAAAGAGGCAGAGGCAGAAAAAAAACATTTTCACCTGTTAAAAAATATGCCTTAAATAAAGGGATAGATATATTTCAACCACCAAACTTAAAGGATCATAACTTCATTAATTTAATCAAGAACAAAAATCCTAATCTTTTTGTTGTTGTTGCATTTAGAATGCTTCCAGAAATACTAATTAAAATACCAGATTATGGTTGCATAAATTTGCATTCTTCGTTACTTCCTGATTATAGAGGAGCCGCTCCTATAAATTGGGTATTAATTAATGGAGAAAAAGAAACGGGAGTTACTACTTTCTTTATAAACAATAAGATTGATCAAGGAGATATAATTAATAATAAAAAAATCAAAATTGAAAATAATGAAACTGCAGGAACTCTTCATGATAAGTTAATGTATCTTGGATCAGATTTAATTTTAGAAACAGTTAATGATATATTTGATGAAAATGTAAAAAGAACGAAACAAAATATTTCAGAGAAAAAAAATTATGCTCCAAAAATTCAAAAAAAAACATGCATAATTGATTTTAATAAAACTTCAGAAAATATAATAAGACTTATAAACGGATTAAGTCCATATCCTGGAGCAAGAATATTTCATAATGATAAACTAGTTAAAATTTTAAAAGCAAGAAAATCAAATGCAATTGAAAATAACTTTACTGAATTATTTGAATTCAATAATAAAATCTACTTAAATAATAATTTAGGAGAAAGCATTGAAATTTTAGAACTTCAATTTGAAGGTAAAAGAATTATGAATTCATCAGAATTTTTAAGAGGTAATAAATTATGAAAAATATATCCTTAATTGTTGCTATATCTGAAAATCAAGTAATTGGAAAAAACAACAAATTAGCCTGGAATCTGCCTGATGACATGAATTATTTTAGCAGTATTACAAGTGGGCATTCAGTCATAATGGGAAGAAAAAATTGGGAATCTATTCCTGATAAGTATAGGCCTCTGCCTAACAGAAGAAATATTGTAGTAACAAGAAATAAAAATTATAAAGCCAAAAAAGCTGAAATTGTAGGATCTATTGAAAAGGCAATCAAAATATCCAGAAACAATTCTGATGAAGAGATTTTTATTATTGGAGGAGGTGAAATATACAAGGACAGTTTTAAATTCATAGATAAACTATACATTACTGAAATTAAAGCCAAAATTGAAGGAAACACTTATTTTCCTAATTGGGACAGGAATGAATGGACTGAAATTTCAAGAATTAATCATCCATCAGATAAAATCCATAAATTCGAATTTGATTTTGTAATTCTTAAAAGAAATGAGTGAGATTTATTGCGAAATTATTACCATTGGAGATGAAATTTTGTACGGTCATATTCTAGACACTAATGCAAAATGGTTGAGTAAGAACTTAAATGAACTAGGTGTTAAAACAAATAAAATATCCACCATTGGAGATAATTATATTCAAATTAAAGATATATTACAATCTTCCATAAAAGAAAATGATATAATAATATTAACTGGAGGACTAGGTCCAACAAATGATGATATAACAAAAAAATGTTTGAATGATTTCTTTAAAGGAAAATTAATTTCTGATAAGAATACATTATCTCATATTAAAAAAATCTTTAAGAAAAGAAATCTTGATTTAACAAAAAAAAACAGAGATCAGGCACTTGTACCAGATAATTGTAAAGTTCTTCATAATAAATATGGAACAGCACCTGGAATTGCATTTGAAAAAGATAATAAATTAGTTATTTCTCTGCCTGGAGTCCCATATGAAATGAAAAGTTTATTTGAAGACAAATGTTCTCAAATAATAAAACAAAAATTCTCTCTCTCAATAATTCATCATAGAACAATTAAAACAGTAGGCATTGGAGAATCTTGGCTTTCTGATTTGATTAGTGAATGGGAAAAAAATCTGGATCATACTATCAGTTTAGCCTATCTGCCGAGCATAGGTAGAGTAAAATTAAGATTAACAGGGAGAGGAAATAATTTAAAAAAAATTAAAAGTGCCATTGATAAAGAAGAAAAAAAAGTTGTTCCAATAATCAGAAAGTACATTTATGGTTTTGATAATGAAGAGTTAGAATCCTGTGTTGGTAATCTTTTAATTAAGAACAAAAAAACCTTATCTATAGCAGAGAGTTGTTCTGGAGGTTATCTTTCACATTTGGTGACTTCCATTCCTGGTAGTTCTAAATATTTTTCAGGAAGTATTGTAGCTTATAGTAATAATATAAAAATCAATAATTTAAATGTAAACAAAAAAAATATTGAAAAATTTGGAGCTGTAAGTAAAGAAGTTGTTGAAGAGATGGCAACTAATGTTAGAAAAAAATTCAATTCATCTATAGGTATTTCAACCAGTGGAATAGCAGGACCTAGTGGGGGAACAGAAAAAAAACCTGTTGGAACAGTTTGGATCGGGTATTCTGATAAAAATAAAACCCTTAGTAAAAAATTGCTACTAACAAACAGAAGAGATATCAATATAACTCTATCATCTATTGGTGCGTTAAATATGGCAAGATTAAATTTAGAAGGTTATAGCTAAAGTAATTGATAACCTTCTAAATGAGCCATCTCTTCTTATTATATTATTTTCTGAATTAGATACAGAAGGATTAATAATAAAAGAAATATCTTCATCCCACCACCAGAAATTATGTTCAGATTTATACTTTTGAAATAAAAATCCAAACTTCAATGACAAGTGCTTATTTCTAGTTGATTTTTTTATACCAAAGCCAGGATTTAAATAAAAACCACCACTTGAAGATACATAATCTTTAAAACCTAAATCTGTACCTATAGAATAACCAATACTATTGAATGCAAATACTCTAAATAATGATTCTTTTTTTTGATGCTCATTGATAGGTAGAATATCATAGCTATTTGTAAAATATATAGGAAAGAAATTTATAAGATCAATTGTAAATATACCAATACCAAATCCTGGATTTAAATATTTATTATTAACAATTCCTTTGGATAGAAATAATTCTCCATGAGGGACTGCAAATTGATCAAAATTTAAACCGAATTCTATATTATTCCAGCTTTTCTTCTCAAATTCATAAAAATCAAAAGAATTTTTTAACCTCATTTTATAACTTGAATTATTTTTTATTTTAACTGTATCTTGAATTCTATCTATGAAAAATGTCAGGTGTCCTGATTCCGAATCTCTTATATCTATATTAGAATATTCTAATAATTTTCCCTTATACTTTTTCCCTTCTATAATAAGAATATCTTTATTTTGAGACATTAATGATGTAGGTAAAAAAAATAAAATAAAGAGGTATTTTTTCATCATTAAAGCCTATTTATTGGAATCGTACTAATGTAGCCTATCTCACCTTTATCACAGTCATAAGAATACTGATGAAAACCATCATTTCCAATGACCATCAAAACATCCATAAAAGGTATTACATCAACTGAACTTATATCTTTAAAGTGTTCTATTAAATTTATATTTTCAAGATTTGATATATCATACATTTTTAATCCAAATTCACCTTCAGTAATAAATAAACAATCCCCATCTACTCCAAGTCCGTATGGGTTAATCATAGGATATGTCTTAAATAATGTAGGTTCATCTATTTTAGAGATGTCGATTATATCAAGTTGGTTATTAAAACCTTGACATTCAGTTCCTCCTCTTAATGTAACAAAAGCATAGTCACCCTGTACCACTACAGGATCACAACTTGTAATATGTTGATAAGTTGAGATCCATTTAGGTTCTTCTTTTATTAGAAGATCATAAATGTGCATACCATTCTGAGCTCCGATAAATAATTTGTTATCATATGGGAAAATTGTTTCAACACCCCAACCTAAATTAACTTCAGATTTAATTATTGGATTGATTTGATCAGAAATATCAAAAGTATTTAAATTGTATGAATCTACTGTATAAAGATAATCCCCCACTATAGTAAACCTTGCCATTGAACCTCCAATTCCTGTTCCTGATTCACTTCCTGCACCTGCATCTGAAAATCCAGATCCATTATTTAAAACAACATCTGATGAGCTTTCACAAGAAAACAACATAATTAAAAGTATCAGTATTTTTTCTATTTTCATATATCTAATCAAAAGCTAATTCACAATCATAATTTTCTATATATTCTTCAATAACTTCTTCTTTAAAATCTACTATTATTCCCAATTCCTCAGAATATAAACCTTGGTCTCTATAGTAATTCTCAAAAGTTCCTTCTATCCTATTTACCTCAATGATTGAACTGATGTTGGAAATGTCAAACACCACCAAATCAATGTAACTATCAGCATATAGATAGTCTCCTTTTGTAGCTATGTCATAGTTTCCTGGAAGAACTATGAATCCAATATTAATTGGGCTATTAATATTTCTGTTATCAATTACATGAATTCCTTTTCCAGTTTCAGTTATAAATAAATAACCACCTTTATAATTTAATTTTCCTGGGCTATTTATCTCTCTTTTACCTTCAAAAATAACTGAATCTCTGATGGATTCCATTTTAGAATAAATTGGTTCATAATCAGTGTATGTCCTATAGTAATCACAATTGTCCTGACATGAAAAAAATAAAAAACAAAAGGAAAAAAATATGTAACTTGCTAGTCTCATATGTTAACTAAAACGATTTTTACAAAAGTATATTATATAATTAATTTAATTTAAAACTAATGAGTAAAATTGAAATGATTATGCCTAAAATGGGTGAAAGCGTAATGGAATGTACAATTCTTAAATGGCTAAAAAATGAAGGCGATAATATTTCAAAAGATGATTCTGTAGTTGAAATTGCTACTGATAAAGTTGACACAGAAATTCCATCAACATACTCAGGAAAATTATCTAAAATTTTAGTTAAAGAAGGAGAAATAGTTAAAGTAGGAAAACCTATTGCAATTATTGAAACTATAAACAAATTAGATCATTTAGATACTAAGAATCCATTTACTAGTAAGATTGAAAAAGATTTTGATAATATAAAAAAACAAGTGTCAAAACCAATTTTACCTAACAATAATGATACATCAAAAAGTGATTCCAGTAAATTTTACTCACCCCTAGTACTAAATATTGCAAGTAGAGAAAACATTAGTCTTGATACACTAGAGAAAATAAAAGGAACTGGAGAAAATCAAAGAATAACAAAACTAGATTTATTAAAATTCATTGAAGAAAAAAACATAGAGTCTTATAAAGTTGAAGATTTTGAAGAAGACTATCATCAAATTTCTCTAAATAAAGGAGAAGAGTTAATTGAACCAAATAGAATAAGAAAAATTATTGCTTCAAGAATGGTTGAGTCAAAGAAAATCTCACCACATGTTACATCATACGTTGAAGCTGATATGACAAATGTTTATAAGGCCAGAAATGAATTAAAAGAAGAATTTTTAAAAAAACATAAATTTCCTCTATCCTTTAATCCCATATTTATTCATTGTGTTACAAGAGCAATTCAGGATTTTCCAATGATAAATATCTCATATATCAATAATAAAATTATCAAAAAAAATTACATTAATATAGGAATAGCTGTTGCACTTGAAGACGATAATTTGATTGTTCCCGTACTTAAAGATGCTGATAAAATGAACTTTATGACCATCATTAAAGAGTCTAATGATTTAATTAAAAAATCTAAAGAGAATAAATTAAGTCCTGATGATTTAGACGGAGGAACATTTACAATATCAAACATTGGATCTTTTGGAAATGTTATGGGTACTCCAATAATTCTTCAACCTCAAGTAGGAATTTTAGCAATTGGAAGCATCAGAAAAATTCCAGCCGTAGTAGAAACAAATAAGGGTGATGAAATTAAAATAAGAAATAGGGTTTTTCTATCACATACATATGACCACAGAATAATAGATGGTGCGTTAGGAGGAAAGTTTGTTAAAAAAGTTGCGAATTATCTTGAAAGATTCAATTTAAAATCACATATTAACTAAATGGAAAAAGTTAAAATAAAAGAAACATTTAGAAGAAGTTTTTATAAAACATTTACATGGAGAGTTGTTGCTTCTTTGGACACAGCACTTTTAACATGGTTATTTAGTGGTGATGTAGTTACGGGTCTAAAAGTCGGTGGAATGGAAATTGTTACTAAATTAATTATTTATTTCTTGCATGAGAGAGCATGGAGAATAGGATGGAAAAAACAGTCGGATAAATTTCATCATTCAAAAAGAAGAAGTTTATATAAGGCTATGACATATAGAACAATAGGAACTCTGGATACTTTTATATTAGCTTGGATTTTTACAAAATCAGCTTTAACCGGTGGCTATGTTGCAATAGCAGAAATTTTTACAAAAATATTTATTTACTATGTCCACGAAAGAATCTGGGACAAACAAAAATTTGGATATAATTAATTATTCTTATCTATCCCTTGGATCAAACATCGGTAAAAGAAAGAGGAATTTAAATAAATCAATATTATACATTAAAAGTAAGATAGGAAAGATATGTAAGTCTTCAAAGATTTATGAATCTGAACCATGGGGATTTAAAAAGCAGAATTATTTTTTAAATCAAATAATTTTAGTTGGGACCAAACTAAACCCATTAGAATTACTTAATAAGTGTAAAGAAATAGAAAAAAAAATGGGCAGAAAAATAAATATTAAGTGGAGAGAAAGGAATATCGACATTGATATTTTATACTATAATTCTGATATAATTAATGAAAAATTGTTGAAGATACCCCACCCTCATATAGAAAAAAGAAAATTTGTATTAATTCCACTCAATGAGTTAAATGAAGATTATATTCATCCAAAATTAATGAAATCAAACTCTTATTTATTAGAAACTTGTGAGGATAAATGTATAGTTAAAGAATATGGAAAATTATGAAATACTAGTTTTATTAGTAGTAGGAATAATATCGGGGATGGTAAATACCATTGCAGGAGGAGGATCACTTTTAACTCTTCCGATTTTAATATTTCTAGGTTTACCCCCTAGTATTGCAAATGGCACAAACAGAATACAATTAATTTTTCAAAATATTTTTGCTGTATATGGTTTTAAAAGTAAGGGTATATCAAATTATAAATTCTCATCTTGGTTATCATTTACTGCAATTTTAGGATCACTCCTTGGAGCTAAAATCGCTATAGATTTTCCGGAAGAACTATTTAAGAAGGTTTTATCGGTCATAATGATATTTGTAATGATTACAATTTTCTTAAAAAAGAATAATGACATTATATCAGATACTAAAAAAATAAAAAATAAAACTCTTTCAATTTTATTATTTTTTTTTGTTGGTCTTTATGGAGGATTTATACATGCTGGAGTAGGTTTTTTAATGATATTGATTTTGTCTGGAATAAATAATTTAAAATTATCTCATATTAATAGCATCAAGGTTTTTGTAGCATTAATATTTTCAATTTTTGCATTTATAGTATTCATTTTTGAAGATAAGATATATTGGTTATATGGAATAAATATTGGTGTAGGAAGTGCGATAGGAGGATGGATAGCAAGTAGATGGTCCTATAATAAATCCGACTTTACTATAAAAATAATTTTAGGCATTATAATTACATTTATGTCTGTAAAACTTTGGTTTTTTTAAACAATGAAAACTCTAATCATAATTCCAGTATTTAATGAGGAAAAAAATATAGAAAAATGCTTGAAATCCTTATTAAATCAGACTCATAGAATCTCTCAAATTACTGTTGTAAATGATGGATCTAATGATA
>JAYZHZ010000014.1:0-8018 GCA_036166035.1 Bacteroidota bacterium
TTTGAACAGTGTTTGCATAATATATTATAGTATAATTTTTCTTTTGGCTTACTACCATTTAAATAGTCGCTTATTAATCTGTGTACCATTATGTCAGGAAATCTTCTAATTGGAGAAGTGAAATGAGTATAGTTATTAAAGGCTAGACCAAAGTGATTCTCTTTATTGGTAGAATACTTTGCTTTAGACATGGATCTGATTGCAAATTTTTCTATGGTACTCTCCTCTGGTTTACCTTTAATTTTTTTCATTAAGTCATTTAATGAATTAGAAAGATTTTTCTCATTCGAATTAATTGAATATCCAAATTGTTTTATGAAATTTTGTAGCTCTACTATTTTCTCTTTCTTAGGATCCTCATGAATTCTATATACAAATGTGTAGTTTTTATTATTCGTTTTTGACAAACTATTAATTTTCTCTGCAACTATTTTATTGGCAAGTAACATATATTCCTCAACCATTTTATGAGTATCTTTTTTTTCTTTTTTAAAAATTTCTAAAGGTTTTTTGTCATTATCTAATTTAAATTTGATTTCTTCAGATCTAAAATTAAATGAACCATTTTCAAATCTTTCTTTTCTAATTTTTTGTGCTATTGAATTTAATTTGATAAGACTTTTAGCAAAAGGCCCTTCTCTTTTATCTATAGAAATTTGAGCTTCTTCGTAGGTAAATCTTTTGTCTGAATGGATAACTGTTTTCCCAATCCATCTATCAATTATTTCCAACTTATCATTTATTTTAATTATTACCGAAAAAGTAAGTCTATCTTCATTAGGCTTTAGGGAACATAAATTATTTGATAATTTTTCTGGGAGCATTGGTATCGTCCTATCAACCAGATAAACAGAAGTTGCTCTGTTTTCAGCTTCCTCATTTAACTTTGTTCTGCTATTAAAGAAATGAGAAACGTCTGCAATATGTATACCAATTAGGAAATGATTACCTTTAAATTCAATCGATAAAGCATCATCAAAGTCTTTTGCGTCATCCGGATCAATCGTAAATGTTGTTAATTTTCTTAAGTCTCTTCTTTTCTTAATTTCCTTATCAGAAATTTTATCATTTAATTGTTCTGTTTCTTTAATTACTTCATCTGAAAATTTAATAGGAAGATTAAAATCATGAATAATTGAATTTATTTCAGTTTCATTCTCACCAATTTTCCCAAGACATTTTATAACCTTAGCTTCAGGTTTTTTTTTTGTTTCCCAGTCAGTAACCCTTACCATATACCTCTTGTTATTGCTAAAATTTTCAGATCTTTTTTTGTTTATAAAAAAGTCTGTGAATATTTTTTTGTTTTTTGGTATAAAAAAAGCAAAGTCTCTACTGTCTTCTATTCTTCCAATAAAATGATTAGTTTTTCTTGAAACAATCTTTATGATTTCTCCCTCAATATTTCTTCTTGTCAGGTGATGTAAGATTTTTATTTCAACCTCATCACCGTGTATAGCTCCATTCATTCTTCGTGAAGAAATTTTTATGTCTTCAGATAGACCTTCAACAGTAACAAAACAATATTTTTTATTTACATGATCTACTATTCCTCTTAGAAAATTATTTTTGTTTTTATTATTTTTTATTCTTTTCTTTTTACTCAAAATCAGCAACTTATTATTTCAAATTCAAAAACTTTAGATAAATTATAAATTAGTTTTTTTTCAACTTTTTCGATTGTAATGTCATCATTTGTCTCCAAATGAACTGAAGTTATCTCCTTATCATTAATTCCACAAGGAACAATATTTTCAAAATACTTTAGGTCAGTATTTACATTTAATGCCAGTCCGTGCATAGTAACCCATCTGCTTGTTTTAACTCCCAAAGCACAAATTTTTTTTGGATTTGTTGAATCATGATTTACCCAAACACCAGTTAACCCTTTAACTCGTCCTGATTTTATATTAAAATCATTTAGGGTCAATATGACTGCTTCTTCTAAATTTCTCAAATATTTGTGGATATCAGTAAAAAAATTTTCAAGATCTAAAATAGGGTAGACTACTATTTGTCCGGGACCATGATAAGTGATGTCTCCGCCTCTATTGATTTTGTAATAATCTAGTTTTTCTTTTTCGATTATACTTTTGTCAATAAGTAAATTATTTTCGTCTCCACTTTTTCCTAAAGTATATACATGCGGATGCGAGCAGGTAATTAAGTAATTTTCAGTCTCTACATTACCTTGTCTTTTCCTATTTTCAATTTTAGTTTTAATAATCCCATTGAATATAGATTCTTGTTGATTCCAGGCAACTTGAAAATCGATGTGACCTAAACTTTTATGTTTTACTTTTTTGTTTATAATGGAGTTCAATTTGTATGAGTGAAAATTCTAGCTATTTAATTAATTTTTCTTAAAAAAAGATTTCTATCATATATCAATTTACCATTAAAATTCCATTCTCTTGTTATAAATGATTGATTTGTATTGAAGGGAGATTCATCATATTTTATCTCTCTTTTTTTCTTTCCAGAGCTATGGTATTCAGTCCAAACTCCTACTTTCTTATTATGTAAATAAGTTCCTTTGGCTGCTAATTTTCCATTAGTATAGAAAGCATAATAGATACCATTTTTTTCTCCAAACTTAACAGGTATAACTTCTTTAAGATTTTTTTTATTGAAATCCCAATAGTATCGGATCGATTCATTTAACCAACCAAAAGAATAAATCGATTTGTCTTGAAGTATATCAGATCTATTAAATCTAATCCATCTGCCTTGCTTGAGACCATAATAAAATACTCCTTCCTCAATTACTTGTTCATCTAATCTTTTTACATATGGACCATGCAACATGAGTGCTTCATCAATTATATTTTTTGATAAGATTATTTTCTTTTTTTTCTTGTCGTAAAAGAAAAGTTCTTGTGCATACTTATTTTTTATTTCAGGTTCTTTTATGTAATAAAAATTTTCATATAGAGTATTCCTACCACTATTTGATCTAATAAACCCTTTCTTGGATTTAATACCAAAAAAAATATTTTTATTCTTTTTTTTCTTTTTGGAAATTACCAATGTATCTTCAATCTCCTGATATAATAAGTCACGTGATGAGATAGTGTCAACGTTTACCCTAAAAATATCCTGGGCATTTAAAGTAATACAAAAAATGAATTGAAAAAAAATAATAATAGACAATCTCATGCTATCTAAACGTGTATTTTATAAAAAAATTATTTTGATAAAATGTCAAGACTTCTTCTTACGAAATTTGTTAGCTCTGAACCTGTTAACATATTCTGAGATAACAAAGCAAGATCATAGACCTGAGAAGCAATTTTCTCTTTTGTCTTAGTTGTCTTTGCCTTTAGAATCTTTTCAATTGTTTTATGGTTGCCGTTTATATTTACCGCCGTCATTTCACCTGGTGCACCCATCATCATAGGGTTGTTTCCACTTGACTTTGCCATATCTTGCATTCTTCTAAAGAATTCTGGTACTGTTATTGTAACCGGGTCATCAGCAGGATTTAACGCCTCAACACTTACCATAGCACTTTTATTATTTACAATTTTTTCAAAAAGAGATTTTAGTGCTTCTTTGTCTTTTTCAGAAATTACAGTTTCTTTCTTGTCATCTTTGTCAATTAGTTTGTCAATTATATCTGCATCTACTCTTTTTATTTGAGTTTTATCTAATTTTTGCTCAAGGTGATTTATATAATGACTATCTATAACATTATCAAATATTACTACATCATAACTTCTCTTTTTTGCAGTTTCAATAAACGAATCTTGTTTCTTAATATCGGAAGTATAGAGGATAACAAGATTTTTATCTTTGTCTTTTTGTGTTTTAGAAATAAATTTTTTGTACTCTTCAAAAGTTCTCATTTTACCATCAACGCTTTCTAGTAATGCAGCTTTTTCAACTTTTTCATAAAATTTTTCCTCTGAAATCATTCCATACTTTACAAATAAATTAATGTCCTTCCACTTTTTTTCATATTCTTTCCTATCTTCTTTGAAGAGTTCATTTAGTTTGTCTGCTACCTTTTTTGTTATGTATGAGTTAATCTTTTTTACATTCCCATCGGACTGAAGATAGCTTCTGGATACATTTAATGGAATATCTGGAGAATCAATTACACCGTGCAATAACATTAAAAATTCAGGGACTACATCTTTAACTTCATCTGTAATAAAGACTTGTCTTGAATAAAGTTGAATTTTGTTTTTTTGAACTTCAAAGTCATTTTTTATTTTTGGAAAAAATAATATTCCCGTAAGATTGAAAGGATAGTCAACATTAAGATGAATCCAGAATAATGGTTCTTCAGAGAAAGGATATAATTCTTTGTAAAAATTTTTGTAGTCTTCATCTTTTAAGTCCTTTGGACTTTTGTTCCAGATAGGGGCTGGGTTGTTAATGATATTATCTTCTTTGACCGTTTTATATTTAGGATTGCCATCTTTATCCTTGCCGTCTTCCACAGACTTATCTTTTTTGCCAAACTTTATTTCAACTGGTAAAAACTTACAATATTTTCCAAGTATTTCATTGATTTTTGATTCACTTAAAAATTCTTTAGAGTCATCATTAATATGTAAAATAACTTCTGTCCCTCTATTCTTTTTCTTAGATTCCTTGATTTCAAATTCGGTATTTCCATCACATTTCCAGTATGCAGGTTTTTGGGTTTTTATGTATGACTTTGATTGGATCTCAACATGAGAAGAGACCATAAAAGCAGAATAAAACCCTAAACCGAAGTGACCTATTATTTGCTGTGAATCACCTTTTTCCTTATATTTTTCAATGAATTCTGTAGCGCCTGAAAATGCTATTTGATTAATATATTTTTTTATCTCTTCTCCTGACATTCCAATACCCTTATCAGATACTGTTATCGTTTTTTTCTTTTCATCTAAAATAATCTCAATCGTTAAGTCACCCAGTTCATCTTTAAGCTCACCCATCTGAGATAAACTTTTAATTTTTTGTGTAGCGTCTACAGCATTAGATACTAACTCCCTTAAAAATATATCTTGGTCAGAATAAAGAAACTTCTTTATTATTGGAAATATATTTTCAGTATTTATCGAAATATTACCTTTTTCTTTCATATTATAATTTATCTTATTCTTTCAGATTCCCTCACTAATAGTTCATCATTTCTTATGAACCTATTAGAAATAAAATTGAAAAATATCGCCAAAAATATTAAATAAAATGAAATAAGAAAACTAATCTTATCATTGATCTCAATATATAATTCTTTATAAAAAATATCATATAAAAAATAGAATGCTACTAGAGACGTTAATAAGGAATTCAACATACCTAGTTTTATTTGTCTCATTCTATTTTTATAACTAAAAATTGAAAATAATGCAAGGAGACAAGATAATATAAGTAGACCGCTGACATAGAAATGATCATAAACTATTCCTTCGCCATTTTCTTCAACAAAATTAGAGGAAACATAACCAGTTACAATTATCTCAACACCTTCACTATTATCAATCATCTCTATTTTTTGCCATACTGGAAAAAAGAATGAAGTTATGATACTTCCAATAAATAAGATTAAGAATATTGTTTGGATTCTCTGAATCATGATCGTATTTTGTACAAAGAAAAAAATAATTGGACAAATAATTATCTAATCGGTGAGGTATTTTATAGACATATCATATATAGGAAAAAATTTTCATGGATGGCAGATTCAGGAAAACTCTAAAACTATTCAGTCTGAAGTAGATGTTGCTATCTCAAAACTTTTTAAGAAAGATATAAAAACAGTTGGTAGCGGGAGAACCGATACGGGTGTCCATGCTTTGTCTCAGGTAGCGCATTTTGACTATGAAAAAGAAATTAATAATGATTTTATATATAGAGTCAATTCGGTATTGCCTAATGATATTTCAATAAATTCTATAAAAGAGGTTAAAGATGATGTTAGTGCAAGATTTGATGCAATTTCAAGAGAATATATTTATAAAATCCACACATTTAAATCACCTTTTTTAAATCACCTTTCTTTTTTCTACAAGACAAAAATTGATGTGGATTTAATTAATGAAACTTGTTCCCAGCTAATGGGTTATTCTGATTTTCAAAGTTTCTCTAAAGTTAAAACAGATGTTAATAATTATAATTGTAAAATAAAAACAGCACACATAAAAAAGATTAATAATACCTATCTTTTTACAATCTCATCGAATCGATTTTTAAGAGGGATGGTAAGGGCTATAGTGGGCACATTATTACAAGTGAATGAAAACAAAAAATCTTTAAGCATGTTTGATAAAATAATTTTGGGAAAAGACAGAAAACTTGCAGGACCATCTGTTCCTGCTCATGGTTTGTATCTCAGTAAGGTCACATATAAATCAGATATTTTCATATGAGTGACAATAAAATAAGCGGAAATCTATTCGATTTTAAGATCCTAAGCAGATTGATGGTTTTTTGCAGACCATACATGACTACCTTCTATGTTCTTGTAATATTAACTTTAAGTCTCTCCATTTTGCAGCCAATAAGACCTTATATAACACAGATTATAATTGATGACTATGTTTCTCTCGGTGACTATGAAGGTCTTAAAAACATGATAATATTATTGCTTTTTCTTCTTATAGTGAACGCAGTTGTTATGTATTTTCATACCTATCTTTCAGGATGGTTGGGCCAAAATATAATTAGAGACATTAGAATTAAATTATTTTCTCATCTTCAAAAATTTAAATTACAATTCTTTGATAAAACACCTATAGGAAGAATAGTTACAAGAAACGTCTCGGATATAGAAACAATAGCAGATATATTTGGACAGGGAATAGCAGCTATCATAGGAGATATTCTACAGCTTGTCGGTATAGTTGTCTTAATGTTTTTTTTAAATTGGAAGTTAACTTTAGTGAGTTTGTCAACTCTACCGTTTTTGTTTTTAACAACATATGTTTTCAAAGAGAAAGTTAAGGTTTCATTTAATGAGGTAAGAAATGCAGTAGCCAACTTAAATTCTTATGTTCAGGAACATATTGTAGGAATGAATGTTGTACAAATCTTCGGAAATGAAAAAAAAGAGTATCAGAATTTTGTGAATGTAAATAAGACACACCTCCAAGCAAATCTTAAAGCTGTATTATATTACTCCATTTACTTTCCAGTAATGGAACTCTTTACTTCAATTGGATTGGGTCTATTGATATGGTATGGTTCGGGTCAACTATTCTTAGAGGAAGTTTCAATCGGTGTTCTTATCGCATTTATAATGTATTTGCAATTATTTTTTAGACCGATTAGAGCAATTGCTGATAGGTTTAACACATTACAAATGGGGGTAGTTAGTTCTAAAAGAATCTTCGATTTATTAGACAGGGATGAAAACATAAACTCCAATGAAAAAATTTCAAGGATGGATATTAAAGGAGGTGTTGAATTTAAAAATTTATGGTTTGCTTATAATGAAGAAGACTATGTTTTAAAGGACATTAATTTTAAAATTAAAAGTGGAGAATCTATAGCTTTTGTTGGCAGTACAGGTTCAGGTAAAACATCGATCATTAATTTAATTAATAGGTTTTATGAATTTCAAAAAGGAGAAATTCTTATTGATGGACAAAGTATTAAAGATTATAACTCTTCTGATTTAAGAGAGAATCTGGGTTTAGTTAGTCAGGATGTATTCTTGTTTTCAGATACAATTATTAATAACATAACTCTATTTAATGATTCAATATCTGAGAATGAAGTATGGAGGGCTATTGAAAAGGTGGGTGCAGAGAAATTTATAAATAGTTTACCTGGAAAATTAAATTTTAATGTTAAGGAAAGAGGAGGTTCTCTATCTGTTGGCCAGCGACAGTTAATTTCATGCATAAGGATAATGTTATATGATCCAAAAATCATTTTGTTAGATGAGGCCACATCGTCTGTTGATTCAGAAACCGAAACAATGATACAGAATGCAATCTCAGAAATTCTTAAAAACAGAACTTCTATTGTTGTAGCGCATAGACTATCAACGATTAAAGAAGTTGATAAGATAATTG
>JAYZHZ010000015.1:0-2540 GCA_036166035.1 Bacteroidota bacterium
TTGCTATTGCTGAATCTGAAATTGAAAATGGTGTTATATGGACTGGAAGTGATGACGGTTTAATTCATGTAACCAGAGATGGAGGAAAAAATTGGGAGAATGTTACACCTCCTGAAAATTTATCTCCAAAATTGAATATGATTAATTCTATAGACCCTAGTCCTTTTAAGAAGGGTAAGGCTTATGTTGCTGCTACATCATATAAATTTGGTGATTATACACCATATCTATACAAAACAGAAGATTATGGTAAAAGTTGGGATTTAATAACCAATGGAATAAATCCAAATTATTACACAAGAGTGATTAGAAGTGATAAAAAAAGAGAAGGTCTTTTATATTCTGGAACAGAGTGGGGTATGTATATTAGTTTCGATGACGGTCTTTCATGGAGTGATTTTCAATTAAATCTTCCAATAACATCTATAAGAGATTTACATGTTAAGGATAATGATTTAGTTGTTGCAACTCATGGTAGGAGTTTTTGGGTCATTGATGATTTAACTCCTCTTCATCAACTTAGTAATAACATAAAAGATGATGATGTTATTTTATTTAAGCCAGATGTATCATATAGACTGTCTCAGTCTGGTGGTTGGAGATCACCTAATACCTTATTAAATGGAGAAAATCATCCTAATGGTGTTATTATAAACTATTATTTAAAAGAGTATAAAGAAGATGATTTTATTAAAATTGAAATTTTGAATAAAGATGGTTCTGTAATAAGATCATATACAAACAATAAAGATAAGTTAATTAAGGAATCTAATAAGCCAGTTTTAAGTAATACAAATGATATAGACTACGCATTAAGTTCGAGTAATATAAGATCCATTTCTCCTTCCTCTGGTGGTAATAGGTTAATATGGGATATGAGGTATCCTGGATTTGTTTCCTTTGAAGGAATGGTATTATATTCTTCTCCCAATACTGGACCTAAAGCAATACCAGGAAATTATTATCTTAAATTAACTTACAACGATAAAGAACTTAATAGTCAGTTTGAAATAATTAAAGACCCAAGAGTTTCAAACACACAAGATGATTATGAAAAACAATTAAATTTTCTCTTAAAAGTTAGAGATGAAGTAAGTAGAGCAAACCAAACTATAGTTGATATAAGAAAAGTTAAGGATGATCTTGATTATTTACTAACAAAAGTTAGTGATAAACCACAGATTGTGAATATAATAAATGATTTTAGACGTGATCTTTATGTTATTGAAAATAAAATTCATATGACAAAAAACCAAAGTAGACAAGATCCTCTTAATTTTGGAATAAGAATAAATAATAGGATAGCTTTTCTACTTGCAGATTCTCAAAGAGGAGATTATCCACCAACTGATCAATCTATAGAATTTTTTAATTTTATAAAGAAAGAGTTAGAAATAGAAATATCAAATTTTAAAAAGGTGCTTAATACTTATACAATGCAAATTAATAATATGATTGAGGACAATAACATAAAATTTATTTCTTTTTAATTATTCACTAAGTTTTATTACTTTTTCCCAGTCCTTTTTGTATTTCATCATGCATTTTCCCAAATATTGTTTATCTATAAGTGGTTTTTTTACTATATATTTTTTTGGTATTATAATTGAAAAATACATCACAAGGTGATATAATAACCACCATGGTCTAAATAGCAACCAATGTTTAAATTTATTGTTTGCGTGATATTTTGGCGGATTCTTTTTAAAAATTTTACAGAAGCTTTTAAGAAAAATCAGTTGTTTTTCTGAATATGATTTATGAACAACACTTAAAGATATTTCTTCTTTAATGTAAGATGAGTTAGTATAATCAGATATTTTTTTTAAATATGAATGAGGATCGGATTTAAGTTCCTCAAATCTTAATATTAAAGACTTAGAATTGCTGTACTTATTTATAATATCTATTTTTTTTGAATAAATCATATCTTCGTTTTTCCAATATCCGGTGTTTTCGTTGTTGTAAAAATCTTTAAAACCCCAGTGCCATCCATTTTTAGAAAGTCTTTTAAATTGAGATGAAATCCATTTTCCATGTTCTCGAAAAATTACTATAATTTTTGTTTGAGGATAATGAGATAATATTTTTTTTACTTCGGTTTCTAGTTGTCTGTCAAATTCTCTAGAAATCAAATACGATTTGTGGTTTGTATTATTTATGATATTAATACATTTTTTGTATTTGTGAGTGCTTATGTACTTTATGTTTTTTAGGTAAGGAAAAAAATTTTTTTGAAGAAATGTGGATCCTGTCTTTGCTAATCCAACATGAAAATAGATTTTCTTTTTTAAATTATTCATACTAAATATTTTAGTAATTCAAATAAAAGTTATATTTTTACTAATAATTATAGTAAGTAATATGGTGAAAATTAATGAAAATATAAGGTTTCTACGAAAGAAAAAAGGATGGACCCAAGAAAAATTTTCAAAAAAGATAGGAATTAAGAGATCATTAGTTGGTGCATATGAAGAGGGAAGATCAGATCCTAGACTTAATAATCTGCTAAAAATGTGTGAAATATTTGAAATTTCTCT
>JAYZHZ010000016.1:0-4580 GCA_036166035.1 Bacteroidota bacterium
ATTCTGTGAATGATAGAAGAATTAAAAATGAATTAACTAACCAAAATTTCATAATGTAAAAATAGATAGATATTAGTTTTATTATAATGCAATCTTCAAATAGTTACTTTTGTATTATGAAAACGAAAAATGTACTATCGTATTTTAAAAATTTTTTTCTAGAAAATAAAATTAATACCAATGAAGTTACATTTTTACTAGCTGTAAGTGGGGGAGTGGATTCTATTGTATTGCTTGAACTCTTTAAAGAGTCTAGGTTTAATTTTTCAGTAGCAACTTGTAATTTTAATTTAAGAAACAAAAATTCTGATAAAGATTTGGAATTGGTTAATAAGATATGTTTGAAAAATAAAATAAAATTTTATTCAAAAAGTTTTAATGTTTCCGATTTTTCTAAAGAAAAGAAAATTTCAATTCAGATGGCTGCCAGAAATCTCAGGTATAAATGGTTTAACAAAATTTTAAAGAATAATAAATATCATTATTTAGTTACTGGCCATCATAATGATGATAATATAGAAACGATACTATTTAATTTTATTAAAACAACAGGTTATAAAGGTATTGGGGGAATACCTAAATTAAAAAATAATATAATCAGACCTTTGATAGATTTGTCGAAAAATGATTTGCTCATATTCGCAAAGAAAAATAATTTAGTTTGGAGAGAGGATGAATCAAATGCTATAAATAAATATTCAAGAAACAAAATTAGAAATAAAATAATTCCTCTTTTGTCTGAAATTAATCCAGCTATAGGTAAGTCTATCATAAACTCTTCAAAAAGATTGGAAAAAATTGAAAGTTATATTGATTATGATTTAAATATTTTTAAAAAAAGGTATGTCCATATACATATTGATCATATTGAAGTCGATAAGAAATTTATTCAAGAGTTTAATAATTACGAGATTATTTTATATGATTTATTAGAAACTTATGGTTTTAATTATGATCAAATAAGTCTTTTTATCTCTTGTTTGAATAGTAATAAAAATAAAAAAATTATTGCCGATAAATTTAATTTAGTTAATGACAGAAACTCGTTTTATATTATATCAAATAATTTTTTATCAAAAATAAATTATGTCTCAAAGAAAGTTGAGGATATAAGAATTAGCGGTATTAATATTTCTGTCAATAAATATTCTAAAAAAAAATTTGAAATAAATACCAAAAGAAAAAATGCTCAATTAGATTTTGACAAAATTTCATATCCTTTAATTATTAGAAATTATAGAAAGGGAGAAAGTTTTATTCCACTTGGGATGAAAAATAAAAAGAAGATATCCAGTTATCTTTCAGATGCTAAAGTGAGTTATATTCAAAGGATAAAACAATGTGTAATTGAAGATTCAGATCAAAGCGTTATTTGGTTAGTAGGACTCCAAATTAATGAAATGTTTAAAGTCGATTCTCAAACTACAACTGTTCTAGAATTTGAAATAATTTGATTTTACATTTAAACTTTATTTATCATTATCTAATTTTACATAAAATTTATTCAAATGAAAGTAACAGTAGTAGGAGCAGGGAATGTAGGTGCGACGTGTGCGGATGTTTTGGCATATAGAGAAGTCCCTAATGAAGTAGTTTTAGTTGATATTAAGGATGGATTATCTGAGGGAAAATCGTTAGATATTTTTCAAAAATCATCAATAAATTTATATGACACCAAAACGATTGGATCAACTAATGATTACTCACATACAAAAAATTCCGATGTGGTTGTTATTACTTCTGGTTTACCTAGAAGACCAGGTATGTCAAGAGATGATCTAATAGGAACTAATGCAAAGATTGTTAAATCAGTAACAGAGAACATAGTTAAATATTCTCCAAATTGTATAATAATAATTGTCTCAAACCCTCTGGATGTTATGACTTATCAAGCCCATCTTTCTTCTAAATTTCCAAGAGAAAGAATTATGGGGATGGCAGGTATTCTTGATACGGCAAGATTTAGAGCATTTATTTCTAATGAATTAAATGTATCAACTAAAGATATTCAGGCTTTATTACTAGGTGGTCATGGTGATACAATGGTTCCTCTAATTAGGTATACAACAGTTTCGGGTATTCCAGTTACTGAGTTAATTAAAGAAAAAAAGTTGGATGAAATCATTGAAAGAACAAAGTTTGGAGGTGGAGAATTAGTAAAATTAATGGGTACATCGGCATGGTATGCACCTGGAGCTGCTGCTGCCCAAATGGTTGAAGCAATTATTAAGGATCAAAAAAGAATATTTCCTGTTTGTGTAAAACTTGAGGGTGAATATGGTATTGATGATTGTTATTTAGGAGTTCCAGTTATTTTAGGATCAAACGGTATTGAAAAAGTTATAGAATTGAATTTAAACCAACATGAAAAAAAATTACTGGAAGAATCTAGAAAACATGTTAAGGAAGTAATGTCAGTTCTTGAAAATCTTTAATGGATTCCAATAATATTTATAAAAGTAACCTTATTAGTAGAGATTTAAGTTGGCTCAATTTCAATTACAGAGTCTTAGATCAGGCTAAGAGTGATCAAAGAAGTATTCTTGATAGATTAAAGTTTTTATCTATTGTATCGTCGAATTTTGATGAATTTTTTGAAATAAGGGTAGGTAGTTTGTACAACTATATTGATAATAACAAAAAAAGGATTGATTATTCTGGGATGAGAGAAAATCCTTTTAGAAAATATTTGTTGGATAAATGTCAGATTTTTTTTAAAGAGTTTAATGATTTTTTTACAAAAACCCTTCTTCCAACAATGGAAAAAGAAAAAATATTTATAGGAGATGTTAATTTATTAGATGATGAAGGTAAAAAGAGAGCAAAAAAATATTTTAAAAAAACAATATTTCCTATGCTAACTCCAATGGTCTATGATAATCTTCATTCTTTCCCTATTCTTATGAATAAAGTTTTAATTTTTGGTGTTGTAACTAAAGAAAAAGGTAGAAAAAGCAAGAAAAAAATTTCTTTTATACAGATTCCGGTAAATATTCCAAGATTCTTTGAATATCAAATTGAAGAAAAGACATACTTTATACCTGTAGAGAAAATCATAAAAAAGTACATAAAACATTTTTTTAGAAATGTTTTAATTGAGAATATAAGTCAATTTAGAATTATAAGAAATGGTGATTTTACACTTGAAGAATCTGAGGATATTGAAACAAATTTTTTGGAAGAATTAAAACAAAAAATTAAGGATAGAAAATTTAGTAGAGTGGTAAGGATTGAATTTGATGGCATATTTGATGAATATATTTTAGATAATCTAAAAAAGATATTCAAAATTGATGAATTAAATATAATGAAGATTCCTCCAAAATCTATATTAGATCTTTCATCCATTAATCAGATAATAAATCATGAAGATTTATCAGAATTATTACCTAAATATCCATCACCTATACAATCATTTGATATGAGTAATTCAGATGGAAAAAATATCTTTCAGATTCTATCTGAGAAAGATATTTTTTTACATCATCCCTACAATTCCTTTGATCCTGTAATTAGACTTCTTAATGAAGCTGCTGAAGACTCTAACGTACTATCAATAAAAATTACCTTATATAGAACAGCTAAAAATTCAAGAGTAATAGATGCATTATTAAAAGCTTCTGAAAGCGGTAAACATGTTTCCGTTCTTTTTGAGGCTAAAGCAAGATTTGATGAAGAAAATAATTTAAAAAATGGGTATAAGTTAGAGAAAGCGGGATGTTATGTAATATATGGTATTGGCACTTTAAAGACCCATACCAAGTTATTACTTATAGTTAGAAGAGAGGGTAAAAAAGTAAAACATTATGCTCATATGGGAACAGGTAATTATAATGAAACTACTTCAAAGCTTTATACGGATCTTGGTTTGATGACATCCAATCAGAAATACACAAAAGATGCCCTTGAATTTTTTAATGTTATTACTGGACATTCGGTGCCCGATGAGTATGATAATTTAATAACAGCGCCAATTTATATGAGAGAAAAAATAATTTCTCTTATAGAAAATGAAATAATAAATGCTCAAAAGGGAGGTGAAGCAAAGATTTGTATTAAAATAAATTCTTTACAAGATAAGAAAGTTATAAATAAATTATATGAAGCAAGTAATGCTGATGTTAAGGTATGCCTTATAGTCAGAGGTATTTGTTGTCTGAGACCCGGCAGAAAAAATTTGAGTGAAAATATTAATGTCATTTCTATTATTGGAGATTATCTTGAACATAGTAGGTTGTATTATTTTCACAATTTAGGTAAACCTATAATTTATTCTGGAAGTGCAGATGTGATGATTAGAAGCTTTAAAAGGAGAATTGAATCTTTATTCAGAATAAATGAAGAGTTTATAAAAAAACAAGCTATAACAATTTTGAATTATAATCTTAGAGATAATTGCAATACTTATACACTTCTAGAAGATGGCACTTATCAAAAGAAAAAATCAGAAATCAAATCTAGATTTAATCTATTCAAAGAATTTTTCAAACTTAAAAAAGAAAAAGTTGATGATTCAATTATTCTGTAATAATTTATTCCCTTTTTTAATAAATAATTGTTAATTTCTAATAAATAAAATT
>JAYZHZ010000017.1:0-5214 GCA_036166035.1 Bacteroidota bacterium
TGTCAAAATGAGAAAGGTAAAGATGAATTGATTTACAAAGAATTACTTGCATATAAATTTTACGAAAATCTATCCAACGTTCACCTTAAAACCCAACCTATTTCTCTTAAAATAATTGAGAAAAAAGGAGGTAGAACAATTGAACATACAATGTTTGCCTTCTTCATAGAAGATGACTCAAAAGTTGCAAAAAGACATGACTATAAAATTTTTCCTAAAAGGAAAGTTAGTCCTCTTATAGTGACAGATTCTTCTGCTATTAACTTTGCATTATTTTCTTATATGATTGGCAATACAGATTGGTCTTTAGCATTTCAGCATAATACAGAAATGTTTTTTGATGGGAAGAGGCTTGTAGCAGTACCTTATGATTTTGATCATAGTGGACTAGTCAATGCTTTTTATGCAAAGCCTAATCCAATGTTAAAAACTTCAAGTGTTACTGAGAGAGTATATAGGGGACTATGCAAACGAGACCCTGATATATTTTTAAGTATGAGAGAATTATACATAAGTAAAGAACAAGAAATCTTTTCAATTATTAATTCTTACAAACAAAATTTACAAGAGAAGGAATTTAATCGGGTTACTAAATATATAAACTCATTTTTTGACATTTTAAAATCCGATACAGAATTCAATAATAAAATTCTTAGTAAATGCAGAGGTTAAATTACAATGAAGCGTGCTATCAAACTATACAACGATGTAAGTTCTAATTGTAGTGAGCTAATCACAAGGAGTTATAGCACCTCATTCTCTCTAGGAATAAACACATTACATCGGAGGATACATAAACCCATATACGCTATTTATGGTTTTGTAAGGTTTGCAGATGAAATTGTAGATACTTTTCACGATCTAGATAAAGAATATATTCTTAACAAATTTGAATCAGATACCTATGATGCAATAAATTATTCTTTCTCCACGAACCCCGTTCTTCATGCTTTTCAAAACGTAGTAAATAAGTATAAAATAGATACTAAACACATAAAGTCTTTCTTGAATAGCATGAGGATGGATATAGCTATAAAAAAGTTTAATGAGACACAGTACAAAGAGTATATTCACGGTTCGGCTGAAGTTGTGGGTCTGATGTGTTTAAAGGTATTTTGTAATCATAAGAAAATGTACCATGACCTTGAAAAGCACGCAATAAGTCTTGGTTCAGCATTTCAAAAAATTAACTTTCTCAGAGATATTAAAA
This sequence comes from Bacteroidota bacterium, assembly GCA_036166035.1. Taxonomy (GTDB): domain Bacteria; phylum Bacteroidota; class Bacteroidia; order Cytophagales; family MED-G16; genus MED-G16. The sequence continues at coordinate 1,211 of JAYZHZ010000017.1, forward strand.
GTGACTACAAAGAGAGGGGTAGAGTATATTTTCCTAAAGTTAATTTTAATTCATTTTCAGCTAAAGAAAAAAGTGAAATAGAAAAAGATATAGAGAAGGAATTTGATCATGCACTAATTGGAATAAAAAAACTTCCTTCAACTGCAAGGTCAGGTGTATATCTATCATACAAATATTATCGGGAACTATTTAAAAAAATCAAAAGATTAAATCCTGAAAAAATAAAAAATGAGAGAGTAAGGGTATCAAATTTCAAAAAATTTATGATTTTAATATCTTCTTATTTAAATCCAGCATAGATGACTTTATATTTCACTCTCTTACTATTTACAATCATCTTTCCACTAATTGCTTCTTGGGACAATAGATTTAAATACGTATCTAAGTTTAAAGATTTATTTCCATCTATTGTTATTACAGCATCATTCTTTATTCCCTGGGATATAATATTTACAATAAATGGGGTCTGGGGATTTAGTGAAGTTCATGCAAGTAGCTTAACGTTTTTTTATTTGCCCATTGAAGAATGGTTGTTTTTTATAGTAATCCCATTCTCTTGTCTTTTCATTTACGAAAGTGTAATATTTTTTCATGATTTGAAGCCTTATAATAAAATTGCTAAATGGATATTACTGATAACGGGAGTTTTATTACTTTGTGTTGGAGCCTTAAATTATGAGAGAAGTTATACTTTCTGGAATTTCATATTTTGTGGAATATTTTTACTTTATAGCTGTTACAAAACAAGAGATTACCATGCTGAATTTTTAGTGGCATACTTCTATAGTCTAATTCCTTTTTTCATAGTTAATGGGATACTGACTGACGGAAATTTTGACTTCAACTTTACGACTGAACCAATAGTTTGGTATAATAACTCAGAAAACCTTTCAATACGGTTAGGAACAATTCCATTTGAAGATTTATTCTATTGCCTGCTTTTATTACTTATGAATGTAACTTTTTATGAAAAATTTAAGTCTAAATCGTTAAAAAATTTATAATAACTAAATTTGTGTCATGTTAAATTTAGATGTCACTATAGATACAAAGTCTGGGTTTTGTTTTGGGGTTGAATATGCTATTGAGATAGCTGAAGATATTCTTAATGAAGAAGGAACATTATATTGTCTTGGGGATATAGTACATAACGATCGAGAAGTTAAGAGACTACAAAAAATGGGACTTAAAATTATCGATCACGAAGACTTAAAAAAGATGAGAGATGTCAAAGTTCTTATTAGAGCTCATGGAGAACCACCATCAACTTATGATATAGCGATAAAGAACAACATCACTCTAATGGATGCATCTTGTCCAGTAGTTTTGAAACTTCAGAACAGGATAAAAAAATCCCATGACAAAAAAGAAAGAATTTATATATATGGTAAACACGGACATCCAGAAGTTAAAGGACTTATCGGTCAGACAGGAAAAGATGCTATTGTCTTCCAAGACATTGATGAGTTGGAGATAGAAAAATTACCAAAATCAATTACCCTCTACACGCAAACGACAAAAAGTAAAGAAAAATTTTACGAGATAGTCTCAAAACTGAATAGATCAGGAGTTGACGTACATGTTAACGATACTCTTTGCAGACAGGTTAGCAATAGAGATTCCCAGCTACAAAACTTTTCTAATGATTTTGATAAGATAGTTTTTGTTTCTGGGACAAAGTCATCAAATGGAAATGCTTTATTTAATGTCTGCAAACAAAATAATGATAATTCTTATTTTGTTTCTTCATCTGAAGAAGTTAAAGAGAATTGGTTTAGTAAAAATGATAAAATTGGTGTTTGCGGTGCAACCTCTACCCCAATGTGGCTGATGGAAGAAGTAAAAGAAAAAATATTACAACTATAAAAATATGGTTTTAAGTATCTTAATTATTATTGGCACATTTATATTTATGGAAGGAGTAGCGTGGTTTACACACAAATATATAATGCATGGATTTCTTTGGAGCTGGCATAAATCACACCACAAAACTCATAACCATACTCTGGAGTTAAATGATCTTTTCGCAGTCGTATTTTCAATTCCTTCAATTTTACTTATTTATTTTGGATACTCTTATGAAGCGTACGGGATATTAAAATATTTTGGTGTTGGAATTTTATTGTATGGTATAGCATATTTAATTTTTCATGATATCATCGTTCACAGAAGAATAAAAATCAAATTCAAAGCTAAAAGCTCTTACATGAAAAGAATTATGAACGCACACTATGTCCACCATAAAGTTCATACGAAACAGGGAGCTAAAGCTTTTGGTTTTCTTTTTGCTCCTAAAAAGTATGATGTAAAAAGTGATTAGTCAATAAGTTTAGGAGGTCCAGGTGGAATTCTAGGATCATAAACTTTATCTCCTTTTCTCTCTAAGAATTCTTTCTTTACATCTTCAATCATCTTTGGATTATTATATAGATCAAGCATCGTCATCCCTAATGCCTTAGAAGCATAAACTAAACACTTGTGTCCAATAGACATTCCGGTACAAGCTACTACCGCCCAAGAATGCCAAGGACCTCCCTTAGCAGCTGTGGTTACACCCAAACTAATTACCGGAACCACCTGACTTACATCACCAACATCTGTTGATCCTCCTTGCGCAGGCATTGTCTGTTTTAGTGGCCTTATCTTTCCGTCTAGACCTAAGAGTTCCTTTCCAGACTCTTTAAGTATAGTATTTGCATACTGTATTTCGTAGTCAGAGTATGAAATATCCCCTAGTAATTCTAAATTTTTTTGTAGAATTTCAGCACCCGTTCTGTTAGGTTGAATCTCATAGATACCAGAGATCAAACTTATCTCATGCCTAACATTAGCCATCATTGAAGCAGCTTCGGCAATTTTCTTTGCTCTCTCATACAAGACATCAACATTTTTCCTATCATTTTCTCTTAGTCTTGTCCAAATCTGGGCATATTCAGGAACAACATTTACCACGTCTCCAGCCTTCTCAATATCATAATGAATCCTTGCTGTCGGTCTTATGTGTTCTCTATAGTAGTTAAGACCTGTTGTATATAACTCCATTGCATCAACAGCACTGTTTCCATTCCATGGATCTGCTGAGGCGTGTGATGCGTTTCCAAAAAACTTAACTCTAAAATCTACAAGAGCTTTACTACTTTGAGTACTTGCTTCTATCTCTGCACTAGGATGCCAATCCATACAAACATCAAGGTCATCAAATAATCCCTCTCTAACCATCCATACTTTTCCAAAAATTGTTTCTTCTGCGGGAGTTCCATAGTAGACAATTGTACCAGATATTTCTCCTTTTTGAATTAGTTCTTTTATGGTTATCGCTGCTCCTAGGCTGGCAGTACCAAACAGGTTATGACCACAGCCATGACCTGCAGCACCCTCATGAAGAGTCTCTTTTGTAGGTTGTTTTTTCTGAGATATACCAGCATTAGCATCAAATTCTCCCATGATACCAATAACAGGTCTACCTGAACCGTATCGTGCTACAAATGCAGTAGGCATTCCTGCAACACCTCTCTCAACTGAAAATCCATTCTGCTCAGCATAATCAGAGAGATATTTTGAGGATTTAAATTCTTCTAAAGAAGTTTCTGCTGCCTCCCAAATATTATCGCTAATTTCAATTAATTTTTCTTTCTTCTCTTCTATAGAGTTAATGATGGCTTTTTTGTTTTTTGATATTTTTCCCTGAGAGAAGGCATTTGGAATAAAAATTATAGCTACCGTTAATAGCTTTATAGTTTTTAAAATCAATGCATATTTAAATAATGATTTCTTATCCATGATGTTAAGTTGTTTGTTTAATTTTTTAAATATAAGAAAATTATAAATTAGAATCTGTTGATGCGATGGCATAAAACCCATCCTGCAGTGCAACGTCAGAAAAAGTAATGATATCATCAGAGCTACTAGCTCCCGTAGCCTTTACGGTAAAATCACATTCTGTGCAGGATTTATATAAGAGCTTGTAGTTTGCTGCTGCTGCTGGAGAAACGCTATTTCCAGTA
>JAYZHZ010000018.1:0-27202 GCA_036166035.1 Bacteroidota bacterium
TTGTAGGAGTTGAAGAAGATTTATTTCCATCTCAAATGATGATTTCATCAAGAGAAGATCTTGAAGAAGAGAGGAGACTTTTCTATGTTGCAATTACTAGGGCAATGAAAAAATTATATTTAACATATTCAAATACTAGATATAGATATGGGATTTTAAAAGATTGTGAAAAAAGTAGATTTATTAAAGAAATAAGTCCAATTTATTTGGAAGGTGATAATCAAAATATTAGTAAATCTCTTGTAAAGAATGTTTTAAAACAAAAACGTAATTTATCACCAATTAAGAAACATACAACAAAATCAAAATTTGATTCTAGTAATGTTTCAGAGTTAAAAGAGGGTTTTTTTGTAAGGCATCCTACTTTTGGAAAGGGAGTAATTTTAAAGTTGGATATTGATTCTAATCAAAAAAAGGCTGTAGTAAAATTTAATAATCTTGGAGAAAAGACATTGCTATTAAATTTTGCTAAATTAAAGGTTATTAAGCAATGAAAGTTTTAGGAATAGACATAGGTGGTTCTGGTGTTAAAGGAGCAATAGTAAATGTTAAGACTGGTAAATTAGTTTCAGAAAAAATTAGATTTTCAACCCCAAATCCATCAAAACCAAAGAATATTATTAAAGAGATTCAATCAAATATAATTAATGAGTTTAATTGGAAAGGTAAAGTTGGTTGTGGATTTCCTGGTGTTATAAAAAATAATAAAGTTTTTTCTGCAGCCAACATTAGTAAGAAGTGGATAGGAGTGAATATAAAGAAGAAATTTTCAAAAAAATTTAACTTAAAATGCAAAGCATTTAATGATGCTGATGTAGCCGGAATCGCTGAAATTGAACTAAATAAAAAAATAAATAAAAAAGGAACTGTAATTGTTATTACTGTTGGAACGGGTTTAGGAACCTCTATATTTTTAGATGGGAAGTTAGTTCCAAATATTGAATTTGGGCATTTGAAAATGTATGGAGACTGTGCAGAAAAATACGCATCAAATCTTGCTAGAAAAAAATTAAATCTAACTTGGAAGCAATGGAGTGATAGATTTAATGAATATTTGGATTACGTAGAATTCTTAATTTCCCCTAACCTTATAATTTTTGGAGGAGGTATAAGCAAATATTTTGATGAATTTAAATCTGATCTAAAATCACATTGTAAGATAATTCCCGCAAAAAATAAAAATAATGCTGGAATTATAGGTGCTGCAATTTCTGCAAAGTAAACTAATTTAAATATCCGGTATCTTCTATAAGATTTTCATTTTGAGAAATATTTGCAAGCTCATCGCACCTCTCGTTTTCAATATTCCCATCGTGTCCTTTTACCCATTCAAACTTAACATCAAACTTTTTGTATAAAGGGATAAATTTTTTCCATAAATCAATATTTTGTTTTTTTTTAAATCCCTTTTTTTCCCAATTCCAAATCCATCCTTTTTCAATAGATTCAACTACATATTTCGAATCTGAGAATATTTTAATTTTAATTTTTTCATTCTTAACTGATTCAAGAGCCTTGATAACTGCAGTGAGTTCCATTCTGTTATTTGTAGTTAATTTATATCCTTGACTAATCTCTTTTCTTTTATTTTTATAAATCATTACTATACCATAGCCTCCAGGTCCTGGGTTACCCCTACTTGATCCATCAGTAAAAATTTTAAGCATTATTTAGAATTAAAATAGTTAATTGCATATTCATAACCCATTAATCCTAATCCTGAGATTATACCTTCACAAACATCACTTAGATAACTTTTTTTTCTAAAATCTTCTCTTGATAGAATATTAGAAATATGTACTTCGATAGCTGGTGTTGAAACTGATGCTATCGCGTCTCTTAATGCAATTGAAGTATGTGTAAAACCACCACCATTAATTATGATCCCATCATAAGCAAAGCCAATCTCTTGTATTTTTTCAATTAGTTCTCCTTCATGATTGGATTGAAAATATTCTAAATTGATATCACGAAATTTATTTTTTAGAGATTTGAAATATTCCTCAAATGATGTTTCTCCATAAATTTCTTTTTCTCTAATTCCCAGAAGATTTAAATTTGGACCGTTTATAATTATTAACTTCATGATTGTATAAATTTAGTCTAAAAAAAGGATTTTATGTGGGAGTATGAAATTATTGAATATAAAAATTATTTGAAGCTAGAACGCTCACTCTCTGATAATTCTATATCAGCATATATAAATGATGTAAAGAAATTAACTGCTTATTTAGAAATAGAGGGCAATAGTGATATTAATTGTTCGAATTTAGATTTTGAAATTCTTAAGAAATTTATCGAGTACTTATACAAGCTTGGTATCTCTTCACACACTCAAGCAAGAATAATTTCAGGATTAAAATCATTCTTTAATTACCTCATAATTGAAGAAAAAATTTCAGTAAATCCTATGGAATTAATTCAGTCCCCAAAATTGAATAAAAAATTACCTGATACTCTAAGTCTTGATGAAATTGATAAAATATTAAACGCTATTGATATGGGCACCTATGAAGGAACTAGAAATAGAGCAATTATTGAAACTCTTTATAGTTGTGGATTAAGAGTCTCTGAATTAATAAATCTATCTATACAAAATTTGTTCTTGGACATAGGATTTGTAAAAGTTCTAGGTAAGGGGTCAAAAGAAAGGCTTGTTCCAATTGGAAGATCAGCAATAAAATTCATAAATATGTATATTAATGAGTACAGAAAATCAATGAAAATAATTGGAGGAAATGAGGGATTTTTATTTTTAAATAGAAGAGGTAAAAAATTAACTAGAAATATGATTTTTCTTATCATTAAAGAGTTATCAAGGAAAATTAATCTTGAAAAGAATGTGAGTCCTCATACATTTAGACATTCATTTGCAACACATATGATTGAAGGAGGTGCTGACTTGAGGGCTGTTCAGGATATGTTGGGACATGAATCTATAACTACAACAGAAATATATACACATCTAAATAAAGAATATTTAAGAGAAGTAGTAAAAAAATTTCACCCAAGGAGTTAATACTATTCTTATATTTGCAGAATGTATAAGATCTTCTTTAGACCCATTCTTTTTCTATTTCAAGCTGAGTTTATACATAATATTTCTTTTTTATTCATTAAAATTATATGTAATGTTCCTATACTAAACATATTCATAAAAAAGTTATTTTGTTATGATAATAAAAAATTAGAGGTTAATCTATTTGATATAAAATTTAAAAATAGAATTGGTTTAGCAGCTGGATTTGATAAAAATGCTAAAATTTTAAATGAAATTGAATATTTTGGCTTTGGTCATGTTGAGATAGGGACAATTACACCAACAGCTCAATCAGGTAATCAAAAACCAAGATTATTTAGACTTTCGTCAGAAAAAGCATTAATTAATAGGATGGGATTTAATAATGATGGATTAGATAAAATCTTAAAGAGAATTAAATCCTACAAAGGAAATTTAGTAATAGGTGCCAATATTGGTAAAAATAAAAATACCCCCAATGATGAAGCAATAAATGATTATCTGATATGTTTTAAGAAATTAAGAAATTACGTTGACTACTTTGTTATCAATATAAGCTCACCGAATACTCCACAATTAAGAGAGCTACAATCTAAATCTAATCTTTCATCATTATTAAAAATAATTCAAGAAGAAAATAGTTTAGGCAAAATTGTTCCAGTTTTAGTTAAAATAGCTCCTGATCTGTCCAAAAAAGAGATAGATGATATAATTAAAGTTAGTATAAAAAATAAAATTGATGGGGTGGTCGCTACAAATACTACGACATCAAGAAAAAAATTAATAAATGATAATTTTTTAGTTAATAAAATCGGGAAAGGTGGTCTTAGTGGTAAACCAATTAAAACCAAATCTGATGAAATGATTAATTACATAAGAAAAATCTCTGAAGGTAAAATTAAAATTATAGGAGTAGGTGGTGTTTTTAATTATAGTGATTTCAAAGACAAGATCGATTCAGGTGCTGACTTAGTGCAGATTTATACAGGTTGGATATATGAAGGACCGCTTATGGTAAAAAGAATTATAAAGTCCCATTTAAAATTAGAAAATTAGAATGCATATATTGATTTTGTATGATTAAATTTGAGTAAATGGTAGAGAGTTCATACAATACAGATTACTATGAAGATGAAGAGGTTAAAAAGCCTTTTTTTGATAAATTTAAATTAGCATTAGGTGGTATTTCTTTATCATTATCCATTATCATTTTCTTTTCTCTTTTATCATACTTTTCCACTGGTTCTTCTGATCATAGTTTGATTAATTCAGGAATATCATTTGCTACATTTGGTGAGGAAGTAGAAAATTGGTTGGGTGTAGTTGGGGCTATTCTCTCTCATTATTTGATTTTTATAACTTTTGGGATCTCTTCATTTTTAATTGTTCCTGTATTAATTGTTTTATCATTTAGATTGTTATTTAATAAAAAAATATACTCGTTATCCAAAATATCTATATTTTCTTTTTTTGGGATTGTATGGATATCTTCTTTTATGGGATTTTTTCGAAATGTTTTTCCTGAAAACGTTTTCCTAACAAATTATACAGGTGGTGTTGGTAATAATTTTTCTTTCTTTTTACAAAATCTATTAGGTTATTCTTCAATACTAATTTTACTTCTAGCTTTATTCTTATTTGTTGTATTTTATTTCAATATTTATTCATTTAAATTCTTTGATAAAAAACAAAAGTCAATAGAAGAGGAAGATACTGACATTTTTGAAAATGATGATGTTCGTGAATCTTTAGATGAGGAAGTGTTTGAAGATGATAATCAAGAAATGGAAGAAGAGGTAATATCCTCTGAGGATTCTGAAGATCTCGAAAGTAAGAGTACAAATAATAATGAGAATGATGAGAAAAAAATTAAGTTAAAAGTTGAAAAAAGAATTGATGAAAAAACTTCTAGTACATTATCAAGTGAAGTTTATGATCCTGAGTTAGATTTATCAAACTACAAGTATCCAAAGGTTGATTTATTGAATGAGTCTGATAATAAAAAAATTCAAGTAAGCAAAGAAGAATTGCTTTCAAATCAAGAAAAAATAAAAGAAACTTTAAGGAATTTTAAAATTGAAATTGCTAGTATGAAGGCAACTATAGGTCCTACGGTAACCTTATATGAAATTGTACCACAGGCCGGAATTAAAATATCAAAAATTAAAAATTTAGAAGATGATATTGCTTTAAGCCTTTCAGCCCTTGGAATAAGAATAATTGCCCCAATTCCAGGGAAGGGGACTATTGGAATTGAGGTTCCAAATAAGAATAGAGAAATTGTGAGTTTAAGATCTGTAATGAAAACAGAGAAGTTTATTAAAAGTAATTATGAACTACCTCTTATACTTGGAAAGACTATTTCAAATGAAGTTCTCCTAGCTGATTTAACTAAAATGCCTCATATTTTAGTTGCAGGGGCAACTGGTCAGGGTAAATCAGTTGGATTAAATGTAATGTTATCATCTTTACTATTTAAGAAACATCCTTCTATACTTAAGTTTGTACTTATAGATCCAAAAAAAGTTGAATTATCACTTTTTAATAAAATAGAAAAACATTTTTTAGCTAAGTTACCTGATGCTGAGGAGCCTATTATAACAGAGACTAAGAAAGTTGTACATACTTTAAAATCTTTATGTACTGAAATGGATGTTAGATATAACCTTCTAAAAGATGCTCAAGCGAGAAATTTAAAAGAATACAATAAAAAATTTATTAATAGAAGGTTAAATCCTAATGAAGGTCATAGATACTTACCATACATTGTACTTGTAATTGATGAGCTTGCAGATTTAATGATGACTGCAGGAAAAGAAATAGAGACACCTATCGCTAGACTTGCTCAGCTTGCTAGAGCAATTGGAATACATTTAATTATAGCTACTCAAAGACCTTCTGTAAATGTTATAACTGGTGTTATAAAGGCAAATTTTCCAACTAGAATATCATTTAAAGTAACCTCTAATATGGATTCGAGAACTATATTGGATGTTAAGGGAGCTGAGCAATTGGTAGGTCTTGGTGATATGCTTTTTTCATCAGGCTCTGACATTGTTAGACTTCAATGTCCATATGTTGATACTCCAGAAATTGAAAGAATCTGTGATCATATCAAAACTCAGAGAGGGTATGTTTCAGCATATTTATTACCAGAGTATATCGATGAGAATGAAAAACAAATTGCAGATATTGATTTGTCAGATAGGGATCCATTATTTGAAGATGCCGCTAGATTAATTGTATCTTCTCAAACTGGAAGTACATCATTACTTCAGAGAAAGTTAAAATTGGGATATAATAGAGCAGGAAGATTAACTGATCAATTAGAAGTTGCAGGTATAGTTGGTCCCTCAGAGGGTAGTAAGCCTAGACAAGTTTTAATACAAGATGAATATAGTTTAGAAAAATTACTCAATGAATTAGATTAAATTAGTGGTTAGTATATTATGAAACATTTTTATTTTTTCTGTCTATTTATGGTTTTACCATTCTTTTTGTCTTCTCAAGATGATAATAAGGCGGTAGAATTATTAGATAAAATGAGTGATAATTATAAAAAAATGAAAGGATTTACTTCTTCCTTTACGTATTCTATGAATAATTTGAATGAAGATATACAAGATTCTTTTGAGGGTAAAATATCAGTTAGAAATGAGAAATATATACTATTTATTGAAGGACAAAAAATTATAAATGATTCTAAAACTGTTTGGACATACATTGAAGAGTTAAATGAGGTCACCATTTCAGAATTTGATCCTTCTGAGCAAGAAATATCTTTAAATAATATATTTGAAATATATAAGGAGGGTTTCACTTATAAATATCTAGGTATAAAAGAAGATTTTTCAATGGTAGAAATATATCCTGAGGATGAAGATAAATCATATTATAAGATTCTATTCAAAATCAATAGTTCTAATTTATTGGAAAGTTTCACAGTTTATGATAATTCAAACAGTCTCTATATTTATTCAATAAATGATTTTGTTGAAGAGGAACTTGATGCTACTTTATTTTCATTTGAACTTGAAAATTATCCTGATATAGAAGTTATTGATTTTAGATAGGAATGGATTTAAATGATATTATAAACGAGATAAAGAGAAAGAAATCTTATCTATGCATTGGTTTGGATTCTGATATTGAAAAAATCCCAAAACATTTACTTGATTTTGAAGATCCAGTTTTTGAGTTTAATAAAAGAGTTATTGATGCAACTAAAGATTTAGTTATTGCATACAAGCCAAATCTTGCTTTTTATGAGTCATCTGGTTCAAAAGGCATGATTTCGCTTGAAAAAACAATAAGTTATATTCCCAAAAATATTTTAAAAATTGCAGATGCTAAAAGAGGGGATATTGGAAATACCTCTAATATGTATGCAAAGACTTTTTTTGATACATATAATTTTGATGCTATTACTTTATCTCCATATATGGGTAAAGATTCTGCATTACCATATTTAAAATATAAAAATAAGTGGATTATACTATTAGCTTTAACTTCTAATAGAAGTGCTAAAGAAATTCAATATTTATCCAATGCTGAAGGTAAAAAATTGTACGAATCTGTTATTGAGGATTCTCTAACCTGGTCTGATAATACTAATATGATGTATGTTGTAGGTGCGAATAGAGTAGATGATTTAAAAAAAATCAGAGATATTGTTCCTGATAATTTTCTATTAGTTCCTGGTGTGGGTGCTCAAGGGGGGGATTTGAATAATTTAAGTGTTAGTGCAATGAATGATAATTGTGGTATAATTGTTAATGTATCTAGAAGTATAATATACTCAGACTCTTCAAATAATTTTCAAGAAATTATAAGAGTAAAAGCATTAGAAATTCAGAAGAGTATGAGTGATTTATTAAAATCTAAGGGAATAATATGAAAAATAAATACCAGATTCTTCTTTATTACTATTATGTTAAAATAAATAATCCTCAAAATTTTAAACGAGATCATCACTTATTTTGTATTAAAAATAATATTAAGGGAAGAATTATCATCTCCTCAGAAGGAATTAATGGAACGGTTTCTGGTAAAAAAGAGGACTGCAAAAAATATATGAATCATTTAAATAAAAATAAATTATTTAAAGATTTAGAATTCAAAGTAGAAGAATATCATTCAAATGCTTTTAATAAAATTAATGTTAGACTTAAAAATGAAATTGTTAATTCAGGTATTAATGACGATTCAATATTGGATAAAAAAGGAGAATATATTGAACCTTCTGATTTTAAAACTATACTTGAAGATTTACCGGATGATGTGACTATTCTTGATGTAAGGTCAAATTATGAACATAGAATTGGTAGGTTTAAAAATGCTCTTACTTTGAACATTGAAAATTTTAGAGATTTCCCTGATAAAATATCCAAACTTAAAAGGATGATAAGTAAAAAAAATAAAATAATCACTTACTGTACAGGAGGGGTAAAATGTGAAAAAGCAAGTGCTTATCTTAGGGAAAATGGATATGAGAATGTATATCAACTACATGGAGGGATAATTAAATATGGTATAGAAGAAGAAGGAAAAAATTTTCAAGGAAAGTGTTATGTTTTTGATAATAGAATTGTTAAAGAGATTAATAAAGTAAATCCTAAAATTATAGGAAGATGCTATATAACGGGTCAGAAAACAGATCGAATGGTTAATTGTGCTAATGTTGAGTGTAATAGACATTTTGCTTTAAGTGAGGAAGGGGCAAAAAAATATAAAGGATGTTGTTCTAAGAAATGTATGGATAGCGGTTCTGTTAGAAAGTATAACGGAACAGGTTTCTATCAAAAAAAGTTAAATGGATATAATCCATATATAGGTTATAGAGATAAATTAACTAAGAAACAAAATTAAATTTTATTCCCATATAATCTTTTCAGATGATTCATACCATTTAATGTAGTCTGATTCATATAATTCATCAATTTTATTTCTTTTAATTTTCATTGTTGGTGTTAGAATATCATTTTCTGTAGTCCATTGATCTTTAACTATTATTATTTTTTCAATTTTTTCATGGCTATCAATTTGTTTATTAATCTCTTCAAGAGTATTTGATAAACTAAGTTTAAGATTACTTTTATTTGTTTCAATAGCAGAATCGGATAGAACAACTAAACCTATCGGCTGAACTAGATTCATGCCTACTACACAAATTTGTTCGATATTTTTATTTTTGCTGAATTTCATTTCTATTGGATTCGGAGCAACATACTTTCCTTTTGATGTTTTGAAAATATCTTTTATTCTACCAGTTATTGTTAAATATCCATCATCATCTATTTTTCCTTTGTCTCCAGTATAGAGATAACCATTTTTTATAGTTTCATTAGTTAATTCTTCCTCTTTATAATAACCTTTCATTATACATTCATTTTTCATTATTATTTCACCTTTTTCAGTAATTTTTACATCTGTGTTAGGCATTGCCTTGCCAACAGTTCCAAATTTTATATTATTTGGATAGTTACCATGTGAACATGCAGCGTTTTCTGACATCCCATAAGCCTCATAAATTTTAATTTTAAATTTATTAAACCATTCTAGAGTTGTGACTGGAATAGATGCAGCTCCAGTTACACATATTCTTGAGTTATTTAATCCTAATGACTTTCTAATTAATGCTGAAAATAAATTATTAATTATTGGTATCTTCATTATTATATCAATAGTCTTCTGTGAAAAAATTGATATAATTTTTGTCATAAATTTTGTGTAAATTCTTGGAACTCCGAAAAAAATAGTAGGCTTTGAAAATTTTAAATTTTTTGCAAAAGTTTCAAGACTTTCAACAAAGAATATTTTTCCTCCGGATGAAATACCACCTTGTTCAACCAAAGCTCTTTCTGCAATATGTGATAGAGGAAGATATGAAATAAATCTATCATCTTCTCTAAGTGGTACCAGATGGTTTAAATTTTTTGTTGCAATCACGACGGACTTATAAGTTAATACAACTCCTTTAGGTGTTCCAGTTGTTCCTGAAGTATATATTATTGTAATTATATCGTCAATATTAATAGCGGGATCATCCTCGATTGCATTTTGATTTAATATTATATCATCCCACTTTTGAAAGGAAGAATTTAAATCATAATGACCAAAGTCTACTTTAACTATTTCTTTGGGAATATTGTCTTTTATTTCTATCCAGTCAGAATCCTCAAGTTTCCCAATAAAAAGTAGTTTAGACTCACTATGTTCTAGAATATATTTTGCGGTTTTCCCCTTTACATTTGCATAAATTGGTACAGATATATTTCCACTCATCATAATTGCTAGATCTGCAATTATCCAATGTGCACAATTTTTTGATAAAATAGCAATTTTAGATTTTTTAGGTAGATTTAAACTGTGTATATAACTACACATTTTCCTTGCTTCTTGTCCAACTCTTTCCCATGAGTATTTATTGTAAATACCATGGATTGGTTGAATTAAAAATTCTTTTGATGGTTTTTCCTTTTCCCATTTATAAAAGTTATCTAATGGTGTGTTTAGTAATTTTTTCAAAATAAAAATTAAATTAAATAGCCCATGTTTTTCCTACCTCTTCAAAAGGTATACACCCTTTATATTCTCCTAATACAATTGAAGGCCCATTATATTTAAGTACCTGAGTAGCACCTACTTCTGATCTAAAATAAGATGATACAACTAAATTTTTTATAGACATATAAGCTTTTCTTATTTCAGAGTCTTTATTTTTTTGAATGGTATTAAGAATATTAGTTTTTTCAAGTAAACTAGAGTTATAATAAGACTTAGACGATTTAGATATGTTATTATTTAAATAATTGTCAAGGTCTTTTAACCCATCTCTAAATTCATTTATATTATTTTCCTCTAAAACATTAAATATGTAAGATTCTATTTCAGAAGGAACTCCAATTGCTAATGCACCTGGAAACTCTGAATTTGGAATAATAGTATTTGATAATTCATTGAGCAAGAAAGCTTCATCATTATTTAAATGTTTAGGAATCCAATCCATTTTTTTTTCTGGACTACTACAAGAATTTAGAAAAATTGATGAAGTTGGAAGAACAAGTGTACCAGAAAGAAATAAGGATATGTTTTTAAAAGCTTCTCTTCTTTTCATTATAGGTTTCTTTTATTTAATTCATTGATAGCATAATTTGCTGCTCTTGCAGTAAGTGCCATATATGTGATTGAGGGATTAACACAACTTGCGGATGTCATGCAAGCACCATCTGTAACAAATACATTTTTAGCAGCATGGACTTGATTCCATTTATTAAGTACAGATGTTTTAGGATTTTTACCCATTCTTGCAGTTCCCATTTCATGAATTCCATTTCCCATATTATAAACTCTATCATAAGGTTCGACATCTTTGAAGCCACAAGATTCCAACATATCTGCGGCAGAATTTTTCATATCATCCCTCATATTTAGTTCATTTTCTTTTATTTCTGTTTCAAAAACCATAGTAGGCATTCCCCACTTGTCTAACTTATTATTATCAAGATACATTTTATTATCATGATAGGGTAAGATTTCACCAAAAGCATTTAATCCCATAGACCATTCCCCAGGCTTTATAGCTGTATTAATTAAATCTTGACCCGTAAAGCTCTCTTCTGCTGCTCTATACCATCCATTTCTATAGGCTCCTCCTTGATAACCATAACCTCTTAAAAAATTCATATCATTCTTTTTTAGATTTCTAAATCTTGCTAAATAACCACTATTTGGTCTGTTGCCATGGTAATATCTATCTTCATAACCATCAATTTTTGCCCTGGCACCAGCTTTAAAATGATGATCCATTAAATTATGACCTAACTCTCCTGAATCATTTCCAAATCCATTAGGAAATCTACTAGATTTTGAGTTGAGCATTATAAATGTAGAATTTATTGCTGAAGCATTTAAGAAAATTATTTTAGAGTAATACTCTTTCATCTCTAGTGTTTCTGAATCAATTACTCTAACACCAGTAGCCTTCCCTTTATCATTATCATAAATTATTGAATGAACTATTGAATTTGGTCTAAGAATCATATTGCCAGTGGCTTCTGCAGCTGGAAGGGTAGAAGAGTTTGAGCTAAAATATGCACCATATGGACAACCTCTAATACATAAATTTCTATTTTGACAAGGACCTCTTCCATTATGTGACTTAGTAACATGCGCAACTCTACCTATAGTATAAGTTCTTCCAAATTTTTCGGACAAATTTTTTCTAAATTCTTTTTCTACACAATTCATTTCCATAGCTGGTAGAAATTGTCCATCTGGCAATTGGGATAATCCTTCTTTCATACCACTGATACCAATAAAATTTTCTACATGATCATACCACTTCTCTATGTCTTTATATCTAATTGGCCAGTCTACAGCAATCCCTTCTTTTGCGTTTGCACTGAAATCAAGTTCACTCCACCTGTACACTTGTCTACCCCATAGTAATGATCGTCCACCAACATGATAGCCTCTAATCCAATCAAAAGCACCCTTTTTTTCAGTATATGGTTGCTCTGTATCCTTAACCCACCAATGTTTGGTAGATTGTTTTACTGTATATCCAGTTCTTAGTTGAACATAATAATCTTTTCTTTCTTTAGCTGTTAGTTGATCTCTATATGGTAGTTCCCAAGAATGTTTATTCATTGTAGGATAGTCTTTTAAATGTTTTACATTTCTACCCCTTTCAAGCACTAGAGTTTTTAAACCACCTTGAGTTAGTTCTTTAGCAGCCCAACCACCACTAATTCCTGTGCCTACTACTATAGCATCATAGGTATTATCTTTATTATATTCCTGCTTGATATTCATATTTAGTAATGGCCAATTATAGTAAAAATATTTTTCTTATAAAAAATTAATTGTGAT
Organism: Bacteroidota bacterium; assembly: GCA_036166035.1. Classification (GTDB taxonomy): domain Bacteria; phylum Bacteroidota; class Bacteroidia; order Cytophagales; family MED-G16; genus MED-G16. The sequence goes on from JAYZHZ010000018.1 coordinate 12,893, forward strand.
ACATTCTTATTAACTTAAAAATTAGATGATAAAGTTAATCTCATTATTTTTTTTATTTATTCATCCAGTCTATATAAGTACATCTGAAATAACTATTAATCAAAATAAAGCTGTTTTAAAAATTAAAATTTTTAGGGATGATCTTGAGGATGGACTTAGAATGCATTATAATAAATCAATCTCTATTGATTCTCAAATAAAACTTATAAATGAAAGCAAATATGTTGATGAGTATATCATGAATAAGTTTATTTTAAGTATTAATGATGATTTAATTAAACTATCTAGTTCAGAATTTAAATTAGAAAATGATGTTGTTGAAATTAGTGCTATTTTTCAGTACAAAAAGAAGATTAGAAGTTTAAATATAATTAATAGTATATTATTTGAGATATATAAAATACAGAAGAATGTTATTTTTATAAACAAAGATGGAAAAAATACCTTTTATACTTTTTCCCAATCAGATAAAGAAAAAACATTTAATTATTAAATAATTCTATTAATGATTCAGTACTAACCAGTACACCGGTTCTTATTGAATTCTCAATTTCAGGATAATAGAATGGTGAATGCAATGCTGGTAAAGCATATTCTCCAAGATTGTATTTCTCTATTCTTTCTTTTGGTACAGTACCTAACCAATACATTACAGTTGGTATATCATGGTCTGTGTTTCCATATCTAGCAAAATCTTCGCCAACCATTTGGGGTTCTGATACAACAACGTTTTCATCTCCAATAGCTGATATTGACACTTTCTTCATTATATCCACTAATTTTTCATCATTGTAATTTGCGGGTGTAAAGGTATCCGGTATAACAACCTTTGGCCATCTAGATTTTTCTAAGCCCATAGATGAAGCTACTCCATTACAGATTTCTTTAATCCTCTTATGAATTAAATTTCTAACTTCTTCTTTGTATGTTCTAATTGTAAGTTGTAGATCAACTTCATCAGGAATTATATTATGTTTTGTTCCACCCTTTATTGAACCAACAGTTATAACAGCATCATCAAGTGGGTTTATGTTTCTACTAACAATTGTCTGTAATTCCATAATGATAACAGAGGCTGTTACAATTGGATCAATAGACATATGAGGCGATGCTCCATGGGCACCTTGTCCATATACTTTTATATCTACAGACTCAGTATTTGCCATAATGTATCCTTTACCAAAACCTACTTTTCCTGAAGGTATAGTTGGAGATGAATGGAGAGCAATGCCATAGTTTGGAACAGGAAACTTTTCAAATAATCCTTCTTTAAGCATCATTGCTGCACCAGCACCAATTTCTTCAGCTGGTTGACCAATCATTATTATTGTTCCATTCCAATCGTCTTTTCTTTCAACAAGTGCTCTAGCAGTTCCTGTCCAGACTGTCATATGCATATCATGACCACATGAGTGCATAGTCCCCACATCATTACCATCAAAATTTTTTGTTATTACTTTACTAGCATAAGGGAGTTCGGTTTTTTCCTCCATAGGAAGTGCGTCCATATCTGTTCGATATAGTATTGTAGGACCATTTCCATTTTTATAGACCCCAACAACTCCATAACCACCAAAATTTTCAGTAACCTCAAACCCTATTTTTTTTAGTTCGTCGGCTAACTTAATTGAGGTTTCTTTTTCCATTAATGATATTTCAGGATTTTGATGAATATCTAGATATAAATTTTTAAGGTAAGGAATATCTTTTTCAAGATAAGATTTGAATTCATTCTTTATGTTAAAAGAAAATAAAAATAGTGTAGGAATTAAGTAATAAACGGATTTTATCATAACTCTTTAATTTTAATGTTTCGATAGTAAACTTTTGTTCCGTGATCTTGAAATGCTATAGGACCTGATTTTGTTTTTGCAAATCCATCCCAATCCTTAAATTTTGAATTTTCAATTAGGCTATTCCAAGTAGGTCCATATAAAGGAAAATCTGTAACCTTTTTATCATTTAATGTTACAGAACCTTTATTTTTTTCATAGTTAATTTCTATAACATATTTATTCCATTCTCCGGTTGGATTAGCAGCTAATTCTTTTGGAGCCACCATATCGTATAAAGCACCATTCATATGAAGATGATTTTTCGAATCATTTTTTTCATATACATCATCATCAATAACCTGAATTTCAGCTGCAGATAAATAAGGAACGGAATATTTTTCATTTTCATTAACTCCCCAAAAAACTCCACTATTTCCATTTTTTTCTACTTTCCATTCTAAAGAAAGAATAAAATTCGTATAACTTTTATTTGATACTAATCCATTATTTGAAGAACCAACCCCAGGATTAAGAACAAATGCTCCGTCTTCTATATACCAACCAATTACAGAATCTGATAAATAGGTATGCCAGTTATTAAATGTTTTCCCATCTGTTAATGAAACCCAGCCATCATCAGAATTATTGGTCTTATTCTTTGAACAAGATAATGATATTAGTGTTATTAGAATTAATTTGGATATTTTCATGTTGTAAATCGATTAAGTTTATTTAAAGATATAAAATTATTTTATTTGTATAAACTCAAATATTTTATTATAAACTTCATTCTTCTCTAAATCATTATGAGGTTCATGATAAACATTATTGAATAAATGAAAATTAGATTTATTTATTTTTTCACTGACATGTTTTGTTCCTTCAGCTGAGATGATTTTGTCTTCATTTCCATGATAAAGCAAAGTTTTAATTTTAATTCTATCAGATTTTTCTAATACTAGATTAATAGCATTTGTTATTTCTGAAAATAAGTTCAATGAAATTTTATTATGTACTAGTTTATCATTTTCATATTCATTGACAACTCTTTCGTCCTTACTTAGATGACCGGTTTCAAGTCTATTATTTAATCTCATCCTAGGAATAATATTTTTTAATAATTTTTGAAATATAATTAGTAATGGAGGTATTCTGACAACTGTTTTTATCCATGGACTTGATATTATTGATGAATGTATTTCTCTACTTTCTCTCTCTATTAAATAAAATAAACTTATTAGTCCTCCTAGGCTATGGCCAAATAGTACAATTGGTATATTAAGATTCTGTTTTCTTACATAAATTAATGCATCTTCTGTAGCATCAATGAATTCTTCAAAATTTCCAATATGCCCTTTAAGTCCACTGCTTTTACCATGACCAATGAGATCAAAGGAATAGATTCCAACTTTTTTATTTTCAAAGTTTTCTGCAAAATTTTTATATCTACCAGAATGCTCACCAAGTCCGTGAACAATTAAGATATTTATTTTTGGTTTGATTTTGGGCACCCAGCTTCTGATAAATATTCTGTAACCTGTTTTAGATTCTATATGTTCCTGAAAAAATTTCATATTATGAAAAGGCTGAAATTCCAGTTATATCATGTCCAAGTATAAGTAGATGGATATCATGAGTGCCCTCATAAGTTATAACTGATTCCAGATTCATCATATGTCTCATCATTGGATAATCATTTGTAATTCCCATCCCTCCATGAATTTGTCTTGCTTCTCTAGCAATTTTTAATGCAATTTCAACATTATTTCTTTTCGCTAATGATATCTGAGCTGAACTTACATTGCCTTCGTCCATTAGTGAACCAAGTCTCCAGCATACTAATTGTGCTTTTGTTATTTCAGTTAGCATTTCAGCTAATTTTTTTTGAATTAATTGAAATGATGCAATTGGTTTATCAAACTGTTTTCTTTCTAGGGAATAATTTTTTGCTGCATCATAACAGTCCATCGCAACTCCAATTGCTCCCCATGATATTCCATATCTGGCTTTATCTAAACATCCTAATGGTGCACCAAGACCATCCTTATTTGGAAGTACATTTTCTTTTGGAACTTTTACATTGTCAAAAACCAGTTCACCTGTCAAACTTGATCTTAAAGACCATTTCCCGTCTGTCTTTGGTGCTGAAAGTCCATCCATCCCTTTTTCAAGAATAACTCCTTTTATTCTTTTATTTTCATCTTTTGCCCAAACAACTGCAATATCAGCCAATGGTGAATTTGAAATCCACATTTTTGAACCATTTAATAAATAGTGATCTCCCTTATCTTCTAGTCTGGATATCATACCACCGGGATTTGAACCGTGATCGGGTTCTGTTAAACCAAAACATCCAAGCATCTCTCCTGAGGCAAGTTTAGGTAGATACTTCATTTTTTGTTCTTCGGATCCATACGCTTCTATAGGAAACATTACGAGTGAACTCTGAACCGAAGCAGTAGATCTCATTCCAGAATCTCCTCTTTCTAGTTCTTGCATTATTAATCCATAAGAAATGCTATCAAGCCCTCCTCCTCCATATTTTTGAGAAACGTTTGGTCCAAAAATTCCAGTTTCTCCCATTTTCTTTACAATGTCTAATGGAAAATGATTTTTTTCATACCAATCTTCAATATTTGGACATATTTCTTTATCAACAAATTTTCTGATTGAATCTCTAATTAATTTTTGTTCTTCGCTCAGTAGCTTATCGATTTCGTAAAAATCTACAGACTTAAAATTTCTACTATTCGTCATACGTTTTGTTTTTATAAAAGTAATATTTATAAGTTAAAGTCACACGTAAAATTCTGTTATTTTAAATTCAATTCTATGGTTAATATATCCATCTATAAACTATTAAAAATGCTATTTTTTGACTATTTTTACACATATAATTTCTAAAGTAATAATGCCAAATAATTCAGACAAAAAAAAGCAATATTCAGCAGATAATATACAGGTTCTGGAAGGATTAGAAGCTGTAAGAAAAAGACCTGCAATGTATATTGGAGATGTTAGTAATAAGGGGCTACATCATTTGATCTGGGAGGTTGTTGATAATTCAATTGATGAGGCTCTTGCAGGGCATTGCGATAGGATATCTGTTACTATAAATAAAGATAATTCAATTACGGTAAAAGATAATGGAAGAGGAATACCAACGGGAATTCATCCTAAGGAAAATAGATCAGCTTTAGAGGTTGTTATGACTGTTCTTCATGCCGGTGGGAAGTTTGATAAGGATACTTATAAAGTTTCTGGTGGTTTACATGGTGTTGGAGTATCATGTGTTAATGCTTTGTCTGAAAATTTGACTGCTACTGTACATAGAGATGGAAAAATTTTTGAGCAAAAATATAAAAAGGGTATACCTAATTCTGATGTGAAAGAAATTGGTAAAACTAAAGAAAGGGGTACAATAGTAACTTTTACTCCTGATAAAGAAATTTTTACAGTTCATGAGTATAAATATGATACTGTTGCTACTAGACTAAGAGAGTTATCTTTTTTAAATTCAGGTATCAAAATTCTTTTGACTGATGAGAGAGAGCTTGATGAAAATAATGAGCAAAAATCTGATGAGTTTTATTCTGAAGGAGGTTTAGTTGAGTTTGTGAATTATTTAGATGGATCTAGAGAAAAATTAATTCAAAATCCTATATATATGGAAGGAAAGAAAGAAGAAGTTCCTGTTCAGGTTGCTCTTTCATATAACTTGTCTTATAGTGAAAATGTTGTTTCCTATGTTAATAACATAAATACTATTGAAGGGGGTACTCATGTCGCAGGATTTAGAAGAGGGCTAACAAGAACACTTAAATCTTATGCTGATAGATCTGGTTTATTAGAAAAAGCTAAAGTTGATATTTCTGGAGATGACTTTAGAGAAGGTCTTACAGCTGTTATTTCAATAAAAGTTGCTGAACCTCAGTTTGAATGTCAAACTAAAACTAAATTGGGAAATTCTGAAGCCATGGGAGCAGTAGATGTATGCGTAGGAGAAATGCTTGGAAATTTTTTGGAAGAAAATCCAAAAGAAGCAAAACAAATTATTTCAAAAGTTGTTTTAGCAGCTCAAGCAAGACATGCAGCCAGAAAAGCTAGAGAAATGGTTCAAAGAAAGAATGTTTTAACTGGTACTGGTTTACCTGGAAAACTTGCAGATTGTTCAGAAAAAGACCCAGCGTTATGTGAGCTTTATGTTGTTGAGGGTGACTCTGCAGGAGGATCTGCCAAACAAGGTAGAGATAGGACATTCCAGGCTATACTTCCATTAAAAGGAAAAATATTAAATGTTGAAAAGGCTCAAGAACATAAAATTTATGACAATGATGAAATTAAAAATATAATTACAGCACTTGGAGTAAAGTTTGGTACTGATGAAGATGAAAAAGAGTTAAATTTAGAAAAGTTGAGATATCATAAAGTAATTATAATGACTGATGCAGATATCGATGGTAGTCATATTAGAACATTAGTTCTAACTTTCTTTTTTAGATATATGAGACCTTTAATTGATAAAGGCTACTTATATATTGCTCTTCCACCTTTATACCAGATATCAAAAGGCAAGAAAAGTGAATATGTTTGGTCTGAGAATGATAAAGATAGACTTGTTAAAGAGATGGCGAAGGATGGTAAAGAGTCTTCCGTTAATATTCAGAGATATAAGGGATTGGGTGAGATGAATCCAGAACAATTGTGGACCACAACGATGGACCCGGCCCAAAGACTATTAAATAAAGTAACAATTGAGTCAGCAGCAGAGGCAGATGTATTATTTTCTAAATTAATGGGTGACGACGTTGCTCCTAGAAGAGAGTTTATAGAAAAAAATGCAAAATATGCTAATGTTGATGTATAAGTTTTTTTTCCTTTTAATTTCATTCATAGTATCATTTAACTCCTATTCATACTGGCAACAAAGAGTTGAGTACAAAATCAGAATAGACTTTGATCACAAAAATCATCAGTTTTCAGGAAAACAAAACTTGAAATATTTCAATAATTCAAACGACACAATCAACAAAGTCTTTTTTCATCTTTATTTTAATGCTTTCCAGCCGGGTAGTATGATGGATGTAAGGAGCAGATCTTTACCAGATCCTGATAGAAGAGTGATGGATAGAATTTCAAAGTTGAACAAAAATGAAATAGGTTTTCATGAAATTAATAAAATACAACAAGATGGTAAAAATTTAAGACATCACGTTCAAGGTACAATATTAGAGGTTGAATTAGTCGATCCGTTAATACCTAACGAATCGACTGAGTTCTATTTAGAATATTTTAGTCAAGTTCCTGTTCAAATTAGAAGAAGTGGAAGAAATAACAAAGAAGGAATTGATTATTCAATGGCTCAATGGTTTCCAAAAATAGCTGAGTATGATAGACAGGGGTGGCATGCAAATCCTTACATCGCCAGAGAATTTTATGCTCCTTGGGGAGATTTTGATGTCTCAATTTCTATTAATAAAAATTACATAGTAGCTGCAACTGGAATTCTTGAAAATAAAACGAAAGAAAAAAATAAAAATGTATGGAATTTTAAAGCTGAAAATGTTCATGATTTTGTATGGGCAGCTGACCCAGATTATGTACATGACATTTTAAAAGTAGATTCAGAAAATTTAGAACTTCATTTTTATTATCAAAAAACTAATGATGAAATGGTAAGTAATTGGAAGAGGTTACAAGATGATACTGCTGATGCTTTTAGATATATAAATGGAAAATTTGGAAAATATCCTTATACAAAATACTCAGTTATCCAGGGTGGTGATGGGGGTATGGAATACCCCATGGCTACTTTAATAACAGGTGAAAGATCATACCCAAGCTTATTATCTGTTACAATTCATGAGGCTTTACACTCTTGGTATCAAATGCTTCTTGGTACTAATGAAAGTTATTTAGCCTGGATGGATGAGGGTTTTACATCATTTGCTCAGAATATCACCTTTATTAACAAGTTTAATGAAATATATAATTTAGATTTCACAAATCCTCTGGAAAGATCTTATAATAGGTATTATAATTTTATTAAAACAGGTTTAGAAGAACCACTTTCTACTCATTCTGATCATTTTTCAACCAATCAAGCATATGGTGTTGGATCATATACTAAGGGTGCTATATTTTTAATGCAATTAGGGTATATTATTGGAGAGGATAAATTATTTAAGGGTCTTAGAAGATATTATAATGAGTGGAAGTTTAAACATCCAAATGAATATGATTTTTTAAGAATTATGGAAAAAGAAAGTGGAATTGAACTTGATTGGTATATTGATTATTGGATTAAAACAACACACCATATAGATTATTCTTTAGAGACTAAAAAGAAAGATGATGGTAAGATTTCGCTATCTGTAAATAGAATTGGTAAGATGCCAATGCCAATCGAGATAGAGGTTTTATATGAAGATCTTTCTACTGATATATATTATATACCACTATCAATTATGAGAGGAGAGAAAGATAATTCAAATAATAAATTTATTTTCTTAGAAGATTGGGAATGGGTTAATGAAAGTTATCAAATTGATTTAGATGATTCTGATAAAAAGATCAAAAAAATTGAAATAAATCCTTCTGGGAAATTGGCTGATGTAAATAAATCAAATAATATTATTGAATTCTAAGCGTGAAGATTAAGTCTATTTTTTAAGAAAATTCTCTATGATTTCTTCAACCTCTTCATCAGATATACTTTGAATATTATTCTTATATTTCTCTAAAATATCTTTAGGAATACCAACAAAAGGTTTCTTTCTTTTTTCTTTAAATACATTTCCTATTTCTGTACCTCTTACGGCGAGTAAATAAGGTGGTTTACCATATTTCCCTAATCTAATTTGAAGTCCATTTTTAAATTCTTTTAGTATGTCTTTGGATTTTTCTATTGGAGTATTTACGATTTCAATTGCCTGATCCTTTGTGATAGTTTTTGGTTCAGGGTATTTTTCTTTATCGATCTTATAGTTTTTTTCATTGAACCTTATATAAAAACCATATCTACCATTTTTAAGCTCTATATTTCCTTTTTCATACTCAAAAACTGGAAGAGAGTTATTTTCTTCCTTTTTATTTATAATTTTCAGAGCCTCATTAATAGATATATGTCTAATTAATTGTTCTGAAGACATATTGAAATATTTTGGATAACCACCGTCGGAATCATCTTTTTCACCAATTTGAATTACAGGACCAAATTTTGCAATTCTAGCTTTAACTACTTTACCTTGAAATTCACCAAGTTCTTTTTCTAATTGATATCTTTCCTCTGGTACATTTTCATATAATTTAGAAAATAGTTCATAAAATTCTCCAATCATACTATTCCAATTCATCCCTTTATAAGCAATTTGATCAAGTTGCGATTCAGTTTTAGCGGTGAAAGAATAATCCATAAAACTTGAGCTGAAGTTTTCATTAAGAAATTCGGTAACAAACATCCCTATATTTGTAGGGTATATTTTATTTTTTTCAAATCCAGTTTTTTCGTCTTTTATCTCATTAGAAATTTTATTAGAAATCAGCCTTATCTCATTACTTTTAATGATTTTTCCATCTCTTTCTTCTTTAGATACATACCCTCTTTCTTTTATTTTTCTAATTGTTTCAGCATAAGTTGACGGTCTCCCAATTCCCGAATCTTCCATTTTCTTAATTAAACTAGCTTCGGAATATCTTGGTGGATGCTTTGAAAAGATTTCCTTAGATAGTATTTCTGATACATTTATATTAGAGTCCTTATTTATTTTTGGAAGGCTTTTTATATTATCAGATATTCTATCATACAGTTTTAAGAATCCATCAAAAATTAGCACCTCTCCAGAGGCATTAAATATATTCTTATTATTATTTCCAATTTTTATAAGGGTTCTTTCAAAAACAGAATCACTCATTTGAGATGCAAGAGTTCTCCTCCATATTAAGTTATAAAGTTTTATTTCTGCATCGGATTTTCCAGCGTTATCTAATTCAAAATTGGTAGGACGAATTGCTTCATGGGCTTCCTGAGCTGATTTATTTTTTGTTTTAAATCTTCTTTTATGGTGATATTTTGATCCATATTTTGATAGTATTAGTTTTTCTGAATTTATTAGAGCTTCATCTGAGAGGTTTACAGAATCAGTTCTCATATAAGTAATTAAACCAGCTTCATAAAGTTTTTGAGCTGTTGACATAGTAAGAGATGGTGAAAACCCGATTTTTCTACTTGCTTCTTGTTGAAGGGTAGAGGTTGTAAAAGGAGAAGATGGAGATCGTTTTGAAGGTTTTTTTTCAATGTTCTTAATCTTAAAATCATTATCAATGCAAGATTTTAAGTAATCTTCTGTATCTTCTTTATTCTTAAATCTTTCATTAAGCTCAGCAAAAAATTCATTGCTTCGATCAGAAGAAAATTTTGCAGTTGTTTTGTAAGATGATTCAGGTTTGAACTTATTTATTTCGTTTTCTCTTTCAACAACAAATTTTACTGCAACTGACTGAACCCTTCCCGCAGATAAACCACTCTTAATTTTTTTCCATAGAATGGGAGAAATTTCAAAGCCAACTAATCGATCAAGTACCCTTCTAGCTTGTTGAGAATTTACTAAGCTCATATTAATTTTTGTTGGATTTTCTAAAGAATCTAGAATTGCTTTTTTAGTTATTTCTCTAAAAATTATTCTTTCATATTCATCTTCTTTTAAATTTAATAACTCTTTTAGATGCCAAGCTATTGCTTCTCCTTCTCTATCATTATCAGTTGCAAGAAATACTTTTTTTGATTTGCTTCTTAAAGATTTTAGCTCTTTTATCACTTTTTTCTTTTCAGGAGATGGTACGTAAGTTGGTATAAATCCATTTTCCTTGTCAATTGATTTGTCATCTTTCGCTAAATCTCTAATATGTCCATAGCATGATGATACCTTATAATCTTTACCTAGATATTTTTCGATTGTCTTAGCTTTTGCTGGAGACTCTACTATTACAAGATTATTACTCATTTATATGTAGTTTGTTTTTTTGAGTTGCCAAAGATGAAAAAAATTTTTATATAATTACAATATCAATTTATAATTAATTTTTTAAAATTTATTTTCAATACGTAGTATTGAATTTTTTTATTGTATGGAAATACTAGTTTCTCCAAATTCTTTCAAAGGTACATTTTCTTCTGTTGAAGCTTCTAATATAATGGCAAAAGGATTAAAAGATGCAGATTCAGAATTTAATATAAAAAAATTACCTATTGCAGATGGGGGTGATGGTACTATGGATGTTTTTAAATATTATTTCGATTATAAATCAGTAAAAAGAAAATATAAAAATCCTTTAGGAAATTTGATTGAAACGGAATACATTATTTTAGATGATAATAATACTGCAATTATTGAATTTGCCAATGCCTCTGGTTTAAATCTTATTAATAATAATCAGAATAATTTAATAAAATCAAGTTCTTATGGGACAGGTCAACAAATAAAATCTGCAATTAAAAAAGGTGTTAAAAATATTTTATTATGTCTTGGAGGTTCTGCTACAATTGATGGTGGAACTGGTATACTGAGATCACTAGGAGTAAAATTTTATGATAACTCATCAAATGAGATAACTAAAGGGAATCCACTTATGAGTATAAATAAATTTGATGTTTCGAATTTTATTTTAAATAGAAAGAAAATTAATTTTACATTACTCTCTGATGTAACTAATCCTTTGATTGGAATTAATGGTTCCGTTAGAACTTTTGGAAGACAAAAAGGATTAAGAGAGAAAGATTTTTCATTATTTGAAAAAAATCTTGATAACTTCTCAGTTCTTACAGACAAATATTTTAATTCTAAAACAAAATCTATAGTAGGTGGTGGAGCTGCAGGAGGTGCCTGTTCCTTTTTGAAAGTTTTTTTTAATGCAAATCTGAATAATGGAGCTGATTATATTCTTGATAAAATTAAATACAATTCAAAAATTTTAAATAAATCAATAATTGTAACGGGTGAAGGGAGTTTAGATGCACAAACCCTTTATGGAAAGGCACCCTTCGCCCTTGCAAACTATACTAGAGAAAAAACCCCGTTTTGTATAGCAATTGGTGGTATAGTTGATTACTATAATATAAAAAAATTATTGAAAAGTTTTGATTTAGTGTTTTCTGCTTGCGAATCTCAGAAAACGGATTACTGTATTAAAAATGCAAAAAGGTTACTTTATAATGTAAGTTTTAAAGTTGGAAAAATTATAAGTTATAAGCTTAGAATTAATTGAAATTCTTATATCATAAAATTAATAATGTACGTTTAAAGACTAATGAAAATTATATATCTCTTCACTTTGATTTTGTTTATACCATTTTATTTTAAGGGTCAGTATGTTAATTACTCTCAGTTTTATTCTTCTCCATTAAATCTGAACCCAGCTATGACAGGAGTAGGAGAGTATGGAAGGATTGGCTTTATATACAGAAATCAGTGGCCATCAATAAATCAGGGATATCATTATATATCCTCATGGGCTGATTATAATTTATCTCAAAATAATTTTTCGATAGGTTTGAATTTTTCAAATGAGACTGAAAATGTTTCAAATCTTTCAACAACTCATATATCACCTTCACTAGCGTATGAAATTAACTTAAGTTATAAGTGGATATTGAAATCTGGGATACAGATTTCTTATACAAATTCAAACTTTAATAATAAGAATCTTGTTTTTTATGATCAATTTGGTTCTAATGGGGTAATTAATCCAACAGCAGAAAATATAATAAACTTTCAAAATAAGAATTACATAAATTTAGCAATTGGTATTTTGTCTTATTCAAAAAAAACCTGGCTTGGAGTATCTATATTTAATATATCTGAACCTGATATATCATTTTCAGGCGATACTTATAAATTAGAAAGACTATACTCATTTCACGGGGGTTATAACTTTGAAAATATAGGCTTATCTCCATCTTTTCATTTTAAAAAAATTTCCTCATTTAAACAGCTTGACATAGGTACATATATTAAGATGACTCCTTTATCAATAGGCATATGGTATAGAGGAATTCCAATTAATGATAATAATAATTTAGAATCTTTGATTGGGTCCTTAAATCTTAATGCTCGTAATTTTAATGTTTCTTACAGTTATGATTATAATTTGTCGGAACTATCTGGTTCATCTGGTGGATCACATGAAATATCTATAATTTATGAATTTAATTTTTTAGGAAAAAAACTTCCTCCTAAAAATGTTAGATTTTTAGAATGTCCAGTGCCTAATTTTTAATTAAATTTATTATATATGAAAGCTGACTTTATACTGAATTTAATAGTATTTATTATTTCATTGGATTTTATAATTGATTTAGTAACTGGTATATTAAATTATAAAAATTTTGAAAAAAAATTGCCTAATAATGTAAATGATATTTATAATAAAGAGGAATATCTAAAGTCACAGCAATACAAAAAAGAAAACTTTAGATTTGAACTGATAACATCAATATTTACTTATATAATTATTATTGGCATACTCTTAAATGGGATTCTTGGTTATCTTGATTCTTTCCTAAGAACACTTACTTTTGAAAATGAGTTAAGTTTATCTTTACTTTTTTTTGCTTCAATATATTTAATAAATGATTTATTGAAAACCCCATTTCAATTATATAGAATTTTTGTAATTGAAGAAAAGTACGGATTTAATAAAATGAAAATTTCAACATATATTTTTGATAAAATAAAGGGATATTTCATCTCCATAGTTATTGGCGTGTTACTTATTACTCCTCTGTTAGTATTTATTATGCTTTATCCTAGTAATTTCTGGATTTATTTTTGGGTAGTAATTTCTCTTTTTCTGATTTTTATTAATATGTTTTATACTTCCCTTATTGTACCATTATTTAATAAATTAGAAGTTCTAGAAGATGGTGATTTAAAAGAAAAACTTAACTCTTATGCTAATAGAGTTGGATTTGCATTATCAAATATTTTTGTAATTGATGGATCAAAAAGATCTACAAAGGCAAATGCTTATTTCTCAGGCTTTGGAAAAAATAAAAAAGTTGTATTGTATGATACACTAATAAAAAATCATACGAATGATGAATTAGTTGCTGTTCTAGCTCATGAAATTGGTCATTATAAACTTAGACATATAATTTCAAATATGATATTTTCAATTCTATCTACCGGTCTTATGTTATATATTATGTCAAATTTTTTATACAATAGTGAAATTAGTTATGCCTTGGGAGGAAATATTTCATTTAGACATTTTGAGATTTTTGCATTTTTAATATTATATACACCTGTAGATAGATTTATTAGTATTTTGATGAATATTAAAAGTAGAAACAATGAATATGAGGCTGATAACTTTGCGGTTCAAACGTATAAGAAGCTCCCAATGATAAGTGCACTTAAAAAACTTTCTAGAGATAATTTATCAAACCTTACACCTCATCCAGTGTATGAATTTTTAAATTATTCTCATCCTTCCTTAAGTAAAAGATTAGATGCAATAGAAAGATCAGAATTATAAT
>JAYZHZ010000019.1:0-17965 GCA_036166035.1 Bacteroidota bacterium
ATATTGGATTTAGTATTTTCAAACCTGGTAATATAATTTCAGGAAAAGCTCATATTTTCTCAAAAATTGAAGATCAATTAATTGAAGATCAAATAAAAAAACTTAATTTAAACAATCAAAATAATAATATTATGCCTCAAAAAAATAAGATAGAATTCGATGATTTTGCAAAAGTTGATATTAGAGTTGGTACAGTAATTGAAGCAGAAAATGTTGCTAAATCTGATAAATTATTAAAATTAAAAGTAGATACCGGACTAGATAAAAGAATAATTCTTAGTGGAATTTCTAAATATTATTCTCCAGAAGATATTCTTAACAAGAAAGTAATGGTTTTAATCAATTTAAGTCCAAGAAAGATGATGGGTATAGAAAGTCAAGGTATGTTATTGCTTGCTGAGGATTCTGATGGTAAACTTAGTTTAATGCAACCTGACTCAGATATTACGGATGGTTCAGTGGTCGCTTAATTAAATTTATTCATTGTTCTGTCCACTCCCTCACTACAGAAAGATAGAATTGCATCTATACAACTCTCAATTTCTAATTCTAGGGTTTTATTTTCGTTTTTAGAAAATTTACTAAGTACATATTGAGATTGTTTACCGGGACTAAAATTATTATCAACTCCAAACCTTATTCTATTATAATTCTTCGAATTTAAACTTTCATTTATACTTTTTAATCCGTTATGACCCCCATCTGAACCATTTTTTTTTATTCTAATTTTACCAAATGGAAGCGAAATATCATCTAGAATAACTAATGTATTTTCGGTATTAATTTTTAATTTACTCATCCAGTAATTAACAGACTTTCCACTATTATTGACATAATTAGATGGTTTTATAAGGTGTAATATTCTGCTTTTATATTTTATAGACGTGTATAGAGCATTTTTTTTAATAACGAACTCAATATTAAATTTTTTAGCAAAATGATCTAGTGTTATGAAACCAATATTATGTCTTGTTAAATCATACTCATCACCTAAATTTCCAAGCCCAACAATAAGATATTTCATAAATCAAAAGTTTAGCATATTAAATTTATACTAAACTTTTGATTAATTATAATTAGACTAATTAAGAATCTTTCTTTTCTTCTTTTGACTTTCCAGAGTCTTTATTATCTACATTCTTTTTAGAACTATCTCCTTGATTTTCCTTTCCTTCTTTCTCTTCAGAAGCTCCTTCTTTTCCTTCTTCTCCTTCTTCTCCTTCTTCTCCCTCTAGTTCATCCTCCTCCTCTTCAACTTCAATTTTAACTCTAGGAATGTTAACTGAAACCACACTTACAAGTGGGCTGTTTAGAATATCATATTCATCATTAAGTAGATCTTCTACTTTAATACTTTGTCCAAGTTCTAAACCACTTATATCAACTTCAACAAATGAAGGCATGTTTTTTGGATATGCCATTAATGATAGTTTTCTAATTCTCATTAAAATTTTACCTCCTTGTTTAACGCCTGGTGCATCTCCTAAAACTTTAACAGGAATGTCCATCTTAATTTTTTTGTCGTCTTTTAATTCTAGGAAGTCAGCATGAAGTATTATTTCACTAACGGGATGAAATTGAATATCTTGAAGAATTGCATCTTTCTCAATTCCTTCAATATTAAGTTTTACAAAGTTTGCTCCAGGTGTATAGACAAGCTCTCTGAAAAGGATCATTGGTGAATAAAAATGAATTTGTTCTTTACCACCATAAATTACACAAGGAACATTACCTTCCTGTCTCAATTTTGTGGAATCTTTTTTACCAAGATTTGCTCTATTATACCCTATAATCTCAATTGTTTCCATAATTTTAATTTTATCTATTTATAAAAAGTGAGCTAGTAGATTCATTTTCATGAATTTTTCTAATAGCTTTTGCAATTAGCCCTGCAATGGATAACACTTTTATTTTTTTATTCCTAAATTTTAGAGGAATACTATCAGTAACTACTAATTCAGTAAGAGAAGAATTATTAAGATTTTCTTCAGCCTTTCCACTTAAAACTGGATGAGTAATTATAGCTCTAACAGACTTAGCACCTTTTTCAATTAAGACATTTGATGCCATTGCTATTGTACCTCCAGTATCAATCAAATCATCAATTATAATTACGTGTTTATTTTTTACGTCCCCAATCACTTGAACAGATTTTACTTTATTTGCCTTTTCTCTTGTCTTATCACATATTACAAAGTCTTCATTAAAGTACTTTGCATAGTCTCTTACTCTTTCTGTGCCTCCAGCATCTGGTGATGCGAAAATAATATTATTAAGTTTTAGAGATTTTACATAAGGTACGAAAACTGAGCTTCCATTCAAGTGATCAAGTGGTATATCAAAAAATCCCTGAATCTGACCAGCATGAAGATCACATGAAACAATACGAGACGCTCCTGATGCTGTAAGTAAATTAGCTATAAGCTTTGCGGAAACTGCAATCCTAGGCTTATCTTTCCTGTCTTGTCTTGCATATCCATAGTATGGAATTACAACATTTACATATTTTGCACTTGCCCTTTTTGCAGCATCAATCATTAGAAACAATTCAATTAGATTATCAGAGCTGTCAACGGTTGACTGAACAATATAGACATCAGAACCTCTTACTGTTTCAGTATATCTGTAACTCAACTCACCATCACTAAATTTTCCAAGTTTTCCTTGGCCTAAGTTTTTCCCAAACTTAGATGCTATTTTATTAGCTAAGTCTATTGACCCACTTCCAGAAAATATTTTAACTGTACTCATTTTATATTTTTTGTTGGCTCACTAGGGCTCGAACCTAGACTCTTCTGGACCAAAACCAGACGTGTTACCAGTTACACCATGAGCCAATACAATGGGCTACAAAAGTAGATTTAATTTTTTAAAATTTAAAAATTAAATTATCCATTTTCCTCAAGCCAATTTCTTGCATTTACAAATGGTATTATCCACGGTGAAATTTTGTCATTACGATCGATATCGTAATGTGCCCAATTCCATGGAAAAATAGATCTTTCAAGATGTGGCATTATTGCCAAATGTCTCCCATCTTTTGAGCATATAGCAGCAGCAGCTAAATCAGAACCATTTGGATTTGATGGGTATTCTTTGTAATGAAATTTAGCTGCAACATTTATTTTCTGATTTTTTAAATCAAATCTTCCTTCACCATGAGCTGACCAGATTCCTAAAGTAGAACCGGATAGATTACTTAACATGATAGAATTAGATTCTAATACATCTATGCTTGTAAATACACACTCAAACTTTTTAGATTCATTATGCTTCATTTTTGGATGATTATCTTTCAATTTAGGATAAATCAAATTAAGTTCCATCATAAGTTGACATCCATTGCAAACGCCAAGACTTAAGGTATTTTTTCTATTATAAAATGATTCAATTGATTTTTTTGCTTTTTTATTAAACTTAAACGCTCCTGCCCAACCCTTGGCAGAACCAAGAACATCCGAATTGGAGAAACCGCCTGGAAAAACTAACATTTTAATATCATTCAAATTTTCTCTACCAGATACAAGGTCAGTCATATGAACATCTTTAACTTCAAAGCCGGCGAGATGTAACATATAAGCCATCTCTCTTTCGCTATTAATTCCTTTTTCTCTAATTACGGCAGCTTTAATATTTTTTGTATGATTATTAATTGGAATTTTTCCTGAAAAACTATTAGGAAATTTAAATTTAAGTGGTTGATTCTTGTAATTTTTGAATCTTTCATCACTTTTATTATGTGATGTTTGCTCTAAATCTAATAAAGATGATGATTTAAACCAAGAATCTCTAAAATGATCAATATCTAATTCTATCTTTGTTTTTTTGAAGGAAATATTAAATTTTCTTTTGCTTGATACATATCCAAGCTTTATAAAATCAACTTTATTTTTTTTAAGAGTATTTCTAACACTTTTATGAGCTTGAATAATAATTCCTGGAGATTCATTAAACAATATTTTTATAATATCATTAGATAAAAATCCGTCAAAATTAAGGTTCATTCCTAGTTTAGTATTAGGAAAATTCATTTCTAATAATGATGTTATAAGTCCACCAGAAGAAATATCATGTCCAGATATAATTCTTTTATCTATAATAAGATTTTGTATTGTTTCAAGGATGTTTTTTATTTTATCTGTACTTATTGTATCAAAAACATCGTTTCCAATAGAAGATAGGGTCTGAAAAAATGCTGAACCTGAAATATTTAAATCCTCACATAAATTTATATATAAAATCTCTGAGTTTTTTGCCTCTAATATATTTGGCCTTACAATCTTATTTACATCTTCTACTTCTGATACAGCTGATATTATAACTGTTCCAGGAGATAATACTTTTTTCCCATCAGGATACTTCTGTGTCATAGATAATGAATCTTTTCCAGTAGGAATATTAATTCCTAGTTGAATTGCAAAATCACTAATTGATTTAACAGCATTAAATAGCCTTGTGTTTTCACCCAAATTATTTGCAGGCCACATCCAGTTGGCACTTAGTGAAATATTTGAAATTCCATTTTTTATGGGTGCCCAAATGATATTTGTTAATGCTTTTAATACTGAATATTTAGCACCAATCTTTTCATTAATTAATGATACAATAGGTGCAAAACCCAAAGAAGTTGCAATACCTTTATTTGATGAAAAATCAAAACACATAACTCCTAGATTATTTAGTGGTAACTGAATTTCACCAACAGTTTGTTGTAATGCAACTTTTCCTGTAACACATCTATCTACCTTATTTGTTAGCCAATCTTTACATGCTACAGATTCAAGGGATAGAACGTTTTCTAGGTATCTTATAACTAAATCTTTATTATATTTTGGAATTTTAAAATTAATTTTTTTTTCATTGTCTCTAATTATAGTTTTTGGTGACGATCCAAAAAAATCATTTAGATTTAAATCAATTGGATTGATTTTGTTTTTTCCTTTAAATACTAGTTTTTTGTTTTCCCTAACGACTCCTACTTTATATATTGGAGCTCTTTCTCTTTCTGCAATATCTTTTATTTTTTTATAATCTTCCTTTCTAACTATAAGTCCCATTCTTTCTTGAGATTCGTTTCCAATTATTTCCTTTTCAGAAAGAGTAGGATCCCCAACAGGTAACATATTAATATCAATTTCTCCACCGCTGTTTTCAAGTAGTTCAGATAGACAATTTAAGTGTCCTCCTGCTCCATGATCATGAATTGATAATATTGGATTAGATATTTCTTCTGCTAATGATCTGATTACATTACAAACTCTTTTCTGCATCTCAGGATTAGATCTTTGAACTGCATTTAATTCAATATTATTTTTTAATTCACCAGTATTTAAAGAAGAGACAGCACTACCACCCATACCAATTCTGTAATTATCACCACCAAGAACTACAACATAATCACCATTTTTAATTTTCTTTTTCTTAGTTTCATTTTCTTTTCCAAATCCAATTCCTCCTGCTAACATTATAACTTTATCGAATCCAAAAAAATGATTATTTTCATTGTGTTCAAATGTTAAAACACTTCCGCATATTAATGGTTGCCCAAATTTATTTCCATAGTCACTTGCCCCATTTGATGCCTTAATTAATATATCTTTTGGGTTCTGATATAACCATTTCTTAGTTATTTGTTGTACTTCCCATTTTCTGGATTTAGAAATCCTTGGATATGAAGTCATATATACAGCAGTTCCTGCTAGTGGAAAACTTGCTTGTCCACCTGCCATCCTATCCCTTATTTCTCCTCCAGAACCTGTTGCTGCTCCACTAAATGGTTCTACTGTGGTTGGAAAATTGTGTGTCTCAGCTTTTAAAGATATTGATGATTTAACTTTTCTAATAATGTAATAATCAGGAACATGTTTATTGTTTGTTGTAAACATTTCAATTTCTGGCCCTGAAATAAATGCAACATTATCTTTATATGCAGAGATTAAATTTTTGGAATTAGATTTGGAAGTAGACTTAATCATACTAAATAGACTTTTATCCATTTTCTTTCCATCAATAATAAATTTTCCATTAAATATTTTATGTCTACAGTGTTCAGAATTAACTTGCGAAAATCCAAAAACTTCACTGTCGGTAAGCTTTCTTTTTAATCTTTTACTAACATTTTTTAAATAATCAATTTCATTATTACTTAATGCAAGACCTTCACTATCATTATATTTTTTTATATCATCAACATATATAACATCTTGAGCTTTTTTATCTATTCTGAATATGCTTTGATCAGGATTTGTAAATTTAGATTCAAGCATTGAATCATAATTATTTTTTCTATTATATAATCTTTCGATTCTATTAATTGATTTGATTCCAACAATTTTAGATATTTCAACTGCATTGGTACTCCATGGTGTTGTCATTTCTTTTCTTGGACCAATAAATTCTCCTAATAATTTGTCTTTATTAAGATATTTTGAATTGCTAAGTAACCATGAAAGTTTATTAATATCTTCTTTTGAAAGTATGTTTTTATGTTCAATTACAAAGAAAAATGACGGTGACTTTTTAAAGAATGATATCATTATAATTTCTAAAAAACAAAAATATATTTTTTTATATGATTATCAGTCTGAACTTAAAAAATTAACATATGTAAAACATTTTTAATATGTTTGCGTTGGAAACTCAAAGAAACTTAATAGTTTCCATAGTATATATGGATTTAAAAACAAACATTATAATTAAAGCAGACAATCTTTTTAGAAGGTTTGGTATTAGAGGTGTTACAGTTGATGATATATGTTCTGATTGTGGAATCTCAAAAAAAACAATATATAAGTACTACACAGATAAACATACTATCGCTAATAAATCAATTGAATTTCACCACGATAATCTATACAATGAAATTCAAGAAATTATTAAGAGGTCTCCTAATTCAATTGAAACTTTTTTCAGGATATCTAAACATTTTAGAAATTCACTAAATGAAACCACTCCTTTATTTGTTCATGATTTAAAAAGATACCATCCTGATTTATATAAAATCACCCAAGATTATAAAGAAAAACTATTTGAAAAAACACTGCAAAATGTTATTAATTCTGGTAAATCAGAGGGTTTTATTAGAAGTACAATTGATGAAGATATTGTATCAAAACTTAGGATTGAAATTATAGAGATAGGTTTTAATCAAGATGTTTTTCCTTTAAAGAAGTATAATTTCAGAGATATACAATTTATATCATTTGATTTGTTTATCAGAGGTATTGTAACAAATAAAGGCCTATTACTTTATGAAGAAATACTAAATAAAATGAAACCATGAGAAAAATATTATTTACATCTCTACTGTTAATTTCTTTTTTAAGTTTCTCACAGAAAAAGAATTTAACTCTTGAGGAATGTATAAGTCTTGCATTAGAAAATAATGAAAATTTAAAAAATTCCTATTTAGAGGAAAAAATATCATCTGCATTATCCAAGGAATATTTATCTGTTGGCTTACCTCAAATTAGTTTCGATGGGGGAGTTAAGTATAATCACGAAGTACAAAAAAGCATAATTGATATAAGCAGATTCATGCCTGGAGTACCAGAAGGCACTGAACAAGAGGTTCAGTTTGGTCAGACATATGATGGTAGAATGGACTTATATGTAAATCAAATGATATTTAATGGTTCTTATTTTGTTGGCGTTTCTGCATCCAGAGAATTAATTAGGTTATCAGAAAAAATGACTAAAAGAAATATAATAGATATTTATGAATCAGTTCAAAAAGCATATTTTACGGCTTTGAATACTAAATCTAGAATAGATTTGGTAAATGGAAATCTAGATCGTCTCTCTGAACTTCTAGATCAAACAAATAAACTTTATGAAAATGGATTTGTGGAAAAATTGGATATAGATAGGATTACAGTATCGTATAATAACTTAAAAAGTGAAAAAATAAAAGCAGATAGATTATATGATTTGAGCATATCTGTACTAAAATTCCAAATTGGGTTACCTATTGAAATAGAAATTGAACTAATAGGAGAATTATCTGAAGATCTGATTAATAATTTTAGCTATGAGTTAAAAGATTTTGATTATTCAAAAAGAATTGAATATTCAATACTTCAAACTGATAAAAATCTTAAATCTTATGATTTGAAAAATAATAGGAGTCAATATTTACCCCAAATTTATGCAAATTATAATTATGGCTATAACTCCTCTGCTTCACAATCAAATCTGTTCTTTAATAGTGATAGGTGGAAAAAATTTGGTACTCTAGGTTTTCTTGTAGTAATTCCAATATTTGATGGATTTTTAAAGAGAAGTAAAATTAATCAATCAAAATATAAAATTGAACAGATTGAAAATCAAATGATGTTTCTGGAGAGATCTATAAACTTACAGATAAATCAATCTTTAGCAAATTTTGAGAATTCTAAGGAGTCATTAGAAATAACAAGAAAAAATCTAAACTTAGCAAAAGATGTTTATTACGCATCAGAAAAAAAGTATAGTGAGGGTGTAGGATCAAATCTTGAATTAATTGATTCTAACAATTCTCTTAAAACTGCTCAAAATCAATACTATAATGCATTATATGAGTCAGTTATAGCATCTATAGATATAAAGAAGACATTAGGAATTCTATTAAATAATTAATTATGAGAAATATACTATTAATAATTTTTATTTTTATTTCAGCCTGTGATACTGGATCACTAGAATATAAAAAAGAAAAAGTTGATAAACTAAAGAACTCACTTGATGAAATATATTCAGAAATTGATCGGCTTGAGAAAGAGATAAATGAATTAGATTCGACTTTTGGAGTAAAAAATTACGAATTGATATCAACAATTAATCCATATAATGATGGGTTTGTTCATCAGATTGATTTAAGAGGAAATGTCAAATCTAAAATGAATGTAATTATTGTATCGGAGGTGGTGGGTAGATACAAAAAAATTAATGTTAAAGAAGGTCAGTTTGTTGAAAAGGGAACTGTATTAGCAGTAATAAATTCTGATGTTATAGATAATAATTTAAAAGAAATTGAAACAAATTTAAAATTGTTAAAAACTATATATGACAGACAATCAAATCTTTGGGAAAACAATATTGGATCTGAGTTAGATTACCTTAGGGCTAAATCTAATTATGAATCTTTAAAAAGTAGGTTTAATGCAATAAAACTACAAGCTTCTAGATTTAAAATTATTGCACCTTTGCCAGGAGTAATTGATGCCATTAATGCTAAAGTTGGGGAGATGTCTTCACCTGCTATGCCTGCATTTAGGATATACAATGACAATGATTCATATATAAATATTGATGTATCCGAGAATTATATTGAATCATTTCAGGTTGGAGATACAGTCAAAGTAATTTCTTCAAAAAATTCAACTTTTGAATCATTGATTATTTCTATTGGTCAAGTAATAAATCCTGATAATAGAACATTTAATATAGGCGTTGATATACCTGAATCTTATATGGAATCATTTAAACCCAATCAAATAGTTAATGTTTTACTTGTTGACTATAAAAATAATAATTCAACTTCACTTCCTTCAAACATTATCTATTCAGATGATAAAGGAAGTTACGTATTTATTGTGGAAGATTTTGATGGCGAGAAAGTTGCTAGAAAAATACCTGTTCTTGTTGGAAAATCATTTAATTATAAGACAGAGATTTTGAGTGGTTTAGTTGGAAACGAAAAAGTCATAGATAAAGGATCTTCACAAGTTATGGATGGTTCTTATGTTAAAATTAAAAATTAGATTTTTCAAGGAATGAAAAGAAACGTTGAAGATAAAGTTATTCGTCAGTTTGGTTTATCCAATTTTTCATTAAGAAATAGAATAACTGTTGTTTTACTCTTAATTATGCTTGTGGTTTTAGGAGTTGGAGCATATAACAACCTCCCAAAAGAAAGTTATCCTGAAGTAGAACAATCTTCTATTTATATAGGTACACCTTATCCTGGTAATTCACCTACAGATATAGAAAACCTTATAACTAGACCAATAGAGAAAGAATTAAATACCATATCTGAAATTAAAGAAATCAGATCTAACTCAATCCAAGGATTTTCAACCATTATTGCTGAATTTCAGTCAGGTATAGAAATAGAATATGCAAAATCTAAAGTTAAAGATGCTGTTGACAGGTCAAAGATTAACTTACCTACTGATTTACCAACAGAATCTAGTGTCTATGAGGTAAGTTTCTCTGATTTTCCTGCAATGAGTGTCACATTATCTGGTAAATACTCTTTGGAAGAGCTCGAATCTTATGCTGAATTATTGAAAGAAGAACTTGAAAAAATTTCTGATGTATCTAAAGTTAATATTACAGGAGTAGAAGAAAAAGAAGTTTCAATAAATGTAAATCCTTTTGAGTTGGAGGCTAGGAATCTATCATTTAATGATATTGAGAATGCTATTTTATATGAAAATATTTCAGTTTCAGGTGGTAATTTATTATCTGATAATATCCGCAGATCAGTAAGGCTTTTAGGGGAATTTAAATCAATTCATGATTTTGAAAATATAATTATTTCTTCAAAAAATGGTAAAATAGTTTTTTTAAAAGATGTCGCTGATATAGAGTTTGGATACAAAGAGATAGAGAGTTATACAAGGCTTTCTGGTAAGCCAGTAGTTTCTGTTGATGTAATAAGGATGCCCGGCACAAATCTTTTACTATTAAATGACAAAGTAAATGATGCTATTTCGGTTATAAAAAATAAGATTCCAAATGATATTAGTATAATAATTGTAAATAATCAATCCCAAAACACAAAAGAACAAGTAAGTACACTAGAAAATAGTATATTTAGTGGAGTCATCTTGGTTGTCTTAGTTCTCATGTTCTTTCTTGGTGTTAGGAATGCACTTTTTGTTGGTTTATCAATACCTCTTTCAATGTGCATATCCTTTCTTATATTCCAAATTTTTAGTATTACTGTCAATATGATGATTCTTTTTTCACTTGTGATTTCGCTTGGTTTATTAGTCGATAATGGAATAGTCGTTACTGAGAATATATACAGGTTTTTAGAGAAAGGTTATTCAAGAATTGAAGCTACTAAATTGGGTATTGGTGAGATTGCTCTTCCCATAATAACATCAACCGCAACTACTCTTGCTGTTTTTGTTCCTTTAGCATTTTGGCCTGGTCTTACAGGGAAATTCATGAGTTTTTTACCCATAGGAATTATAGTTACTCTCTTGTCTTCGCTCTTTGTTGCACTAGTTATAAATCCAGTTATGATTTCTTATTTAATGAAAATAGAAGGTAATGGTAAAAAAAATGCTAAAAAGTATATTCAGAATTCCTCTATATTATTTGTTATTGGCATATTTTTTATAATAATGAAAACATATTGGCTTGGAAACTTACTAATATTCATTTCACTATTTATTATTTTTAATTATTTTGTTTTTGTCCCTTTGTCTAAGATTTTTAGAATGAAATATCTTAAGGCATTAGAATACAGATACAGTAAAGTTTTAAATTTTTTGTTATTAGGAAAAAGGCCATATTACGTTATTTTATTTTCAATTTTTCTTTTATTTGGCACATTTCAGTTAAACCAATTTTTTCCACCTAAGGTGTTATATTTTCCTGAGAACAGACCAAACTATATTAATGTTTTCATTGAATTACCAGTTGGAACAGATATAGAGGAAACCAATAGGTTTACAAAAAAATTAGAAGAAAGTATTAATGACATACTTTTTGAGTATAGGGACATTATTGAAAGTATAGTATCATATGTAGGAAAAAGAACACTTAATGTCAATGATCCTTCTGTTTTTTCAATGAGAGATTCTCCAAATAGAGCAAAGATTAATATTAACTTTTTTGAATTTGAAAAAAGAAATGGAATAAATACAATTGATGTTCTTGAAAAACTGAGAAATAATATGGAAAAATTTCCAGGAGTAAGTATTACACTTGGAAAAGATAGGAAAGGACCTCCTGTAGGTGGAGAGATAAGTATTGAGGTGACAGGCCCAGAATTTAAAGTGCTTATTTCTCAGGTTGAAAAAATTAGAAAACACATTAATGAATCAAATATTCCTGGAATTGAGAAATTAGTTTTAGATCTTTCAACAAGAAAACCTGAATTACTTATAGATTTTGATAGAGATAAACTTAGAAGATATGGACTTTCAACAGGTATGCTTGCAAATGAATTAAGAACTTCACTATTTGGTAAAGAAATATCTAAATATAAGGTAGGTGAGGATGATTTTAAAATTCAATTGAGATTACAGGATGAGTATAGGTATGATATTGATGCTCTTATGAATAAAAATATTACATTCAGAAATCAATCTAATGGAATGACATATCAAGTTCCTATTAGCTCATTTGCTTCAATGAAGATGTCTAATACTTTCAGTTCTGTAAAAAGAAAAGATTTAGATAAAGTAATTACCATTTCATCTAATGTGATTTCAGGTTATAATCCAACTGAGGTCAATTCTAAAATTGATATGGTTTTAAAAAAAGTTCCTCTTCCAAATGGATATTCTTACAAATTTGGTGGTGAACAACAGGAACAAGAAGAGGAGATGGCATTTTTATCTAATGCTTTTATGATTGCTTTATTTCTAGTATTTATAATTATTGTTGCACAATTCAATAAAATAATTACTCCTTTGATAATAATGTCATCTATAATTCTAAGTACAATAGGAGTATTCTTGGGTTTGTTTATTTTTAATATGGATTTTGTAGTTGTAATGACAATGATAGGTATAATCTCACTAATAGGTATTGTCGTAAATAATGCCATTGTATTGATAGATTTTATTGAGCTTAACAGAAAGAGAAAGCTTATATCTAAAAAATCCGATTTGTCTCTAGATGATATTATATTTTGTATCTCTGAAGCAGGAAAGACTAGATTGAGGCCAGTAATTTTAACTGCTTTAACAACCATTTTAGGTCTTATGCCACTAGCTATTGGAATGAATTTTGACTTTGTTAAGTTTTTTAATTCTTATCAGGTTAGCTTTTATTTAGGTGGTGACAATATGGTGTTTTTTGGACCTATTGCCTGGGCAATAATCTTTGGTTTAACATTTGCAACTTTTTTAACCCTATTGGTTATACCTTCCATGTATCTGATTCAAGTTAAAATGAATAGATTTTTTGGATTATCTAAATAGATGGAAAGGCTGATATATTTATCTGTATTTACAATAATCTCTCTTCTTTTAGATATATATTTTTATCAGGTTATTAAAAAATATAAGTATATAAAATGGAATAAATTTTTTTTTGGAATATATTGGTTTTTTTCATTAACCACTTTAATCAATTTTTTCGTTTATTTAATAGACATAGAATTGAATTATTATTATAGGGTTATATTATTCAACTTTGTTATTGGAAATTTTATTTCAAAGTTATTAAGCCTTCCCTTTATTTTATTAGATGATCTACGGAGATTATTAATATTTTTATTTTGTTACAATAAAAAAAGAAATTTGCCGGCTGGTGGTCTATCAAGATCTAAGTTTTTAAGTCTATCTGCTTCTATTGCATATGGTTTTCCTTTAACTTCTTTAACATATGGTATAATTTCAAATAATGTATATGATTATAGAGTAAGAAGAAGAAATCTGCGCTTTAGTAAGTTGCCAAGATCTTTTGATGGTATTAAAATATGTCATATCTCTGATATCCATATTGGAAGTTTAAGAAATAGATTTGCTGCAATTGGTGGGATTGATATGATAGTAAAAGAATCTGCAGATATGGTTTTTTTTACTGGTGATATTGTTAACGATAAAGCTAGTGAACTTAAAGGGTGGGGGGATCAACTTAGTAGAATAAAGGCACCTCTTGGAGTTTTTTCAGTTCTTGGAAATCATGATTATGGTGAATACACAACATGGAGAAATGAGAGTGAAAAGTCAAAGAATTTTAAAGATATAATTGCAGCTCATAAAGAATTTGGTTGGAATCTTTTAATGAACCAAAATGATAATGTTATAGTTGATGGTGAAATAATAAATATTTTAGGGGTTGAAAATTGGGCTGCTTCGAGATTTCAGCAATATGGAAAGATAGATATTGCATATAAAGGTTTAGAAAAAGAAAATTTTAAATTATTACTTTCTCATAATCCATCTCATTGGAATGAACAAATTACAAATCAATATTCTGATATTGACTTAACTTTGTCTGGCCACACCCATGGATTACAGTATGGTATTGAAATTGGAAATCTAAAATGGAGTCCAGTTAAACTAGCTTATAAACAGTGGGCAGATTTGTACAAGAACAATAATCAACATATCTATGTAAATAGGGGATATGGATTTTTAGGATATCAAGGAAGGGTAGGTATTTTACCTGAAATTACGATTTTAAATTTAAAGAGAGTTTAGTTTTTAACTATTTACAAGAAGGTAGTTTAATTTAAATATCTTTTTCAGGAGTCATTTTTTATTTACTTCTTTGTTTAAAAGACCAAGTAAAATAAAATTCTGAGACCACAGTTCCATCTTCAAGAGTTCCGATAGTTTTTACTTCTACCTCTACTCCTTTTTTTGTAGAAATTGCTTTATCTACTGCATTGAAAATATCTTCACCATCTTCGCATTTAAATGAAACATTTCCAGTGGCTTTTTTTAAATATTTTGAGCTCATTTTTGTTATAATAAAGGCAATAGATGGTTTAATTCCTTTAACAGCTAATGCAGCTATTGACGCTACTGAAAGCTCTGCTCCCATACATTGAACTGCAAAATACATTGATTTGAATGGGTTCATGTTTTGCCATCTATAGTACCACCTGAATGGAACTTTTGATATACACTTTTTTTCTGAAAGTTCTTTTAATTTCATGCCAGATAACCATCCCATGGGAACATTTAAAAAAAAATAGAATGAAAATGCAAATGGATTTAACCATTCTCTTTTAAATTTTTTTTGATATTTATTTAGAGGTATCATATTAAACAAAATTAGAATTTTTTATTTGAATTTATTAAATAAATTTTTATGATTAAATAAAAAAATATCGAAAATAACATGATACAAAATATCCAATTCATTTGAAAAATAACTCCATGTGTTTTGTAATTTTCTATTGAATTTATAAGGTAAAAAACAATTGACAATGCAAACAATCCATTCTTAATATTTATTAAGGACTTAACTAAATTAAATTCATTTTCAGGTTTCACCCAATTTTTAAATGATGGAATAATTCTAGGTGTTTTAGTTGAATAACTATGATAATTTTGATTAAATTTTTCCGAAAGAAAGTTTTCTTCTATTAATATTATTTCTCTATATATAATTATAAATATTAAAGTTGATATGACTGCTATTATAGGATCTGATAATAGAAGTATTACTCCTAGCCAATTAATGTAATTTGCAAGATATAAAGGATTCCTTACTAAAGAATACATTCCTGTTGTATTAAGTTTTCTTGCAATTTGTCTTTTAGTATTTTTTCCTGATGTTTTAAAATATGTAAATCCTATAGTTAATATTCTTATAATTAAACCTATAAATGAAATTATTATACAAAGCAAGTAGTATTCATCAGAAATATCTTTCCTCCCATATAAATAGAAATAAATTATTGTCAAGACTATTATTGGTACAGGAATCAAACCTCTATATTTAAAAAGTAGATCCCCTTGATTTAATTGTATAGTAGTTGATTTATTATTCATAAACTTTACCAGAATATGGCATAAAGCATAGCAGTAATCAATAAAACAGCAAACGCTGGAATATTAAATGATGGGCTTGTATAAAATAATTTTTTTCTAAGTTCAATTCCTTTAGGATCATCATTATTTCCATCAAGATAGCTGATTATATAGATAATCAGTAGTGTAATTATAAAGGTAATTCCCATCTGATGGAGGAACGGAATCTCTTCTATAAAGAATGTATGAGTAAATTCTGGGAATATTGTAAGCCAGCCCTTTGCAACAACTTTAAAGTACATTGCTACTGGAATTGAAAATAAAATTCCCCAAATGGCAGCATTATTAGTAGCTTTTTTATAATATAGACCCATTATAAAAACTGCGAGAATACCAGGACTAACAACTCCTGTATATTCTTGGATTGCTTGGAAAACTTGACCAAGATTACCAAATTTAGGAGCTATATACATAGAAATAATAAGAGCAAAAAAGACCACAATTCTGCCAACATTAACTAACTCTTTATCTTTAGCGTTTTTATTTACTATCTCTTTGTAAATGTCCATTGTGAAGATAGTTGAGGTAGAATTAAGCATTGAAGCAAGAGATGATACGATGGCTGCTGCAAGAGCCGCAAGAATCAAACCTTTTATACCTACGGGGATGTAATTTTTAATTAACCATGGTGCTGCATTGTCATTCAATATGTTTCCTTCTTGAGAAGTAAACCCTTCTGGAAGTACTTTTAAAAGTTGTCCTGTTTCTGGATCAAGATTAATTACGTATGCAATTATTCCCGGTAGAACTACAAAAATTGGAATTATCAATTTAAGAAAAGCTGCAAAAGCTATTCCTTTTTGAGCTTCTGAAAGACTTTTTGCAGCGAGAGTCCTTTGAATTATGTATTGATTGAACCCCCAATAGTATGTATTTGCAATCCACATACCTCCAATTAGTACAGCTATTCCAGGTAAATCTATATAAGCATCTCTTCCATCTGGTGTAATAATTTCACCTTCGGATAGAATCATAGAAAATCGTTCAGGAACAGCACTATAAACATATGACAAACCGTCTAAAATTCCACCATTACCATCTATTCTGTGTTCTGGCATAACATATCCAAGTGCTATTCCAGTCATAAGCATTCCACCTAAAATTAATATTACCACCTGGACAACATCGGTCCACGCAACTGCAGATAATCCTCCCCAAATTGAATAAGTTAATGCAAATAGACCTAGTCCTATTATACTAACGGTTATTAAGCTCCCATCACCCGTTCCAAAAATAGTATCCATTGCTTTTCCTCCTAGGTACATTACAGTCGTAAGATTTACAAAAATGAAGAGGCAAATCCAGAAGACAGCAAGAATAGTTTTTAGATTATTACTATATCTTTTTTTTACAAACTCAGGGATGGTATAAATTTTTTTTTCGATAAAAATTGGAAGAAAAAATTTACCTACAACCAAGAGAGTAACTGCTGCCATCCATTCATATGTTGCAATTGCAAGACCAAGAGCGAAACCTGATCCTGACATTCCAATAAACTGTTCAGCAGAAATATTTGCTGCAATTAATGAAGCTCCTATTGTCCACCATGGTAGAGATTTCCCAGCTAGAAAATAATCTTCTGCACTTTTACCTAAACCTTTTTTATCTCTGGAAACATATAAACCTATAGAAAGAATAACTAAACAATACGAGACAAATACAATAATATCAATATTTTCCATTAGTTTAGATTTGCTATTTAGCGGTTCAAATTAATATTAAATTATGATATACCAAATTTAATTGAGTAAATTTTAAATTATGAAAAAATTATTAATTCTAATTTTATTATCCTTTAGTTTTTCATTTCTATCATTCTCAATAAATCGTAATCAGGATCTATCTAAGTTGCTTGAAAATATTGTACTTCCAGATGGTTTTAAGATTGAAATTTATGCATCTGATGTAGAAAATGCTAGATCTATGTCAATTAGTCCATCGGGTACTATTTTTGTAGGTAATCGAAGAGGAGATAATGTTTTCGCTTTAAGGGATACTAATGGAGATAAAGTAGTTGATAAGAAATACTTAATTTCTGATAAACTAACTAACATGCCAAATGGGGTTGCTTACTATAATGGCGATTTATATGTTGCAGAAGTAAATAAAGTTTGGGTATTCAAGGATATTGAAAAAAACATAGATGATGCTGATAAGTATGGTGAGTACCTTAAAGAACCAATTTTAATATCAGATGACTTTCCTTCAGATAAACATCATGGTTGGAAATATATTTCTGTTGGACCTGACGG
>JAYZHZ010000020.1:0-5591 GCA_036166035.1 Bacteroidota bacterium
AAATCTAAATATTTCTGAAATTCTTCTTTCATGGGAATAAATATAATACTTCTATAAGTAATTGAAAAAATAAGATATACTGACTGCTTAGACTTTGCATTTTGTAGTATTGTTTTTAGATTTGAGAATATAGAGGATAAGCTGAAAACCAAAAAGAGTAGGCATTTATAAAAATTACAACTATGAAAACAACAAAAAATTTATTCTATGTAATGGTTTCTGTCATTTTGTTAGTTACTATCACAAACTGCAGTGCGCCATCAAATACAAATAATGAACTCTTGGATGCAAAAATGCAACTGGAAAGAGATTTAGCTATGTATGAAGATACGTGGAACAGATTTCTAAAGGGTGAGACAGAAATCGTTAATGAAGAGAGATTTCATAAGGATGTGGTTGTAGTAACAGCTCAGGGAGATCTTGTTGGGATAGAAGCATGTAAAAATTATTACATGAATTACTTAAACGGATTTTCGGATATTGAATTTACAATAATGGAGGTAATAGGACAGGGAGAAAGAATAGTTAAACACTGGAATTTTAAGGGAACACATACCGGAGATTTTTTTGGAATGCCTGCTTCAGGAAACAAGCTAAATCTTTCAGGGACAACTCTTGTCACTATAAAAGATGGAAAAATTGCAAGAGAACAAGATTTTTTTGATATGATGTCTATGGTTAGTCAACTGACCGAAGGGGATGTAAATGCAGACGCAGGAAATCCGGGCGTATTATAATTTGATTACCATGAAAAAAATAGTATTTATAAACTTATGTGTGCTATTTATTTCCTGTAATCTAATAGAGGAGTTAGGCGAAATTGATTTCACCCAACATGTAGACTCAAATAATCTGAGGATATTTGGGAAAGAAGATGTTAGCCCAGAGTTTTTAAATAAAGTAGGTCAAGCGTATGATGCGATGTTTGAAGATAATGCTAAGATTGATCAGTCTATGCGTTCTCATTATCTCACTACTTCATTAGAAGAACATGTTTATCAGCGTGTTGGTCTAGAGGCATCATTTGAAAAAAATGAGCAATATGCACACAATACCAATGTGCCAAACCCATACCGCCACAACTGTACAGATTTTATATGGGAAGAAAGTAGTGGAGGACCAAAGCAGATTAATGAAGTTATAGAACATCTTTTACATACAGTCACAGCAGTTATATTAAAGCTTGCTCATCCAAATGATTGGGGATATATGAAATCTTCTTCCAGGCTTAGACAAGCAATGCAGGAAGCAATTGATAATGGCATATATGATATTTCTTCTTATGATGAAATGAAAGGAGATAATGAAGGATATAATCACGTTATAACACAGGAGTATGCATACTGGCTTATTCTTGCAGAATGGGATTATTTTGTAATTTCAGGAAATAAACAAGAGGGAATGACTGGTCATGGTGAATTTACTTTAGGAACCCCATCTGAAATACAAGAGCAATTACCACTTGGCCATCAGCTCTATGTTGATTATGTTGAGAAAATATTGAGTGTACCAGATAAGAATACAATTATTTCTTTATTCCCTTAATTTTTTACAATCCTGAACCCAAAATGATTGTTTCCTCTATTCTCAAAGTCTGATGCTCTGGAATAGGTCAATAATGTTGCTGAATGATAATTCCAGGAACCTCCTCTCCTAACTCTCTTAGACGCTGATCCTGAAGTTTTATTGACAGGATCTTTTGACCCATCGGTATAAAATGATTCATCGTAATAATCTTGGCACCACTCCCAAACATTTCCTCCCATATCATATAACTTGTATGGATTTGATGGATAAGAACCGCCAGCCAATGAGTGTCCATTGGGGTTATATATTCCTGGAAGATCTCCGTTATAGTTTGC
Organism: Bacteroidota bacterium; assembly: GCA_036166035.1. Classification (GTDB taxonomy): domain Bacteria; phylum Bacteroidota; class Bacteroidia; order Cytophagales; family MED-G16; genus MED-G16. Next base: position 1,863 of record JAYZHZ010000020.1, read on the forward strand.
TTTTGATGGGCTCAGAGTCCCATCATCAGTTGGATATTCAAATTGCTGTCCGCCTCTCGCTGCAAATTCCCACTGAGCTTCAGTAGGCAAACTAACATTATAATACTGAGCATAAGCATCTGCTCCAAACCATTTAACCCAATTTACAGGCCAGTCTGCTTTTGAAGTATCTAATAACTCAAATTTATTCGAAGAACTGTCAAAGGAAATCCAACTTTTATTATTTATATGTTCTGTCTCTCCGCCACTTGTGCATCCTCCTGTCTCTGCTAATTGCAAGAAAATCTCTCCCGGATATGGAGAGTCTGCTTCTCCAATAACCATATTTTCACTATATGAACCACATGGATCATTTATCGATTGAAAGGATACTTTAATCCAACCATCAAGATACGCGTTGTTTAAAAATTCCACATACTGTTCGTTGGTAATTTCTTTTTCAGAAATCTGAAATTCAGTCAATGAGACAGTCACTTTTGGAGCATCTCCCTGAATGGTAACACCACCCATTGTAAAAGTTCCTCCTTCAATATTTATTAAGACTATTTTTTCTGAAAGGGTACCATTTCCTGATGGTTGATCTACTGAATCCTCGTCATCACAGGAATAAGAAATTAATGAAAAGAGAATGGCAGTAAATAATATCTTTTTCATAAAACAAATATAATAACCAACCTTAAAGGTCTTTTCTTTAATTGAAAAAAGAGTGATTAATCTATTTTAACGGTTGACAGATTAATAACTTCAGAAAAATAAAACTTAAATTTTAGTGATTTATTTTCTTTAATTAAGTACGCACTTTCAAGCCATTCAAAATTCATTTTTTCCTTTCCATCAGGTGTATTAACTTTAGCTTCAGCTAATTGGGTTAGGGTGATATGAGCAGAATTATAATCGGAATCTATATCAATGTTTTTAAAATCTCTTTTTACCTCGATAATATCAAATCCTTTTACAAATTCAATAAACTCTTCTTTAGAATATCTTCTGCTATTTTCAAAAATGTAAAAATCGTCCGTTACAATTGAGCTAATATTATCTACATCATTATCTATTAGATCAAAAAAAGATTCAAATGCTTCCATCACCTCTTCATTAGATAATTTAGATTCTTCTTGACAAGAAATAAGAGGAATAAATAGTAATACTAGGAGTAGTTTTTTCATAATCTAAGTCAGTTAGTTTACTGTGCTATAAACGGCTTTTTTTAAGCCATGTTGTATTCCAAAATTAAATTCTCGGGATCGTGACATGAAAAGTCCATATAATTTGTTTTGAGGATCAATCCAAAAATGTGTGTTGTGATATCCTGACCAACCAAAAACTCCCTTTGGAGATCCAGTTCCGTCTAGAATAGGATTTTCCATAACAGAAAAAGTAAAACCAAAATAATGTCCTGCAAGCTCAGGAAAAACAAATGGCTCATTTGGATCAGGAGCAGTATTTGTGTATTTATCTATCATTAAATTATAACTTGATTCAGAAATAATTTTTTCCCCCTTATAGATACCTTTATTTACAAGCATTTCGCAAAAGTTTGAATAATCTGAGAAAGTAGAGACAAGACCTTCTCCTCCAAAATGAGCAGAATTATTTATGTCATAGGTTTGTTCATCAAGAAGATATGTAAACCCCTTCAAAGAAGTTTCACTTGGGTTGAACGGTGTGTTTGGAAGTCTATTTATAAAAAGCGGCTGAACTCTTGGCCTTTCCTCCTGTGTTAAATAAAATTTTGTATCGTTCATTTCCATTGGATCAAATAGGTTCTCTTTCAGGAAATCATAAAAAGACATTCCAGAAAGGACTTCAATCAGTCTTCCTAAAATTGCCTGATTCAGCCCATAGAGATAATGTGATCCAGGCTCAAACTCTAATGGATGATTTGCAACTGCTTTTGAAAAATCATCGAGATTATCAAAATAGTAGGAACTGGTAAACTTATTCAAAGGAGATGGCTGAGAAATAAATTTGTTTTCTCCGTAAACATCGCTGTAATATGTATAGCCAGATCTGTGTGTGAGTAAATCAATGACTTTTATCTTATTATTGCAAGGATAAACTCCCTCTTCACCTTTGCAGGTTACATTTTCATATTCTGGAAGATATTTAGATAGTTTATCGTCTAGTTTGTACATGTCTCTGTCATAAAGAATCATCATTGCTACAGTGGTTACAGGTTTTGACATTGACCATATAGGAAATATTGTTTCTTCACTTATATCCTTATCTCCCAACTTACCAGAATTTAATATTTTATTGTATATCACTTCGCCATTCTTAACAACCTTAAAAATATTTGATCCTGTTATTTCTTCACTAATTAAACTTAGCTGATAGTCAGTAATTGGGTCAGTTGTATTACACCCAAATACTATAAAAATTAATAATAAAGATAGTTTTCTCATTTTGTTTCGCTTCTATTTAGTTATAGTTATAAAAAAAATCTATCCAGGACAGGTCCCCCAAACTGGTAAGTACTCTTCTGGGGCTGGAGGAAAATTACTCCAAGCAGCAACGGTATAAAATCCATCGGGTTCAGAAGTTATTTTACTCACACACCAATTTGATATGTCTTGATTAAAAGCTCTAGAGAAACCAAACATATAATTCATATTAGTTACATTACTTACATCCCAACCACTTATATCTCCATTGAAGAATGAAAAATAAAACATTGTTTGCATACTGGTAACATTACTCACATCCCATTCCTCTATATCTGACTCAAAATTAGTGTCGCTAAACATACCATTCATGTTAGTTACGTTACTTGTATTCCAGCTATTCAGGTTTTGTTCAAAAGAGAAAGCGCCCCTAAACATACCTGACATATCCGTCACATTACCCACATCCCAGCTGCTGATATCTTGATTAAAATTGAGACCATCATGAACAGAATAAGGACTTTCAGAGCCAAACATATAACTCATATTAGTCACATTACTTACATCCCAGGATTCAAGTGGTTGATCAAAATATCTAGCACTGTGAAACATGTATGACATATCTCTTACATTACTAACATTCCAGCTATTAATCGGTTGATTAAAATGGCAGTTATTAAACATATAACTCATGTCGACAACATTACTTACATCCCAACTACTAATATCTTGATTGAAAAGATTTCTTACGTAAGCACTGGAATCAGTCCCAAACATTTTTTGCATATTAGTCACATTACTTACATCCCAAGAGGAGATATTCGGATCAAAATGTAATTCTTCAGGCCTATAAGGTCCAACATCTTTAATTGGAACATTACTGAATAGATTAGACATATCTGTAATTAAAGTCGTAACCACCTTACTAACATCCTCTTCTCTACTAAACATTAGTCTTAATGTATCAATATTAACAGCAGTATAAAAAATACCATTAAGTTCTCCAGTAGTCCCCGCTGTAACCCAGTCTTTTGCTTTTACGGTTACCCCATTTTCATCTACATAAAAAGGCGTGGAAAAGTCCTCTTCTTCCTCACAGGAAAATAAAAACAGCATTGAAATTAAAAACAAGATATTTTTCATGCTCTAAATATATTAAACTTTAATTACAACTAATCGGAAAATTAGGTTGTGGTAGAGTCCACTTTGCAGTCCAGTCAGAAAACTGATCGCAATTAGTTACTTTACTTACATCCCAACTGCTAAGATCTTGATTAAATTCGTTACTGCCCATAAATGTTCTGTACATGTTAGTTACATTACTCACATCCCACCCACTAATGTT
>JAYZHZ010000021.1:0-14589 GCA_036166035.1 Bacteroidota bacterium
CTTTCTAAGGCATCCTATGAAGATATTATATCAGTGGATGAAATTGGAAATAAAATTGCTGAAAGTATAACCGATTATTTCTCAAATAAAGAAAATATCAATCTTATTAACAGTTTTAAAGAAAATGGACTCAATCTTCAGGAAAATGAGAATAAATCTTTAAACTCTGATAAATTAAAAGGTTTAACTTTTGTCGTTTCAGGGAAGTTTTTAAATTTTTCTAGAGAAAAAATCCAAGATGAAATTAAAATCAACGAAGGAAGAGTATCAAAATCATTATCATCAAAAACAAATTATTTAATTGCCGGAAAAAATATGGGACCAAAAAAGAAGATTAAAGCTGATAAACTTAAGATCTCCATAATCACTGAGGATGAATTTATGAAAATGATATGAAATTTTTATTGCCAACATTAAATTTCTTAAAAAACAAAAATTTTAAGATTAACAGAGCATCAGTTAATTATGCAGAATCAAATCATATTGGAATATTATATACTTATATAGATGAAAATAAACAAAAAGCAATTAACGATTTTGCAGGGAACTTAAGAAAAGATAATAAAAGAGTAGATCTACTTCCTGCTATAACTAAGAGAAATGCTGATAATAGGTATTTTAAAACCTTTAGAATTAGTGAAATTAACCTTTTTGGAAAATGGGCCAATAATAATGTCAATTTATTTATATTTCAACAGTATGATTTTCTGATATATCCTGACTTAGCATTAATACCAGAAATGGAAAATATTATTATAAGATCATACTCAAAATGTAGGATTGGATTTGTTCATAACAAAATGAATATTTTTGAATTAATCTTAAAATCAGATAATGAATACGACATTAATCATAGACTAAAAAAATTATACAACTATCTAAAAAAAATAAAATAAAAAAAGGTGGTTTAAATAAACCACCTTTTAATTAATCTTTTATAAAAGAATTACATTGCATTCTTTTTTGCTTGAACTTCTTTTCTTACATCTTGAGCCCAAACTTTTAAAGCTTGCATTCCCTTTCTTACTCTAGTTCCAGCAGCTTTATTTCCTTTTCCATAAAATTTAGCAAAGTCGTTACCCATACCTTCAACTAAGCCAGTTAATTCATCGTATCTACTCATTGTATATAAATTTAAATTAAAAAATAGTACAGAGACAATTTATAAAAAAAAGCTAATAATTTTACACAATTTCAACGTTTTTTGAAAAAATTATGTCAAAATAGCTCCTTTTTCACCCATTTTTTGATAAATACCACCATCAAGCTTCAATTTCACCTCTTTAAATGCTTCAATAGTCTGTTTTACATCATCTAAAGTATGAGCAGCTGTTGGTATAATTCTTAACATAATTATACCCTTTGGAACTACTGGATATATGACACCTGAACAGAAAATATTATATTCTGATCTCAGGTCTTTAATTAGATTTGTACATTCATAGACATCCCCCTTCAAAATGATAGGTGTAACGGGAGATTGAGTTGTTCCAATATCAAAACCATTTGACTTAAATCCATCTTGAATTGCGCCAACTATCTCCCAAAGTTTATTCTTGAATTCTGGATTAGATTTTATAAGTTCAAGTCTCTTAAGATTTCCAATTACTAGAGGCATAGGAAGAGATTTTGCAAAAATTTGAGATCTCAGTTTATATCTAAGATTATCAATAATATCTGCATTACCTGAAACAAAAGCTCCTATACTCGCCATTGATTTAGCAAAAGTTGAGAAGAATAAATCAATACCATCTTGAACTCCTTGTTCTTCACCTGATCCAGCACCTCTTTTACCCATTGTTCCAAAACCATGAGCATCATCAACAAATAATCTAAATTTGTAGTCTTTTTTTAATTTAACAATTGATGCAAGATCCCCCATATTTCCAGACATTCCAAAAACACCTTCCGTTATAATTAAAATCCCTCCACCAGTTTCTTTAACAATTTTATTTGCTCTTTCAAGTTGATTTCTTAATTTATCTATATCATTATGAGGATATACAAACCTCTTACCTATATGCATTCTTAAACCATCTATAATACATGCATGGCATTCAGAATCATATACTATAACATCTTTTCGATCAACAAGAGCATCTATTATGGAAATTACTCCTTGATAACCATAATTTAGTAATATAGAATCTTCTTTGTTAACAAACTCAGAAAGTTCCTTTTCAAGTTTTTCATGATAAATTGAGTTTCCAGACATCATTCTAGCACCCATTGGGTAAGATAAACCCCATTCTTTCGCAGCTTCAGCATCAGCTTTTCTTACTTCAGGATTATTTGCTAATCCTAAATAGTTATTCAAACTCCAATTTAGAACTTCTTTACCTTTAAAAAGCATCCTAGGTCCTATCTCGCCCTCAAGCATAGGAAACATATAGTAATTGTCATCTATGTGAGAATACGTTCCAAGAGGACCTTTATCCTGTAAAATCTTATCAAATAAATCCAATATTGATGAATATTATTATTCGCAAAAATAACAACTATAGGTTTTAAAATAAATAAATTGAATGAAATGTTTTATGATCCGATTTGAATTGTTACAGTAGCCTCTTCTTCGTCTTTAGCTTTTCCAGCATCAACCTTTTTATCATTTATTTTTGTTACACTAATAACATTTCCATCTTTTAATTTTTGTGATATTGCTATATATGGACCACTTATTACCTTATCATTTTCTTTTAGTCCTGAAATAACTTCAATATTTTCAAAGTCACTAATACCAGTTTCAACCTTTACCATTTTAGCTTTATCCCCATCTTGAATAAATAAAACTTGATTAATTTTCTCATTACCTAAACTATCTTTTTCTGTTTTAGTTGTAACTGAGGAGATAGGAACTAATAAAATGTTATCTTTCTCCTGAGTAATTATCTCAACACTAGCAGTCATACCAGGCTTAAAAGGGTTTTTTATTCCTTCTTCTTCAACTAAATCTCTGAATGATTCGTTGATTACTCTTATTTTAACTTTAAATTCTGTAACAGCATCTGGAGAAGGTTTGGGATTAGCAGTACTTGCAATTTCAGTAACAACTCCCTTAAAAATCTTATCAAATGTGTTGTATGCGTCTACATCAATATTTGTAGTATCACCTATCTCAACTCTTACAATATCATTCTCATTAACATCTACCCTAACCTCCATAACTGACAAATCTGCAATTCTTAATAACTCTGTACCAGCCATTTGAGATGTACCAACAACTCTTTCACCTAGCTCAACACTTAATAATGAAACTGTTCCTGTCATAGGTGCAATAATGCTTGTCTTTCTTAAATTTTCTTCAGATTCATCAACCGTAGCTTTTGCACTTTTTACAACATACTCACTGGCCCGAACACTTTGACCACTTGATTCTAAATCCTGCTTTGCAACCTTAAAATTTGTCTCGGCAATTTCATATTCCGAATCAGATATTACATTTTGTTCAAATAATGATTTCTGTCTGTTAAATTCAAGTTGAGCTCTAAGATATTGAGCTTCTGATCTTGAAAGATTCGATTTTGAACTTGATAGATTTGCCCTGACCTGATTATAATTTGCTTTAGCTCTCTCTAGTGCATTAATAAAGTTATCTGGTCTAATTTTAACTAATAATTTTCCTTCATCAACAAAATCTCCCTCCATAATATTTAATTCTATTATCTCACCCGGAACTTCAGGACTAACTCTAACTTCAACTTCTGGTTGTATCTCACCCGATGCAGTTACCAACTCTGTAATTGTACCCATCTTAGAAGATACAATTTCAACTTCTATTGGCTTAACTCCACCAATCCAACCAAATTTTCTTCCAATAAAAGTTACGAGAATAGTTAATCCAATTAGAGATCCTATAATTAATAAAATTTTGTTCTTCATATTTAAAAAGTTAATTCTTTTCCTTGATAAAAATCTAATACTTTCAATTTAAAAATATAATCATACTTTGATGAAAGAAGGTCATTTTTTGCTCTAACTAAATTATTATTAGAGATTTGATACTCAGTATAATTAACTGAACCTAAATTATACTGACTCTGTATTATTCTGAAAGATTCTTCCAATGCTCGCACCTGTTTAAGTGATGCTGCATAAGATTTAGATGCTGCTAAAGCATCGTTAAATGATGTCTCTATAGTTTGTCTAACTTGATTCCTAGCTTCAATAACATTGATATCAGCAAGTTCTTTATTCAATTTAGCCCTTTTTATATTTCCAGAAGTTTGGTACCTATTAAAAATCGGAATCGAAATTGAGAAAGACAAGGATTTACTCAAATAATCTTTCCATTGTTCAATAAGAGTAAAATCTTTATCTGATCCAACAACATTTGGGACCAAAGACAAGGAAGAAACTGTCTCAAGAGGATTATTTGTTAAATATCCAATAGTTCTTGGCTCCATAGAAAAGCCATCATAAAATTGTCTTTCCCTATTAGCATAACTAGAATAATTGGAATTAAAACTTGATGAAACAGATATTGTTGGATATCTACCACTTCTAGAAACTCTTAAATCATAAAGGCTTGACTCAGCATTCTTTTCTGCACTTTTAATTTCAGGAAGAATATTTACAGCAATATTAAATATATCATCAGGATTTGATTCAATAACAGTGGATGGAGATAATTCAACAGAAGGTTTTAATACTCTAATTTCTTTTCTTGTTTCTAAAAGTAAAATCTGTTTTAGTTGAAGAATAGTCAGCCTATAAGCATTTTCTTGCTGAATTAGACCTAATTCGTCTCCAGCAAGCTGAGCCTCAAGATTAAGTTTGTTAGTAATAGGTATTGAACCTGCATCTACCAATTTAGTTGTCCTATTAAGCTGTTCTTGAGTAGATTGTAGTTGAAATCTAGCGTTTTCTAGTCTATCTAAACTTAATAGAACATTAAGATATGAACTCACCACACTCAGCATCACATTATTTCTAGTATTATCTAAATCAAATACACTTTTTTCTAATAGGGTTTTAGATCTTTTAATTGAATTTCTTACTGAAAATCCGGAAAAAACATTCATATTAGATGAAACACCAACTCCAGAAAAATTAGAACTATTTGCAATAAATGTGTTAGTGGTTGGATCAACCGATCTTCCCCAGTTATTTCCATAATTTGAAAACACATTTAGTGAAGGTGTCTGCTGAAAAATTGATTGTGAATAACCAAGCTTTTGAATTTCTTGATTTATCTCACTACGCTTTAGTTGCAAATTATTTTCTAGAGCAATTTCCAAACATTGAACTAAATCCAATTCTATATATCTATCTGACTGTGAGTAAACATTATTAATTAAAAATAGGAAAACAACAAATAACTTTCTCATATGATGTTTAGATGACAATTAATATAAAATCTTTTAAAAGAAATTAAAAAAATACGTGCAAATATAGAATTTAATGAATAAGTAAAAAACAATTATACAGAAACCTCTCCTCTTATATGCGGATGGGCTTGATAATTCACAAGTTCAAAATCTTCATATTTAAATGAAAATATATCCTTTACATTTTTATTTATTTTCATTTTTGGTAATGGATAAAATTTCCTTTTAAGCTGACAATTAACTTGATCCAAATGATTTAAATAGATATGTGCATCTCCGAATGTATGAACAAAATCACCTAGCTTAAAATCACACACTTGTGCTACCATCATTGTCAGTAAAGAATAAGAAGCAATATTAAATGGAACACCTAAAAAAACATCTGCACTTCTTTGATACAATTGACATGAAAGTTTGTCTTTATTAACATAGAACTGAAATATAGTATGACAAGGTGGAAGAGCCATTTTATCAATATATGGAACATTCCATGCACTTATAATATGTCTTCTAGAATAAGGATTATTTATTAGATTATTAATCAATGTCTTAATTTGATCATGACTATTTCCACTCTCATCTTTCCATCTCCTCCATTGGACTCCATACACAGGTCCTAAATCTCCATTTTTATCAGCCCACTCATCCCAAATTCTTACACCATTATCATTTAAATATTTTACATTATTATCGCCATTTAAAAACCAAAGAAGTTCATATATTATAGATTTTAGATGTAGCTTTTTTGTAGTAAGACAAGGAAACCCATCATCTAAGTTAAATCTCATCTGATGACCAAAAACACTTATTGTTCCAGTACCAGTCCTATCAGATTTTTTCTCCCCTTTTTCTAAAATTGTTCGTAACAAATTGTGATACTGCTTCATATTATTTAAGTAAATATAAATACAAAATAGAAATTGATAATCATTTATTTTATAAAAAAAATTGATAAAAAATAAATTACTACCCTTTATATAAAAAACTAAATGAGTAAAAGAATACTTGCAATAATATTATTAATTTCATGCTTATTGTTTCTTTACTATAGAAACCTAAAAAGAAATAATAACAGCATTTGGGATTTAATTCCAAGTAAGTCGATAATATTACTAGAAGCAGATAATCCATTTAATAAGTGGTTAACTATAAAAGAAAAAATTACAAATTCAAATTTTTATGAGATAATAAAAAGTTCTGATGATGACATTAAAAAGTTAGATGATTTCCTTAATAATAAATTAGAAATATTTTCACAAAACAATAAACTAATAATCTCTTATATTGAGTCTTCAAACGATAAAATCGAACCAATTTTTCTCGCTTATAAAAACAACCTAGATCTAAATTATATTTTAAATAAGTTAGATTCTAATGGGTACAAATTAAGTGAAAGAAAATATGATGGTCAATATATTTACGAAGCAGAAAAAAATAAAGAAAAACATATTTTTTTAGTAATAAATAATGTACTTGCTTATTCAGAAAATGCTTTTTTAATTGAAGATATTGTTAGAACATCAAATGACAAAACCCTTCAATACAAACACTTAAATTCAGAATTATTTGAACAGGTTAAGCTTAAAAATGATTTAGGTAATTTATATATAAACCTCCCGGATATAATTAAATTCTTTAGTTCAAATTCAAATCAAAAACTAGTTGATCATATACTTAATATATTACCAAATAAATCATTTTTTGACATATCATTTAATAATAAAATGTTCTATCTAAATGGTTTCTCATCAATTCAAAATGAATCATTTAATAAAGAAAATAATATTGTTGACTCTATGATTTATATTTTACCTAACAATACTATTTTATATAGTAATACCAACTCATCTAATTTCAAAAACTATGTTTATTTAAATAACCTAAATGACTCTATAGGAAATAAATTAAGTAATTTTTTCACGTATGAAATTGGAAGATTTTTGATTGAAAGCTCTCAATCAAATTCTGTAAGTGAGGTAATCATTATAAAAGAAAAAAATAATTATGTATATGAAAAATATGACTCAATAGAATATAAGGGAAATAAAATTTTAAATATAGAAGATAAATTAATCAACGATTTTCTAATAAAAATTAATTATGAAATAGACGAAGAAATTTACATGTATAAAAATAAAGAATACGTATTTATTTCTACTGATATCTTTGCTATTAAAGAATACATAAATAAAGTTATAAACAAAGAATTTTGGTCAAGAAAAATTATATTTTATGACTTCAACAGTGAACTAAATAATAGTCAAAATATTACACTTATCTTTCAACTTGATAAACTTTCAACAAATTTAAATCTAAAATTAAAAGAAAATCTAAATTACTTAGGGCTAGCATCAATTCAACTAACATCAGTAGATGATAAGTTTTATACAAGTATAAATATTAAAGAAAAACAAAAAGAATCTGGATTAAAAGCTAATTATAAAAAGGAAAATATTTTTTCTTCGAAATCAAATTTTATAATGAAACCAAATATAATTTTTAGCCATCTCGACAATAAGCCTGAAGTAATTACTCAAGATGAAAACAATATTGTTTATCAACTTTCGGAAAATCTAAATAAGATATGGTCCGATTCGATTGAGTCAAAAATTATCTCAAAAATTCATTCAATAGACTACTATAAGAATAATAAAAAACAAATTCTTTTTTCAACAAAATATAAAATTCATAGCTACGATAGAAAAGGAAATAAATTGATAGGTTTCCCAATAAACAACCCATCAAAATCTGATATTAAATATCTAAATATAATAGATTATGATAATTCTAAAAGATATAGGATAGTAATAGCAACAGAAGACGGCAATATTTTCTTTCTTGATAAAAATGGCAAACAATTAAATGGCTGGAACCCAATGAGAATGCATGACGAACTAACCCAAGCTCCAATGCATTACAGAATAAAAGGCAAAGATTATATAATAATTATGCAAAAAAATGGAGAATTATATCTAAAAAATAGGAAAGGTGAAAATTATTCAGGTTTCCCTGTGATAATAGGAAATGATGTTAGTAATAAGATATATGTTAATACTAGAACCACAAAAAAGAATAGTATAATTAAAGTACTTGATGACTATGGTAAACTTTATACCATTACATTTGAAGGGAAGGTTAATTCTACTGAAGAAAATTATAGATCCATAAAAACATCTATTTTCAAAATGGTACTTGATGCTTTAGGTAAAACTCCTATTATCATATCTTTAGATGATCAAAAGATATATAAAGGTGATTATTCGTTAGAATTCAATAATAAAGAAAATACGATTTTTCAATATTATAATTTTGGGAGAAATCAAGAAATATTAATTTTTACTGATCAAAATCAAAAAAAATCATTTTTTTATAATCTAATGCTAGAAAATTATATGCCATCTATTTCGAATGACAATGAATTATCAATTTTATATAAAAAAGATGTATTTAAAGTTTATACATCATTTAATAATACTTTATCTATGATTGAAATTAAAAAATAAATATTTTTATCAATAACTAACATAAATCCCAATGATATGAAAAAGATACTATCACTTATTATTATAACTTTTATTTTTTCTTTTGATTCTTTTCCTCAAAGAAAAAAAAATAACAGAGACACTAATAAAATAACATATGAACTCCCGAATATAGAGTGGAGATCCATAGGACCCTATAGGGGAGGAAGAGCATCTACAGTATCAGGATCAACAAAATCAGAAAACACATACTACTTTGGCGCAACAGGAGGTGGTGTTTGGAAAACTACAGATTCTGGTCAAAACTGGAAAAATATTTCTGATGGATATTTTGGGGGATCTATTGGTGCGGTATCAGTAAGTGAGTCAGATCCAAATGTCTTATATGTAGGAACTGGAGAACAGACAGTTAGAGGAAATGTTTCTCCTGGATACGGTGGTTTTTGGAAGTCTTATGATGGAGGAGAAACTTGGAAAAAGTTAAATCTTAATATTGATCAAGTACAAGTGGGAAGGATAGCCATTCATCCAACAGATCCTAATATAGTTTTCATTGCTGTGATGGGTGACTTATTTAAAGACTCTCCGGATAGAGGACTATATAAATCAACAAATGGAGGCAATTCATGGAAAAAAGTTTTGTATGCAAACCAAAGATCAGGTGCGGTTGATATAAGTATTGACAAAAGTAACCCTAGAATTATGTATGCATCAACTTGGAATATAAGAAGAACTCCATATAGTCTAGAGAGTGGTGGTGAAGGTTCTGCTTTGTGGAAATCAACTGATGGGGGTGATACATGGAAAAACATTTCAAATAGCACTGGACTTCCAAAAGGAGTCTGGGGAATAAGCGGTGTATCTATTTCACCTGCTAATCCAAATATAATTTATGCATTAATTGAGAACAAAAATGGTGGTTTGTATAAATCTAATGATTCAGGTAAAACATGGAAAATTGTAAATAGTGATAGAAATCTTAGGCAAAGAGCCTGGTATTATACAAGAATCTATGCAGATACTCAAAATGAGAACAGAGTTTACGTTATGAATGTCGCTTTTTGGAGATCAGAAGATGGTGGAAAATCATTTGATAGATACAGAACACCTCATGGTGATCATCATGACTTATGGATTGATCCTAATAATAACAGAAGAATGATTGTAGCAGATGATGGTGGCGCACAAGTTAGTAATGATGATGCAAATAATTGGTCAACATATATGAACCAACCTACAGCACAATACTACAGAGTAGCTACTGATAATAGTTTCCCTTATAATATACTGGTTGCTCAACAAGATAACAGCACTCAAAGAGTGCCACATAGGGTTAATTCTGGTGGTATTTCCGAAAGAGATTGGGAACCATCTGCAGGTGGAGAAAGTGCACATTTAGCTGCAAAACCAGATAATCCAGATATTGTTTATGGTGGAAGTTATGGTGGATATTTGACAAGACTGGACCATAACACAGGAGAAGTTAGATCTGTTAATGTATGGCCAAATAATCCTATGGGTCATGGAGCGGAAGATATGAAATATCGTTTTCAATGGAATTTCCCTATATTTTTCTCACCTTGGGATAATAATAAACTGTATACCACATCAAATAACTTTCATGTGACACATGATGAAGGACAATCTTGGGATGTTATTAGTCCTGATCTTACTAGAAATGAGAAAGAGAAGCTAGGACCATCAGGTGGCCCAATAACAAAAGATAATACAGCTGTTGAATATTATGCAACAATATTTGCCGCATGTGAATCTCCATATGAGAAAGATTTATTGTGGGCAGCTTCCGATGATGGACTAATACATGTGTCAAAAGATGGAGGTATAAACTGGGAAAATGTAACTCCAGAAAATTCCCCTAAATATCTAATGTGGAATAGTGTTGAACCTGACCCATTTATAAAAGGTGGACTTTATGCAGCTGGAACACTATACAAAACCGGTGACTATAGACCTTATCTTTATAAGACAAAAGATTATGGAAAAACATGGGAAAAAATTGTTGAGGGTATTCCTGAAAATCATTTCACAAGGGTTCTAAGAGCAGATCCTAATAAAGAGGGATTATTATATGCTGGTACTGAATCCGGAATGTTTATTTCTTTTGATGATGGAAAATTATGGAGTTCTTTTCAGTTAAATCTTCCTCTTGTGCCAATAACTGACTTAACAATTAAAAATAATAATTTAATTGCAGCGACTCAAGGAAGATCTATTTGGTTAATAGATGATCTCACTCCCCTACACCAAATGAATGATCAGGTTAAAAATGCTAATTTTCATTTATTTAAACCTTTGGATAGTTATAGGATGGGATATTCAAGCTGGGGAAGTTCAGGAAATGCTGGAAAAAATCATCATAATGGAGTCAAAGTGTTTTATAATATTAATCAAAGTCTAATTAATGACTCTGCATCTGTTTCTTTAGAGTTTTTTGATTCAAATAAAAAACTAATAAAAAGATTTTCAAGCGATGACAAAAAAAATAAGTTGGTTTTAAATGGCAAAAAGAATTCATTTGTTTGGAATATGAGATATGATGATGCAAAAGGATTTGACGGTCTTATTATGTGGGCTGCAAGTCTTAGAGGTCCAAAAGCAGCACCCGGAGAATATTCCGTTAAATTAAATGTTGATAAAGAATCAATAGAAACCAATTTTACTATCTTGAAAGATCCAAGAAGTATGTCTTCTAATAATGATCTTAAAGAACAGTTTGATTTTCTTATTAGCATTAGAGATAAAATAAATACAATTCATAAATCCATAGAAGAGATTAGGTCTACAAGAAATCAGTTAAATAATCTTAAGGATAAATTGGATGAAAATCATACTGAAATAAATGGTATGATTGATGAGATAAACACTAAAATTAGTAAGATTGAGAAAAATCTTTATCAAACAAAAAACAGAAGTGGACAAGATCCATTAAATTTTCCGATAAGATTAAATAACAAACTTGCCCACTTAACTAGTGTTGCATCAGTTGGTAATTATAAACCCACAGATCAGATGTATAATGTAAGAGATGAATTGTTGATTTTAATTGATAAAGAGCTTGAATCTTGGAAAAGCATCAAAAGCACTGATTTAGAGAGACTAAATACTACAATCATTAAAAATAATATACAATTGATCAGTATTAATTAAATTCACATTTAATTAGTACAAAAATGAGCAATATAATAGCTATTGTCGGACGACCAAACGTAGGTAAATCTACACTTTTTAATAGATTGGTTGAGAAAAGGCAAGCTATAATTCATGATGAAAGCGGTGTAACTAGAGATAGACACTATGGAATATCTGACTGGAATGGTAAAACTTTCACTGTCATTGATACGGGAGGGTATGTTCAAAATACTGATGATATCTTTGAGAGTAAAATTAAGGATCAAGTAATTCTAGCACTTAACGAAGCAACAGTTATTTTATTTATGGTTGACTGTAGAGCTGGGTTATCATCAATGGATATTGATTTTGCAAAAATCTTAAGACACATAGATAAAGATACAATTATTGTTGCAAATAAAGCAGATAACAGAGAGACAGAATTAAATTCTAGTGAGTTTTATGAATTAGGTCTAAAAGATTTTCCAATTATTCCAATTTCATCTATTAGTGGGTCAGGAACTGGGGAACTTTTGGATAAAATTGTGGATAAATTACATGATTATGATGGTATAAATGTTGAAGATCTACCAAGAATTTCAATTTTAGGTAGGCCAAATGTAGGAAAATCATCTTTTATCAATTCTATTTTAGGAGAAGAAAGAAATATAGTTACTGATATATCTGGTACAACAAGGGATTCTATAGATACAAGATATAATCTATTTAATAAGGATTTTATAATCACTGATACGGCTGGGATTAGAAAGAAAGCAAAGGTTAAGGAAAATATTGAATTTTATTCTGTTATGAGATCAATTCAAGCAATGGAAAATAGTGATATATGTATAATCATGGTTGACGCCAAACAAGGATTTGAGAGCCAGGATATGAACATATTAAGTCTTGCAGCAAAATATAAAAAAGGAATAATTTTAATGATTAATAAATGGGATCTTGTTAAAAAAGATCACAGTACTGCAAAAACATACAAGCAAAAGCTAACAAATAAGATAGCTCCTTTAAATTTTATCCCTATAATTTTTACTTCAGTAATAAATAAACAGAGAATACACAAGGTTCTTGAAAACGCATTGTCAGTATATAGAAATAGAAGTCAAAAAATAAGTACGTCAAAACTAAATAATTCAATTTTACCAGAAATTAAAAAATATCCGCCTCCTGCTATTAAAGGCAAATACATTAAAATAAAATATATTACACAGTTGCCTACTAAAACTCCTACTATAGCATTTTTTTGCAACTTACCTCAATATATTAAGGAACCATATAAAAGATTTTTATCTAATAAAATCAGAGAATACTTTCCACTAGAGGGAGTCCCGATTTCACTTGTTTTCAGGAAGAAATAAAATAAAATATTAATCAATTAAATACTACTTTTGTAAATGGAGTATAATTTCTTAGAAATAGAAAAAAAATGGCAAGAGCATTGGCTTAATAATAAAACATATAAGTCAGAAATTAAAAATGATAAGGAAAAATACTATGTAATGGATATGTTCCCATATCCATCTGGATCTGGATTACATGTCGGCCATCCTCTGGGTTATATAGCTTCCGATATAATTTCAAGGTATAAAAAACTTAAAGGATTTAATGTTTTACATCCAATGGGATTCGATTCTTTTGGCTTACCCGCTGAACAGTATGCAATAAAAACTGGACAGCATCCAAAAATTACAACTGAATCAAATATTCTTAAGTTTAAAGAACAATTAAATAAATTAGGATTATCGTTTGACTGGGATAGAGAAGTAAGAACTAGTGATAGTGAATATTATAAATGGACACAATGGATATTCCTAAAACTATATAATAGTTATTTTGATAAAAGCAAAAATAAAGCAGAGCCAATTGAAAATCTTAGGATTCCCAAAAACCTTAAGAATGAGGAGAAAATAGATTTTATAGATTCTAAAAGGTTGGCTTATATAGATAAGATAGATGTTAACTGGTGTGAGGAATTAGGCACTGTTCTCTCTAATGAGGAAGTTATTGGTGGTTTAAGTGAGCGAGGAGGTTTCCCAGTTATTAGAAAACCTATGAGACAATGGGTAATGAGAATCACAAAATTTTCAGAAAGACTTCTTGAAGACTTAGATAAATTGGATTGGCCAGAGTCTATAAAAACCTCTCAAAAAAATTGGATTGGAAAATCGGAAGGAGCTGAAATTTCATTTGATGTTAATAAAAAAGATCAAATAAAAGTTTTCACAACAAGGCCTGATACAATATTTGGAGCAACATATTTAGTCTTAGCCCCAGAACATAAACTTCTAAAAAAAATAACTGCCGAAGATCAAAAAAAGATTGTGGGAAACTATATTTATCAAGCATCAACTAAAAGTGATCTAGAAAGACAAGAAAATGAAAAAAATAAGACAGGAGTTTTTACTGGCGCTTATGCAATAAATCCAATTTCAAAAGATAAAATTCCAATTTGGATTTCTGATTACGTTTTAGTAAGCTATGGGACTGGAGCAATAATGGCTGTTCCGGCACATGATGAAAGAGATTATGATTTTGCAAAGAAATTTGATCTAAAAATCACAGAAGTAATTAAAAACCCATCTAAAGAAAAATGTTATACCGGAGACGGAAAAATGATAAATTCAGGAAAATATGAT
>JAYZHZ010000022.1:0-3086 GCA_036166035.1 Bacteroidota bacterium
CTCCTATTAAATATGCATCAATAATGATGGGAACATATTTTGCATGTACTGGATTTGGAAACAAATTAGCTGCATCCTTAGGTGAATGGGCACAAACAGCTGGAGAGTTTGAAATTTTTACTGGTATATTTATTTTTTGTAGTTTATTTGGAATTTTAGTAATGCTGCTTATAAAGCCTTTAAAGAGGCTAACACATGGTTTAGATTAAATTCTCATCATACTAATTTCTTTCTTATTACAATATACTTTTCCCATTTTGTCTGCAGTAAGACATGAGTGAACAGGAATTATTGATAATTTATCACCTATGCCCAAATCAACTGTTTTGTTCAATTTAACAATCCCATGTTCTTGAGACAATGATTTTATGTATCCAATCTTATTTGATAAGTCCCAATAATTATCACCTTTATATACATATCCAAAACATTTGTTTTTATTTTCAATAATATAATCTTTTGAAAAATGAATTGCACCTCCATAAATTAAGATTTCTTTTCTGGCTTTATATATAGATACAACTGGACATACCATCCTAATCGATATGTCTTTTAAGTTACAAGATCCAATTTTGTATTGACTCAAATCATAATAAATAAAATTTCCTGGTCTTATTTCTTTTATAAATTCAGGATATTTCTCTATAATACTTGCAGATGGTGTATCGCCAATTGAAAAATCTAAGTGATTATATTTTTTACTTAATGTTTCTAGCCTATCAATCGAAATTTGAAAAATATTTTTTATATCTGATAGGTTCTTTGAAGTATATGTATTGCCAAAGTGAGAGATAAAACCTTTTAAATTAAAATTACTTTTGTTAGAAATATGATTTATTAATTTCTTAATATCATTATAATTATTGTAAATTAAACCAGATCTATTATATCCTACATCTATCTTCAAATAAATGCCTACTCTATTATTTAGTTTTTTTTCTAAAATTCTTAGAGTCTCATAACAATCAACTAATAAATTTATCTTTATATACTTAGCCAAATCATTTATTGTATCAATTTCAAGTGTATTAAATGGAAAAGCAATTGTTATATCGTCCCATTTAGCCGAAAAATATTCTGCCATTGAGACAGAAGAGACAGTTATTGATTTAATGCCTAATTTTTTAAACCAGCTTCCAACTTCTAATGATTGATGAGTTTTAAAATGAGGTCTAAATTCTATGTTATTATTTATACAAACTTCTAAAATTTTTTTGATGTTATTTATGCATAAATTTTTATTAAGAATTAAAATTGGCTTATTAAAATCTAACATATTAACAGAAATTAATACTTGAGTTTAAGTGAAAATTAAATATTTTATTTAATATGCAAATAAAACCTTGGAAGATAAAGTTTTAATCAAAAAATTAAAATTAAAAGATGAGGATGCTTTCAAAATTCTCGTTGAAAAATTCAAAGGTTCTGTATTCAATACATGTCTATCCATAATCCAAAATGTTGATGATGCTGATGATTTAACTCAAGATGTATTTATTCAGATATATAAGTCTATCAATCATTTTAAGGAAAAATCTTCTATCTCAACATGGATTTATAGAATAACGATATCTAAAGCTTATGAATATATTAGATATAAAAAAAGACAAAAAAGATTCTCAATACTAACAAATCTATTTAGAGAAGATGGATCATCCATTGATGTTCCTGATTTTGAACACCCAGGAGTAATTCTTGAAAGAAAAGAGAGTTCTAAGTTTCTATTTAATGCTATTGAAAAGTTAAATTTTGATCAAAAAACTGCTTACATATTAAAAAATATTCAAGGTATGCCATATAGGAAAATATCTAAAATTATGGAAAAATCGGTATCCTCAATAGAATCTTTAATCTTTAGAGCTAAAAAAAATTTAAAAACTGAATTGGAAAAAAAATTGAATAACAAGAAATGACTATTTTTGACATCTAAACTTTAGATAAAAATTTATATGAAAAATTATTTAACATTATTATTTGTAACGTTTTCTTTTAATTTATTTTCCCAACAAGTAAATATTGGGATAAGTGCTGGAACTTCTCTCTCAACCCAATCACTTATGTCAGAAAGCATGGGTAATGTTGTTGGAGTGGATTGGAATACAATTGGAGGATTGCCTTATAGGGTTGACCCATATATAGGTTACAATGCAGGAATTATTTTACAATTATATTTTGATTTATCATCTGATGGAGTGGATGAAAAAATCATTAAGAGAAAAATAAGTTTGAAAACTGGTCTTAATTATTCTTCACAAGGAGTGATAGTGGAAGATGTGAATATGACAAGATATACTAATAATTTGGTGTATTACCAATTGCCAATATTAATAGATTTTTCTATACAAAAATTTAATTTTTTTGTTGGTCCTCAGATTCATATTCTGCAAAATTTTTCTACAACAGAACAAAAAACTACAAATCTTAGCTCAAATGCTACAGCGACTGCACCAAATTATACTTTTGATAAAAATGATTTTGAGAATAACGACACTAACCTAGTTTATGGAATAGGATATGAGGTATATGATGGTCTTTCTATTCAATTAAAATCATTAAGGAGTTTGAAAAATATATCAAAAGTTGATGGGGAAATATGGAAAAATAAATCGTTCGAGTTAACTGCAAATTTCATAATTAACAGTTTGTTATGAGTAATAAAATAAAAACAATATTAGACAGTATTAAGGAAATTGAACAAGTTAAATTAAAACCTTACTTCTATTCTAGGTTATCTTCAAAACTTGAAAAAATATATGAAAAAGAAAGTTTTTATCTCAAATATGAAAGACCTGCTCTTGTTTTATCAGTTGTAATTTTATTACTATTAAACTTATTCTTTATAAATAATGATTTTTTAGAAGAAGATAACACAATTTATAGTCTCGAAGAAATATATTTTGATGAACAGAAAAAAGATATTATAAATTTTACATCTAATGAAGAGTAAATTTCTCTATATAGTAATTGGTATTTTGATTATTTCAAATGTCTACTTCTTATTTAACATTTTTAATAAAACTAAAGGTGAAAAAAATGAAGAATTTAAATATGAGATGAGATTTTTAAAGAAAAGACTAAATTTTGAA
>JAYZHZ010000023.1:0-5801 GCA_036166035.1 Bacteroidota bacterium
ATAAAAATTATGTTGGATATTTAGGAATGCACGGTAATTATGCACCAAATATAAAAACAAATGAAGCTGATTTATTAATCGCAATAGGTATGAGATTTGATGATAGAGTTACAGGAGATACTTCTAAGTATGGAACTAAAGCAAAAATTATTCACATTGAAATTGATCCATCTGAAATTGATAAGATTATAAAAACTGATGTAGCTATAATTGGAGATGCCAAAGAAGCTCTAATTAATTTGATTCCTCTTTTAGAAAAAACTAATCATACTGAATGGATTAATGAATTCAGAGATTGCTTTCAAATAGAATATGATAAGGTAATCAATAAAGAAATAAATGGAAATGGAGATAAAATTTTAATGGCTGAAGTAATCCATAAAATCTCAAATTATACAAAAGGAGAATCAATAATTGTAACTGATGTTGGTCAACATCAAATGATTGCATCAAGATATTATAAATTTAATAAACAAAATAGTAATGTTACATCGGGTGGATTAGGCACTATGGGATTTGCATTGCCTGCATCTATGGGAGCAAAAATTGGACAACCTAATAGAGAAGTAATAGCAATAATTGGTGATGGAGGTATTCAAATGACAATACAAGAGTTAGCTACAATATCACAGTATAATATTAATGTTAAGATAATTATATTAAATAATAATTTTCTTGGAATGGTTAGACAATGGCAAGAATTATTTTTTGAAAATAGATATTCATTTACAGAAATGAAAAATCCCAATTTTAATGTTATAGCCGATGGATATGGTATAAAAAATAATAAAGTTGAAAATAAAAAAGATCTTGATAAATGTTTAAAAGAATTTATAAATTACGATGGTTCTTATTTATTAAATGTAGTTGTTGAAAAAGAAGAAAATGTCTTTCCCATGGTAGCATCAGGTGAATCAGTATCTAATATCAGACTAGAATGAAAAAGAGAGGAATATATCAGTTAAAAGATTCAGATAAAAAAGTTAAAGAATATACAATATCTGTATTAACTGAAGATAAAGTAGGATTATTAAATTCTATAACTATCATTTTCAATAGAAGAAAAATGAATATTAATAGTTTAAATGTTTCTACAACAGAGGTGAAAGGTGTAAGTAGATTTACTATTGTTGTAAATTCAACAAAAGAAAAAATTACAAAAGTTGTTAATCATATCAATAAACTTATTGATGTGTTGGGAGCATTTCTTTATGAAGAAGACGAGATTTACTTTCAAGAAATTGCTTTGTATAAATTACCAACTAAGATTTTTTTAAAAGGCAATCTTGTTGAAAAAATTATTATTAGAAAATATGGAGCAAAAATTTTAAAAATAGAAGAAGACCATATTATTATTCAAAAAACAGGGACAAAAGTAGGAACCCAAAAACTCTATGATGAACTTAAAAAATTTGGTGAAATTTTAGAATTTGCTAGGTCTGGAAGAGTAGCTCTTTCAAAGAAAAAAAGGAAAACAGTAAACTTCTTGAGACAACTTCAAAAAACTAAATCAAATAGACTAAATATATAATTATGGCTAAAATAAATTTTGCTGGAACATTCGAGGAAGTAATTACAAGAGATGAATTTCCATTATTAAAAGCTCTTGAAACATTAAAAGATGAAACCATAGCAGTAATTGGTTATGGAGTTCAAGGCCCTGGGCAATCACTAAACCTAAAAGATAATGGGTTTAATGTAATTGTTGGACAAAGAAAAAATTCTAACTCATGGGACAAAGCAATTTCTGACGGATGGATTGAAGGTAAAAATTTGTTTGAAATTGAAGAAGCATGTAAAAGGGGATCCATTATACAATATCTTCTTTCCGATGCTGGACAAATACAACTATGGCCTACAGTTAAAAAATATTTAAATCCTGGTAAGGCACTTTATTTCTCTCACGGATTTGGTATAACATACAAAGATCAAACAAAAATTATACCCCCTGATAATATTGACGTAATATTAGTTGCACCAAAAGGCTCAGGAACAAGTTTAAGACGTCTTTTTATCGAAGGAAATGGTTTAAATTCAAGTTTTGCTATATTCCAAGATTATACAGGGAATGCTAGAGATCGAGTAATTGCTCTGGGAATTGGAGTTGGATCAGGGTATTTATTTGAAACAACTTTTAAGAAAGAAGTATATAGTGATTTAACTGGAGAAAGAGGAACACTTATGGGAGCCATACAGGGTTTGTTCGCAGCTCAATATAAAATACTTAGAAAAAAAGGACATTCACCTTCTGAGGCATTTAATGAAACCGTAGAAGAAGCAACTCAATCACTCTATCCGCTTGTAGCTGAAAATGGTATGGATTGGATGTATGCTAATTGTTCAACAACGGCTCAAAGGGGTGCACTTGACTGGTGGAAAAAATTTAGAGATGCAGTTTATCCAGTATTTGAAGAATTATATGAATCTGTAGAAAAAGGAGAAGAAACTAGAATAACTATTGAGGCAAATAATAAAAGTGATTACAGAAAAAGTTTAGAAAAAGAACTAAAAGAATTAAAAGAATCTGAACTCTGGAAAACTGGTAGCGAAGTTAGAAAACTCAGACCATAATAATCTCCATCTTAAATCTTAATGACTCTTGAGAATTTAAATATAAATGATTTCAATTATTCTCTAATTAAGGAAAATATAGCTTTATATCCTGAAAAAAATAGAGACGATTCTAAATTGTTAATATATAATAACGGAAAAATAAAAAGTTCTATTTTTTCAAATATTTTAGATTTTCTACCAAATGAAACTTCTATTTTTTTTAATAATTCAAGAGTTATCAATGCTAGGTTTATTTTTAGGACTAACAAAAATGCAAAAATAGAAATACTAATATTAAATGATGATATAAATAATTCTTTTGAAAATAAGAAAAAAGTAGAAGTTGATGCAATAGTTGGAAATGCAAAAAAATGGGATGAAAATGAAATTCTTAGAAAGAAAATTGAAAATATCGTTATAAGTGCAAGAAAAAAAAATAACAAAATCTTATTTTCATGGGATAAAAATTTTAAATGGGAAAAAATATTAAATATATGTGGCAAATTACCATTACCCCCATATATAAAA
Organism: Bacteroidota bacterium; assembly: GCA_036166035.1. Classification (GTDB taxonomy): domain Bacteria; phylum Bacteroidota; class Bacteroidia; order Cytophagales; family MED-G16; genus MED-G16. Next base: position 3,082 of record JAYZHZ010000023.1, read on the forward strand.
AGAAATTTAGAAAAGTCTGATTATAGAAAATATCAAACTATCTATTCAAAAAAAAATGGATCAATTGCATCTCCTACTGCAGGTTTACATTTCACAGAAAAACTCCTAGAAAAAATTAGAAATAAACATATCGTAGATTTTTTTACTCTTCATGTCGGAATAGGAACTTTTAAACCAATAAAAAGAAAAAATTTAGTTAAACATAAAATGCATGCTGAAGAAATAATCATATCAAAAAAAAACATTAATAACATATATAATTCAAAAAACATAACCGCAGTAGGAACTACTAGTTTAAGAACTTTAGAATCTGTTTATTACTTAGGTCAAATAATAGAAAAAGGGTTAGGCAATTTTAATATTAGACAAGATATTTATATGAATAATGATAATAATATCGATAAAAATTATTCTTGTGAGAAAATATTAGATTATATGGATAAAAATAATTTAGATAAAATAAAATTTAATTCAAGCATCTTTATTTTTCCAGGATACAAATTTAAAATATGCAATCAACTAATTACTAACTTCCATTTTCCTAAATCAACCCTTATTCTTTTAATTGCCGCCTTTATAGGAGAAGATTGGAGAAAAGTTTATAAGTTCGCGAATGATAATAAATTTAGACTACTAAGCTATGGAGACAGTTCATTGTTATTTAGAAAATGATTAAAATAGGAAAAAATATTGGAAAAGCAGTTCAAAAGTTAAAAAAAGGTGGCTTAGTTGTTATACCTACTGAAACTGTATATGGACTTGGAGCAAATGCAACAAGAACAGAATCTGTAAAAAAAATTTTCAAATTAAAAAAAAGACCAAAAAATGATCCTCTAATATGTCATGTGAACTCTTTAGATAAGGTAAAAAAATATGTAAAAAATGTACCTGAAAATGCTCAAATATTAGCTGAAAAATTTTGGCCTGGACCATTAACAATTATTTTTGAAAAAAATAATTTAATTCCTGATATAACAACTTCTAATTTAACCTCCGTCGCTTTTAGAGTTCCTCAAAAAACAATAACCTTAAAAGTTTTAGAAAATTTATCCTTCCCCGTTGCAGCACCTAGTGCAAATAAATTTGGATACATTTCACCAACAAGTACACAACATGTTACTCGTAATTTTAATTCTGGTATAGACTATATCCTTGAAGGTGGAAATTGTTCAATAGGAATTGAATCAACAATTGTTGGATTTGAAAATAATATTCCAATTATTTATAGATTAGGTAGTACAACTTTAGAAGCTTTACAAAAATATATTGGAAAAGTAAAAATTGATAAAATTTTAGAAAACTTACCAGGTTCATTTAAAAACCATTATTCTCCAAGAAAAAAACTATTTGTTGGAAACATAAAAAAATTATGTGAAAAATTCTCAAAAAATAAAGTTGGAATCTTATGTTTTGATAAAAAATATCAATATGTTGAAAAAGAAAATCAAATTATATTATCTGAACGTTCTTCTATGATAGAAGCATGCAAAAATTTATATTCTTCTCTTTATAAATTTGATAATATGAATAATGTAGATATAATTATATCGAGTTTAATGCCAAATTCTTTTCTTGGGAAAACCATAAATGATCGTCTAATAAAATCAGCTGAGAAAGATGGATAAATTTAGACTAATTGATGAAATTAATTTTAAAAACAAGAAAGCACTAATAAGAGTTGATTTTAATGTACCACTAAATTCTAGATTTGAAATTACTGATGACACAAGAATTAAAGAAAGTATTAAAACAATTTTGCATATAATTGAAAATGGTGGGAAATGTATAATTATAAGTCACCTTGGCAGACCAAAGGGAGAAGGTTATGAAAAAAAATATTCATTTAATAACATTCTCGAAACACTATCAAAAGAATTAAAAAAAGATCTTTTATTCATTAGTGATTATTTTGAAGAAAACTTTTCAATTCATAATGCTGTAAAAAACCACAATATAATTCTATTAGAAAATTTAAGATTTCATAAACAAGAGAAATTGAATGAAAAAATATTTTCAAAAAAATTAGCATCTTTTGCAGATGTATATGTAAATGATGCATTTGGAACTTGTCACAGAAAACATGCATCAACATTCTCTGTAGCAAAATACTCTAAAGAAAAATGTATTGGTAAACTAATTGAAAAAGAGTTAGATAACATCAATTATTTATTATCAAAAAAAGAAAATCCTTTTTCAGCAATTATTGGAGGAGCTAAAGTATCTGACAAAATTGGAATTATTGATAAATTAATTGAATTAGTTGATAATATAATTATTGGAGGAGCGATGGCAAATACATTCATCGCATCATTAGGTGGTAACATTGGAGATTCTTTGTTCGAGAAGGAAAAATTAATAATTTCAAAAAATCTATTAAATAAGGCCAAAAAAAATAATGTAAAAGTATTTTTACCTGAAGACGTAATCTGTTCAAGTAAATTAGAAAATATAGACGATATAAAATTATATGATGCTTATAAAATTAAGAATGGACATTCATGTTTTGATATTGGACCAAAAACAATAAATAAATTTGAAAAAATTATAATTAATTCAAAAAAAATAGTCTGGAATGGTCCCATGGGTGTATTTGAAAATGATAATTTTTCTAATGGAACAGATAAAATTGTACAGGCTATATCTCATGCAACAAAAAATGGAGCATTTTCTCTTATTGGTGGTGGAGATTCAGTAGCATCAATAAAAAAAAATAGTATGAA
>JAYZHZ010000024.1:0-4615 GCA_036166035.1 Bacteroidota bacterium
ATGATCCATGGGGAACTAATTATTCTTTAGAAGAAGCAAAAAAAAGAAATGAAGGTATTCTTAGTCAATTTGAAATAATTGGTTTTGATGAAATAGGGTATCCGGATTATCTTGAATATGGAAAAGATAATGCAAAAGTTGTTTTGTCTTGGTGGAAGTTTAGAATGAAAAGAAAGTCTGATGGTAAAATGATTTTACTTCCTATACATTATTCACATAGATTTAATAATGAGGGAAAAATTATTAGATCAGTTGCATATTATAGTTCTAAACATATGGAGTGATATTTTATTTTTTTAATTACAAAAAAGGGCTTATTTATAGCCCTTTTTTATATGTGTATATTTAATGATTGATTATTTTCCAATACAGAATTTTGAAAATATATTTCCAAGTATTTCATCATTAGTAATTTCACCAGTTATTTCACCTAAATGATTAAGTGCATATTTTATATCCATCGCAAGTAGATCAGTATTTGATTTGTTTGCAATATTTTTTTTAACATTTTCAATTGACTCTTTTACCTTATTTAAACAACTGTAGTGTCTTTCATTTATTATTATAGATGAGTCTTCTCTAATTAAATTTTTAGAAATAAAATTATTTATAACATCATTTAGCTTATGTATGTCTTTTTCATTGATTCCAGACATTGTAAAATGGTTTTTAGATGAAAAGTAATTTATAAGCTTATTATCTACTTTAAGATCAGATTTGTTACCAACTATAATAACATTTTTGTTATTTAAATATTTAGTTTTCAATTCAGACTCAACTGAATCAATATTAGTATCATTTAAATCAATTATATATAACACTATAGATGCTTCTTTACTCTTTTTTAATGCTTTATTAATTCCTATTTTTTCAATTTTGTCATCTGTTTTACGTAATCCAGCAGTATCAATAAACCTTACAAGGTTACCTCCAATTGTAATCGTATCTTCAATTATATCACGGGTAGTACCAGGTATTTCAGATATTATTGCCTTTTCTTCATTTAATAGGCCGTTAAGGATAGTTGACTTTCCTACATTAGGTTTCCCTAAAATAATAACGTTAATACCATCTTTTATTACGTTGTTAAGTCTAAAGCTATCTATTAGAATATCACAATAATTATTTATTTCATCAAGCGTATTATCAAGTTGTTCTCTGTTAGCAAATTCAACATCTTCTTCTGAAAAATCCAACTCTAATTCCAACAAACTAGAAAAATTGATTAGTTCTTTTCTTAGCTCTTTTATTTTATCAGAAAACACACCTTTTATGTGATTTATAGCAATTCTATGAGAGTTTTCTGATTTAGATGAAATAAGATCTGAAACTGCTTCAGCTTGTGATAAGTCCATATTGCCATTCAAAAAAGATCTAAACGTGAATTCACCTTTATCAGCAATTCTTGCACCAAGATCTGTGGTTGCAGATATGATTTTTTTCATAATTAATGTAGATCCATGTGATGATATTTCAACAAGATTCTCTTTTGTATATGATTTTGGTTCTTTAAATATGGATACTAGTACCTCATCTATTATTTCTTTCTTATATTCTAAATTACCATAATGAATAGTATGGGATTTTACTTTATTAAGATTTTTTTCTGGGAATAGTTTATTTACAATTTCCAACGATTTTTTACCAGTTAACCTTATTAGTCCTATAGCACTCTCACCATATGGAGTCGATTGAGCAACTATAGTGTCGTTTATTTTCATTATTTAAGCTAAAGCGTTATCAAACCACTAAATTAAATTTAAATTCATCAGTTAGCGATTAAAATATCAATAAAAAATATACTTTATATAGGTTTAGCCTAACCCAAAGATACATCGAGACTCATCATTACAATAAAACCAATAATTAGTCCCATAGTAGCTATATCAGTGTTTCCGCCTCTATGACTTTCTGGAATCACTTCCTCTACAACTATGAAGATCATAGCTCCTGCTGCAAAAGCTAAAGCATATGGTAGTATCGGATACACAAAAAGAACAAAAGCAGCTCCAATAACTGCAAATATTGGCTCAACTATTGCAGATAATTGACCCCATTTCCATGATTTTAATTTACTAAAACCTGCTCTTCTTAGTGGCATTGAAACAGCAAAACCTTCTGGAAAATTTTGAATTCCAATTCCTAAACCTAAAGCTACCGCAGATCCTAAGGTAAAAACAGATGAAAATTCAGGAGAAGCTAATGCACCAAAAGCAACTCCTACAGCTAAACCTTCAGGTATATTATGGATAGCAATTGCTAAAACCAATAGTGAAGTTTTTTTAAGATCAGTTTTTGGTCCTTCAGCTTCTTCAATTTCACCAAAGATGTGTAGGTGTGGAATTGACTTATCTAAGAAGTACATAAAAAGAGCTCCGAGAAAAAAACCAATAGCGGGAGGTAAAAATGATGGTAAACTTGTTTTCCCTAATTCATTTTGTATTTCAACTGCTTCTATAGCAGGTGATAACAACGACCAAAAACTAGCAGCAATCATTACTCCACCTGTAAATCCAAGAGCTGCATCTAATAATTTTCTGTTAGAAGATTTAAAAAAAAATACTAATGCAGCACCTATAGCTGTTAAAATCCAAGTGAATAAACCAGCATATAATGCTTGAGTAATAGGAGAGGTTTGTGATCCAAAAAAATTAATTATACTATCCATGAATTTTAAATTTTAGTAATTTTTATGTTTGATGCAATTTGTTTTGATATGATAACTGACTTATTGTTTATTGATATTTCTAGTGAATCATCATACTCAATTTTGTCTGTCATTTTAATTTCCGTTCCAATTTCTATATCTAATTTTTTAAGAAGATTAAAAAATTCATCATCTTCATTAATTATTCTAGAAACAATTCCTTTTTCATTAATACTTAAATCATAAATTGAAATTTTATCAACAAAATCTATTTCACCTAGTTTATTTGGAATTGGATCTCCATGTGGGTCAATTTTTGGGTATTTAAGAAATTTATCAAGGCTATCTATTAGGTTGTCTGAAGAAACGTGTTCTAACTCTTCAGCAAGTTCATGAATTTGGTCCCATTTAAATTTAAGTTTGTCGTGCAAAAACACTTCCCATAACCTATGTCTTCTTATTATTTGGAGTGCTATTTTAATTCCAGATTTTGAAATACTACTACCTTTATATCTTTCATGATAAATTAATTTTTTTTTAGATAGTTTTTTTATCATATCAGTAACCGATGCTGGTTCAATATTTAATATCTTTGATATAGAGTTTGTAGATACTTTTTTATTACCAAATTCAGACAAGTTGAATATTGATTTTAAATAATTTTCTTCAGATTTCGATAATTTTATATTAGTCATACCAAATTCTTTTTTTAGGTATGTCTAAAATAATTTATAAATTCAAATTAATGAAAAAGTTTCTGTTTATTTTTTGTTTTATTTCTTGTACATCAGAAGAATCTAGAGAAGGAGATGTATATTATTTTAAAAAAGAATATGAAAAAGCTATAGAATTATATTCTGAAAGTCTAAAATTAAAACCTAATGATACAAAGTCACTTTATAGAAGAGGAAGATCTTATGAAGAATTAAAGTTATATGATAAAGCCGAAAAGGATTATCACTCAATATTAGATCTTGATAAAGAAAATGTAAATGCAATGTTGAGTCTTTCAGTAAATTATATAAGAGAAAAAAAGTATATCAATGCTGAAGCATATGCTAAAAAAGTAATCAAGATTAATCCAGATTTGTATGATGCGTATTTCTTACTTGGAAGGTCTCAACAATATCAAGGATTATTTTTAGATGCCATTAAATCTTATAAAACATCTATTTCTCTTAATTCAAATAATTCGGAACCGTACTACTTTTTAGGTATGATTTATCTAAAAATGAAAAACGATAAGAATGCATGTAAAAACTTTGCAATGTCAGCTTCTTTGGATAATATTGAAGCAAAAGAAGTAATGAAAAGATACTGTTATTAGTATTATGAAAATATTTTTTTTAATTATAAATGTCATAATTATGGATTACAAAACTGCAACTTTTGGCTCTGGCTGTTTTTGGTGTACCGAAGCCATATATGAATTAGTTGAAGGTGTTATAGATGTTGAATCTGGATATTCAGCTGGGAATACAAAAAACCCTACTTATCAAGAAGTTTCTTCAGGAAAAACAAATCATGCAGAGGTTGTAAACATCAAGTATGATCCTGAAAAAATATCTTATGCCGAATTGTTAGAAATTTTTTGGAGAACACATGATCCAACCACACTAAATAGACAAGGTGCTGATGTAGGAACTCAATACAGATCAATAATACTATATCACGATTTAGAACAAAAAAAACTTGCAGAAAATATCCTTAAAAAATTGGATTCATCCGGCTCTTGGAACAGTCCAATAGTAACACAAATAGAAAAATTTGATTCTTTTTATTCTGCAGAAGAATATCATCAAAATTATTATGAATTAAATCCAAATAATACGTATTGCTCATATGTTATATCTCCAAAGGTTAATAAATTCAAAAAGGTATTTTCAGAATATTTAAAAAATTAAAAAAAACTGTAGTTAAATTTAAAATATTTTAAATTTTTACACTGTAGATATATATTATTTTATC
>JAYZHZ010000025.1:0-4150 GCA_036166035.1 Bacteroidota bacterium
TAGAATTTGTGAATGGTATTGCATTTCCATTTATTTCTGCTTCTTTGAATAGTCTCTCTACAAATTTAGTTGTAGTAAATGGCCTAACTCCATCATGAATTGCAATTAATCCCATTTTTTCTTCAACAGACTCAACACCTTTTCTCACTGATAAGTTTCTACTACTCCCTCCTGCAACAACTTTAACATCATTATCAATATATTTTCTAATATAATCTCTCCAATAAGAAAAATTCTCTTTGGGAAGTACAATGCAAAAACTGGTATTTCTAAGGGTTTTGAGTTTGTTATAAGTGTGGGCAATTAATGGTATATTATTGATAGTTATGAATTGTTTTGGTATATCAGAATCCATTCTTTCCCCTGAGCCACCCCCCATTAAGATAATATTTCTTATCATGTTAAGATTAAATAATCAGAATTGCATCTCCATAAGTATGGAACATATACTTTTCCTTTATGGCGATTTTATATGCTTTCATAACCAAATCAAAACCACCAAAAGCTGAGGCCATCATCAAAAGTGTTGATTTAGGAGAGTGCAGGTTTGTTATCATAGCACTACATATCTTGAAATCATATGGTGGAAATATAAACTTATCTGTCCAGCCAGATTTAGATTTTAGCTGATTATTTGCAGTTACTGCAGTTTCCAATGTTTTCATACTTGATGTTCCAACAGCAAAAATTTTATTATTATTATCTAATGCTTTATTAACTTGAATTGCAGTTTCTTCTGGTATTGAATAATTTTCTGAATCCATTTTATGTTTTGTCAAATCTTCTACGTCTATATCTTTAAATGTTCCTAGTCCAGTATGTGAAGTAATGCTGACTATTTTTACACCTTTTAACTCTAGTTTTTTAAGCAATATATCTGTAAAATGAAGTCCAGCAGCAGGAGCAGCTACAGCACCAATGTTTTTTGCATAAACTGTCTGAAATCTTTCCTCATCTTTTTTATCAACTTTTCTTTTAATCTGTTTTGGTAGTGGTGTTTCTCCATACTCATGAATTATATCATGAAAATCTCTCTCATTATCCTCAGGAATAAATCTAATTGTTCTTCCTCTAGATGTTGTATTATCAATAACTTCTGCAACTAATTCTCCATCTCCAAAATACAATTTGTTTCCTACTCTAATTTTTCTTGCTGGGTCTACAAGAACATCCCAAAGATTTAAATCGGGATTCAATTCTCTCAGCAGAAAAACTTCAATCTTTGCACCAGTTTTTTCTTTCTGCCCATAAAGTCTAGCCGGAAATACTTTTGTATCGTTGAGGACTAAAACATCATTTTCACTAAAATATTTGATGATATCTTTAAATTGTTTATGTTCAATTTTTCCAGTTTTTTTGTGTATAACCATCAGTCTAGATTCATCTCTATTCTCAGCGGGGTGTACTGCTGTTCTTGTGGAAGCTAACTTAAAATCAAATTCAGAAAGTTTCATATAATTTGTTTAATAAAATTAACTTAGTTTTGAGGTCTGCAAAACTAATTAATTGTTTTAACATACCTTTAATATATGGAATTATTTTTAAGGCTATTAAAAGAAAGTTTCATTTTTTCGTTCAAAGCACTTATAGCAAATCCTATTAGAACCATACTCTCCCTTTTAGGTGTAACAATAGGAATATTTACAATAATTGCGGTCTTGTCAACAGTGGATTCTTTAGAAGATAGTATAAAAGATAATCTTAGTTTTTTAGGTACGGATAATCTAAGAGTTGAAAAATGGCCATGGGATTTTACGAATCCTGGTTATGAGTGGTGGAAATTTTGGAAAAGACCTGAGCCAATATATAAAGAATATGAATTTCTAAAGGAAAATTTAAATAGCGCTGAAGCTGTTGAAATAATTACTAGTAGGGGTGGTATAAGTGTTAAATATCTTAATAATAATTCTACAATAGATAATTTGAATGGAATTGTTTTTGAAAATAAGTTTTTTAATGATTGGGATTTTGTTGCTGGAAGATTTTTTACAGAGAATGAAACCCTGACAGGGTCAAATGCTGCTATAATAGGTTATAAAATAATGGAAGATTTATTTAAAACTCCTGAAAACTCTATAGGTAAACAACTAAAAATTAAAGGCAAGTCGTTTACAATTATAGGTGTTCAGAAAGAACAGGGTGAAGCATTTGGTGGAGGTGATTCTTTTGATAGGCAAATGTCAATCCCTTTTAATAGTTTTAAAAAAATATATAAAGTAGGTAAGAAGGGAAATAATGCTGTATTAAGGATAAAGGGTATATCTGATAATGATCCAGGTCTAATTAACTTAGAGTATGAGTTAAAGGGGCTATTAAGAGCAAAAAGGGGATTAAAACCTATTGAAGAAGATAATTTTGCTATAAATAGACCTGAATATTTATCATCATTTGTTTCAACAATATTTGCAACAGTTAGTATTGCTGGTTGGGTAATTGGTAGTTTTTCAATATTAGTTGGAGGTTTTGGAATAGCAAATATTATGTTTGTCTCTGTTAAAGAGAGGGTTCCAATTATAGGTCTGCAAAAATCACTAGGTGCCAAGAAATATTTTATTTTAATGCAATTTTTATTTGAATCTTCTTTTCTCAGTGTCTTTGGTGGTTTATTTGGAATATTTTTTGTGTTTCTTTTAACTCTCCCTGATTTGGGTTCATTTGATCTACAAATATCTTTAGAAAACGTTATACTTGGAATTTCAATCTCATCAATTATAGGAATTCTTGCTGGATTTTTTCCTGCTCTTTTTGCCTCTAACCTTGATCCTGTTGAGGCAATAAGATCTAATTAGCTAATTTTTCTTTGATAGTATTTTCAAGTTCTTTCATAAGTTCTGGGTTATCCTCAAGAATTAATTTTACAGAGTCTCTTCCCTGACCTAGTTTTTCTCCTTTATATGAAAACCAAGATCCTGATTTTTGAATTAATTCAAGTTCAACACCCAGATCAAGAATTTCTCCAGATTTTGATATTCCCTTTCCATACATTATATCAAATTCAACAACTTTAAATGGAGGGGCTACCTTATTTTTAACAACTTTTACTTTTGTTCTATTACCCATAATATTATCTGGGCTATCTTTAATTTGTCCTATTCTTCTAATATCCAATCGTACTGAAGAATAAAATTTTAATGCGTTTCCACCTGTTGTAGTTTCAGGATTCCCAAACATCACTCCAATTTTTTGTCTTAGTTGGTTAATAAAAACACACACACATCCAGACTTATGGATAGCGCCTGTAAGCTTTCTAAGTGCCTGTGACATGAGCCTTGCTTGCAAGCCCATCATGCTATCACCCATCTCACCTTCAATCTCTCCTTTTGGAACTAATGCGGCTACTGAATCTATTACTATAATATCAATGGCATTAGATCTTATAAGTTGTTCTGTTATCTCAAGCGCTTGTTCCCCATTATCAGGTTGTGAAATTAAAAGGTTCTCAGTGTCTATGCCCAATTTCTCTGCGTATGTTTTGTCAAATGCGTGTTCAGCATCAATGAATGCTGCTATTCCTCCTTTTTTTTGTGCTTCTGCAATACAGTGCATTGATAAGGTTGTTTTTCCTGATGATTCTGGTCCAAATATTTCTACAACTCTTCCTTGTGGAAGACCGCCGATTCCTAGCGCTATATCTAGACTTAATGATCCTGTAGGTATGCTAGGTATTTTAACGATATTTTCATCACTTAATTTCATTATGGTACCTTGACCGTATGTTTTTTCCAGTTTTTCGATTGCTAAATTGAGTGCTTTTGATTTTTCTTTCGTTTCTTTCATTGTTTTTATAATTTTTACTAAAATAAGTAGTAATTTAAATTAATACTAATATTTTTAGTAAAATTTAATAAATTTTAACTTAAAGATGTTCAAATATAACTAGTTAGATCCTCATATTTTAATATTTTTGCGACTATACTTACTTAGAATTAAAAAAAATCATTTGTTAAGATTACTGTTAATAATTATAGTTTTTTTAATACCATTGGGTACATTTTCTCAAAATTTTAAACCAATTCCTGGAGAAAGAATAGACTATTTGGTTTCTCTTGGAGTATTTAATGCTGGCAAAGCTTCAATGATAACAGATACCATTACGTATAGTTTAAATAATAATGAGGTTTTTAAAATTGATGTTATAGGAAGGACAATA
>JAYZHZ010000026.1:0-12056 GCA_036166035.1 Bacteroidota bacterium
GTTTTTCCCTCATTGTTTTTGTACCAATCAGCATCATAAAATGATTGCTTTAGCAATGCTACAGCACCCATTAGTGAATTCGGATAATTTTGAGAGGTAGAACCCTTAGTAAATGAGAAATGAAATGTAGACTTATCTTTCAATACAATTTTTTGATTTACATCATCAGATAATGACAAAAAAGTTCCGGTACCTCTTATAATTCCGTCCATGTTATGGGAAACAACAGATCCAAAGCCTTCTTTTCTCATTGTTTTTGATCTTTTTTCATCCAATTTGATATTTTCTACACTATTATATTCCGGCCTTATTGACTCATTCCAAGAAAAAGGACCATTTTTATTTGAAATCATTTGAGGATTTGTATAACTGGACATCCAGTTTCCAGGTGTTGAACCTCTTTTATTTTTTACGATTGCATAATCAGTATATAAGTCAACAAATGAAGGATATACATAACTACCATTTAAGTCAAATGTTCTTACCCCATCTGGAATATCAATATCTTTTCCAACTGAAATAATTTTTCCATTTTTTATAATTAAAGTTCCACTTTCAATAACATTTTTATAATCAACAAATATTTTAGCATTTGTAAACGCATAGTAATTTTCTCTATTGTCCTCAACTCCATTTAAAGGAAACCCTTCCTGAGAAAAAGACAAAAATGGAAACGATAATAATAATATTAAAATAAAAGTTCTCACTATATAATGTTGTTAACCAATCTTTAAGATAAGAAAAAATGGTAAAAAAGAAGAAAATATTATTTAATAACTTTCCCTTTAATAAAAATCAAAGCTCTCTGATTATCATTGGTAACTATTGATAATGACTTTCTAAAAACACCTGGCCTACCTTTAGGATTATATTCTGCAATTATATAGCCCTGATTACCAGGTTTGATTTCATCTTTTGTCCAATCAGGCGTTGTACATCCACAGGAAGGTTTCACAGATAAAATTCTCAATGGATTTTTCCCATTATTAGTAAACATAAACTTATGGGAAACTTTTCCGCCTTTTTCTTCAATATCCCCAAAGTTATGTTCACTTTCTTCAAATGAAATATTAGGCTTCTGAGAAAAAGAAGTTAAAACAAAAAATAAAAGTAAACTTGCTAAACTATAATTTTTCATTAGATTCAAAAATATATAAATAATTATAGTTCATCAATTAAACAATTCAATTAATTTTAAGGCTAATATGGCAAGAATATTAACTGGTATTCAAAGTTCAGGAAAACCACATCTTGGAAATATATTAGGTGCAATAGAACCATCTGTAGAATTATCGAAAAATTCTGGAAATGAATCTCTTTTTTTCATAGCTGATCTTCATTCATTAATAAATATTAAAGATTCAAAATTAAGACATGAAAACACATTATCAGTAGCTGCCGCATGGATATCAATGGGATTTGACTATAAAAATAATTTTTTTTATAGGCAATCTAAAATCACTGAAGTATGTGAACTAACATGGTATTTAAATTGTTTTACACCCTTCCCTATGCTCTCTAATTCTCATTCATTTAAAGACAAATCTGAAAATTTATCCAGTGTTAATTCTGGACTTTTTACGTATCCGGTTTTAATGGCATCCGATATTTTACTTTATGACGCAGACATAGTTCCTGTTGGAAAAGATCAAAAACAACATTTAGAAATAACTAGAGATATTGCTAAATCATTCAACCATCAATATGGAGAGACTTTTGTTATACCTGAATGTAAATTAGATGATAAAGTGATGACTATACCTGGAATAGATGGAAGGAAAATGAGTAAAACTTATAATAATACAATAGATATTTTTTCCGAAGAAAAAATACTTAAAAAGCAAATAATGTCAATAGTTACAGACAGTAAAGGAATTGATGATAAGAAAAATCCTGAAGAGTGTAATATTTTTAATATTTATGCTCTTTTAGCTAAAGATGATCAAATAATTAAAATGAGAAAAAAATATAAAAGTGGTGGATTTGGTTATGGAGATGCTAAAAAAGAATTACAAAATTTAATTTTAGAAAAATTTAGAAAACCAAGAGAAAAATATTTTGATCTAATTAAAAATTATGATCACCTAAATTCTGTTTTAGAGATTGGCGAGAAGAAGGCTAAGATAATCGCTCAAGAAGTTCTTGAAAGAGTTAGAATAAAACTAGGATATTAATAATGCAAAATGATACTAATTCACTTCTTTATCAAAGTAGAAAAGAAGCTGAGAAATGGTTAACTTATCCAATTCATTCAGTAGATAAGAAGAAAATTAAAGTTCTTCTTAATAAAAAAAATCAAGAGGAATTAATTGAGTCTTTTCATAAGAAGCTTGAATTTGGAACAGGTGGCATGAGGGGAAAAATAGGTATTGGAACAAATAGAATAAATATTTATACAATTGGTTTTGCTACTCAAGGATTATCAAATTATCTAAAACAAAAATTTGAAAATAATATAAGTGTTGCAATTGCATACGATAGCAGAAAATTTAGTAAAGATTTTGCAACGCAATCAGCAATAATTTTTTCTTCAAATAACATTAAGTCTTATATTTTTCCAGAACTAAGACCTACACCAGAGTTATCCTTTGCAGTAAGAAAATTAAATTGTAATTGTGGAATAGTAATAACTGCATCTCATAATCCTAAAGAATATAATGGATATAAGGTTTATTGGGAAGATGGTGGTCAAATAACTTATCCTCATGATAATAAAATAATTTATGAAGTCAATAAACTTAATAATATTGATGATATAAATACGGATAAAAATCAAGATTTGATAAAGATTATCAGTAAAGAAATTGACAGAAGTTATCTTAATAAGATCAAGAATCTTTCCATGATAAACAATAAAGAGAGTAATCTAAAAATTGTTTACACACCATTACATGGAACAGGAATAACTCAAGTTCCAAATGCTTTGAGAGTTTTTGGATTCAAAAACTTCACTATAACAAAAAGTCAAGAATCTCCAAATCCAAATTTTCCAACAGTCACCTCTCCTAATCCAGAAGATGAAAATGCATTATCCGAGGGAATCAAAGATTTAATTAAAACTAAATCCGATATTCTTCTAGCTACTGATCCAGATGCTGATAGAGTTGGTGTTGTCATAAGAAAAAATAATAGATGTATTACTTTAAATGGAAATCAGCTAGCATCAATAATTATTTATTATACACTTTTAAAAAAGAAGGAAAAAAATACACTTTACAATAATTCATTTGTTGCTAAAACAATAGTAACATCCCATTTGATAGAAAAGATTTGCAATGAATTCAACGTTAAATGTTACTCTACACTTACTGGATTTAAGTATATAGCACAATTAATTAGAGAAAAACCTAATGAAAAGTTTATTGCTGGGTGTGAAGAAAGTTATGGGTATTTAGTTGATGATTTTGTAAGAGATAAAGATGCAGTAATTTCATCAGCAATTATCTGCGAAATAGCTAACTGGTGTAAAAATAAAAATGAGGATTTAACTGACTTTCTTAATTTTATATATAAAAAATATGGATTCTATTTTGAAAAATTGCATACAATAAAATTAGATGGAGTAAAAGGAAAGAAAAAAATAAATAAAATAATGAGTGAATTTAGAAATAATCCTCCAAAGTATATTTTTAACGATAAAACCTCAAAAATTATTGACTATAATAAAATTGAAACTAATTCAATAATCAAAAGTAAATCAAACGTATTGCAGTTTATCACAAAAAATAATCACAGATTAACTATTAGACCATCAGGTACTGAACCTAAAATTAAATTTTATTTTAGCCTGTCCGACAAAAATCAAAATAACGAGAAGAAACTATCACTATTAGCTGAGAAAGAAATTAATGAAATAGAAAATAAGTATGCATAAGTTTAATAAATTAAAATCTTGGAAATCTTTAAGTAATTATTTAAAAAATAATTCTACTAAAACATTAAATGATTTTTTTATTGGTGATAAAAACAGATTTAAAAACTTTTCTATTGAGTCAGATGGTTTACTTTTTGATTACTCAAAAAACCATATTGACTCTGTTATTTTGGATTATTTTAAAGAAATGTTTAGTGAAATAAACATAAATCATAAAATAAAATCTTTATTTAATGGAGATAAAATTAATTTAACTGAGAAAAGAGCAGTTTTACATCCTCTACTTAGAGGCAGTTATAATGATCACACAAAAAAACTTTATGAGAATCATATAAAAAGAAGCTTAGATAATATAAAATTATTTAGTCATAAAATAAATTCTGGATTATTAAAAGGATACTCTGGAAAAACAATAAGAAACATAGTTAATGTAGGGATTGGTGGTTCTGACTTAGGGCCTAAGATGGTTTGTTCTGCCCTAGATTATTATTCTAATAAAAATTTAAATATTGAATTTATTTCTAATATAGATCCATCTGCCTCATCTAATATTTTAAATAGATTAAATCATGAAGAAACAATTTTTTTAATTTCTTCAAAATCCTTTGGTACAATAGAAACTATAAAAAATGGTGAGGTTTGCAAAAAATGGTTTCTAAATTATTCTAAAGAACAAGAAACAATAAAAAAACATTTCTTTGCCATAACATCCAATAAGGAAAAGGCTAATGATTTTGGAATTGATAATAATAATATTTTTGAGCTATGGGAATGGGTAGGTGGAAGATACTCATTATGGTCCTCAGTGGGATTACCTATTGCTATAAAAATTGGATATGATAATTTTAATAAAATGCTTGATGGTGCAAATGATATAGACAAACACTTTATTAATCAACCATTTGAAAAAAACATACCCTTTATACTTGCTTCAATAGGCATTCTATATAATAATTTTTATGGTTGCGAAACTCAAGCAGTTTTTCCATATGATGAATATTTAAAGTATTTCCCGTCATATTTACAACAGTTAGATATGGAAAGTAATGGGAAAAGAACATTAAAAAATTCAACTATATCTGATCATCAAACGGGACCAATTATTTGGGGTGATATTGGTACAAATGGTCAACATGCATTCTTTCAATTAATTCATCAAGGAACAAAAATAATTCCTTGTGACTTTATCGGATTTATAAATTCATTAAATCCAAAAGATAACCTTCATGAATTATTAATATCAAATCTAATTGGTCAATCTAGAGCTCTTATGAAAGGTAAAAATGAAGATGAGTTAAAAGATGAACTATCTTACACTGAGGAAAATAGTGAAAAAAATTTACTAATTAAATCAAAATCATTTGAGGGAAATAGACCATCTAATACTTTTCTTTTTCAAAAACTTGATCCATATAATTTGGGCAAGTTAATAGCTATATATGAACACAAAATATTTTTACAGGGATGTATTTGGAATATTAACAGCTTTGACCAATGGGGTGTAGAATTAGGTAAGTCTATATCAAATAAGGTTTATGATAACATTAAAAGTAAAAAATCAAATAATATGGACTTATCCTCTGAAGGTCTAATTAAATTTTATAATAAAACTAAGTCATAACTATACCTGCAATATTACCTGTTAGCAACGTAGCCAATGTTGCAGCAATTAAAGCTCTAATGCCTAATCTAGAAATTTCTTCTTGTCTACTTGGTGCCATTGATCCAATTCCTCCTATCTGAATTGCAATTGAGCTAAAATTAGCAAAACCACAAAGTGCATAGGTAGAAATAATAATTGATTTCTCTGATAAAACCCCATCAATTTTCATCTGAGAAAGATCGACATAAGCAATGAATTCATTTAATACAAACTTTTGTCCTAAAAGACTACCAACTAGAGCAGATTCACTCCAACTTATTCCAATCATAAAAGCAAAAACTCTAAAAATTTGTCCTAATATATATTCCATTGAAAGTTTATCAAATTGACCATTAGAAGATGATTGAATTAAATTATTTAGACTAGTAACATCACCAACATAAGATAAAAAATGGTTCAACATATACACAACAGCAAGAAATGCTAAAAGCATAGCAGCAATATTGAAAGCTAATTTAAGTCCATCGGAAGCACCTTTAGCTAATGCATGAATTGCATTTGATCCAAGATCTTCATTACTCAAATTCAAATTTTGATTTATTTTATTTTTATTGCTCTCTGGAGAGAAGATTTTAGCCATAACTATACCAGCTGGTGCATTCATAATTGAAGCAGTTAATAGTATGGTTGCAAATTTTATACTTTCATCTGGATCAGATCCTCCTAATAGTGCAACATATGCAGCAAAAACACCTCCAGCTATGGTAGCCATACCACCAGTCATAAGACACATTAACTCCGAAGTAGTCATATTTTTAATATATGGTTTAACAAGTAGAGGAGCCTCAGTCTGACCTAAAAAAATATTACCAGCTGCGGATAATGATTCTGCACCTGATAGTCGCATAGTTTTAGACATTACCCATGCTATTGATTTAACAACATACTGTAAAATTCCAAAATAATATAAAAATGCACTTATTGATGAGAAAAGAATAACAACAGGAAGTGCAGAAAAAGCAAAACCGTTAAATGATGCATCCGGAAACAAGAATAGAGTTCCTTGTTTTGAGAAACCTATCAATAAAACAAAAAATTCGCTTATACTTTTAAATATATTTTCAACAAAACCAACATTAGATATTAATAAAGCAAATATTATCTGAAGTGATATTCCTGATAAAATAAGTTTCCAGTTAATTTCTTTCCTACTTGATGAAAATAAATAGGCAATAAATAGAATAAAAAATAAACCTATAAAAAATCTTATTAATTCCATTAGTTTCTTTTATTAATTTCATCTCTAATTCTAGCAGCAAACTCGTAATTTTCTTCAGAAATAGATACGGTTAATTTATCATTCAACTCTTTAACCGACATATCTTTTAAAGTTTTAACCTTTTGATTAGAATCTTCAACCTTTTTATCAACATTTACTTCATCAAAAATTATACCAGCATTAGTCAATACTTTTTCAGTTGCGTAAATATTTGCTTTAAATCTAATTGCAATAGCAATAGCATCTGAAGGTCTGGAATCAATACTAAGCTTTTTCTTTGAATCTGTCATATTTATTTTAGAGAAAAAGACACCATCTTTTATATCAGTAATAACAATCTCATTAACAGAAAAATTTAATTTTTTTGACAATGACTTAAATAGGTCATGAGTCATTGGTCTATTAGGAACAATTCTCTCAATTTCCATTGCTATAGATTGAGCCTCAAACATTCCAATTATTATAGGTAATCTTCTCTCTCCATTTATTTCCTTAAGCACAAGAGCAAAAGAGCCAGTTTGAGTATCTACACTTGATGATAAACCTAAAATTTTAAGTTTTATTTTTTTCATATTTTATTTTAAAGCTTCTATTATTTTAGGGACTATTTCAAAAGCATCTCCAATTATACCATAATCTGCTGATTTAAAAAAAGGAGCTTCTGGATCGTTATTTATTACTACAATTGTTTTTGATGAATTTACTCCAGCTAAATGTTGAATTGCACCAGATATGCCAATAGCAAAATATAAATTTGGAGAGACTTTTATACCTGTCTGCCCGACATGTTCATGATGAGGTCTCCAACCAGCATCAGAGACAGGCTTACTACAGGCTGTCGCAGCACCTAGTTTTTTAGCTAAATCTTCAATCATTTTCCAATTTTCAGGACCTTTAAGTCCTCTTCCAGCAGAAACCACAATATCAGCCTCACTCAATAAAATATCCCCTTCAATTTTATTTTTATTAATAATCTCAAATTCAGTTTCCTTATATTCTACATCACATTTTACCAACTCTACTTTTTTATTAAATGATTTAAAACCAATAATATTTTTATTAATAATAAAAATACAAGAATCGGATTTAACACTTATATCAACATCAGCTTTTCCAGTAAAAATAGAAGATTTCAATCTTATCTTATTATTAATAGAGGGAACACTTAGAATATTTGGAATAACAGGGATATCTAATTTTATAGATAATAAAGAAGAAATATATTTTGACCTATTTGAACTAGATAAAATAAAAGTTTTTATTCCTTCATTTTTAATAACTTCAATATAGGAATCAACAATATCTAGATTAGAAATTGAATATACTTTATCTAAACCAAATTCTCCCAAAGAATCTATATAATTATAATCCTTTGAATCTGTTATACCTAAAACTGAGGATCCTAACTCATTAGCAACAGTTATAGCCTGCTTACTAACATCTTTAATTTTACCTTTACTAAATTCAAGAAATACTAGACTTGGCATTACAAATTATTTAAATTTAATTCTGAAATTAATTCATTAATATTATCCATTTCAAACAACTTAACATCACCTCTCTTTTCAGGGATGTTATAATTTTCAAAACTAATTTTTGAATCAAATAACTCAGGTTCTAGAACTTTAAATTCTTTTGTTCTCGCATTCATAATTCCTCTCATATTTGGAATTTTCCATTCTGCTATTGGCTCCTGACAGCCAAGAATAACTGGTATTTTAGCTTTAATTTTTTCTATACCTTCATCAGTTTCTTTCTTAATAACTACATGATCATTATCTAATTCTAGATAACCTACAGGGGAAAAAGAATTAATTTTTAAAATAGATCCAACCATATGATGAACAAGTCCTGAATTATAATCTATTGATTCTTTTCCCATCAATATTAAATCAAAACTATTCTTTTTTAAAAAACTTGATATATGTTTGGCGACTGATAATGAATCTGTTGCTTCAGAATTAATCCTATATGCTCTATCTGCTCCAATTGCTAGAGCTTTTCTTAACAATGGATCATTATCTTTTAACCCAACATTTAAAATACTTATATCAATAGACTTATCTTTTTCTTTAAGTTCTACTGCTCTTGCAAGACCATAATCTTCATAAGGTCCAATTATGTATTGAACACCATTTGAATCAAATTTCTTACTATCAATAAAAGATATTTTTGAAGTGGTATCTGGAACACAAGAAATACACACCAATATTCTCATAATTTAAAAAGGATCTTTTTTATTTGAGTCAAAACCATTATTTGCCTTACTCTGAAATTTTTTTACTTCGTTATCATCAAGAGTTGACATATCTGCAAACTTAGCAAATCTTTCAATAAATTTGAGCTTAACTTTACCAGTGGGACCATTTCTGTTCTTACGTAATAATATTTCAGCAACACCTGCAGTTAAATTTCCATCTTCATCTTCATTAATGTCATATCTATCAGCTCTATAAATAAATATAACCATATCTGCATCTTGCTCTATTGAACCAGATTCTCTTAAATCAGAAAGAACTGGCCTTTTATCACCACCTCTAGTTTCAACTGCTCTACTTAATTGAGATAATGCTAATACTGGTATATTTAATTCCTTTGCTATAGCTTTAAGTGATCTTGAAATAGATGCAATTTCTTGTTCTCTATTACCTGAAGATTTACCATATTCTCCTGTCATCAACTGTAGATAATCAACTATTATACATTGGATGTCATGCTGCGACTTAAGTCTTCTGGATTTTGCTCTTAACTCAAGAATACTCAATGCAGGGGTATCATCTATAAAAATTTTAGCATTGTTTAATTGATCTGTCTTATGCAAAAGCTGTTGCCATTCATAATCTTTCAAATTTCCTTTTTTAATTTTGTCACTATCAAGTTCTGCCTCAGATGAAATTAATCTATTTACAATTTGATGGTATGAAATTTCTAAAGAAAAAATAGCGACGGGCATATTATGATCTATGGAAGCATTTCTCATCATTGATAAAACCAATGCTGTTTTACCCATTGATGGCCTTCCAGCAATGATTACAAGATCTGATTTTTGCCAACCTGAAGTAATATTATCTAAATCAATAAAACCAGAGGGAACACCAGTTATACCATCCTTTCTTGATTTTTTTGCTTCTAACTCATCAATTGCTTCTTTCATTAAACCCTTAACTTGAGAGTAGTTCTTTCTTATATGAGATTCTGAAATATCAAAAAGTGACTGTTCAGTATTATCTAATAAATCAAATACATCAGTAGTATCTTCATATGCTTCCTTTTGAACTTCACCAGATACTTCAATCAACTGTCTTTTTATTGATTGCTCCAATATAATTCTTGAATGATACTCTATGTTTGAAGCTGAATTAACTCTAGTTGTAAGTTGTGATACATAATAAGAGCCCCCAACAAAATCAAGTTTACCATTTTTTTTCAATTGGGCAGTTACTGTAAGTAAATCTACTGGTTCAGAATTGTTAAAAAGATCAATTATTGCTTGATAAATCTCTTTATTAGCATCTTTATAAAAATTTTCAGGCCTTAGTATATCTATTACATCTGTCAACGCATCCTTTTCTAACATAAGAGCTCCTAGTACAGATTCTTCCAAATCTAAAGCTTGTGGAGGTAATTTTCCGAGATCTAAATTTTTATTAATATTAATGCCATCTCTAGAAGTTTTTGGAATATAACTTTTACTTTCTTTCACTTAAAATATTTTGACAAACCTATAAAAAAATTAGAAGTAGTTATATTAAAAAACCTTATACTTTTCCATATGTTATCAACAAAATTAAACTTATTTAAATATTGTTTGTGTGGGGATGAAATATATATAATTTTGACTTCATGCATTTGATTAAAAAAAGTAAAATTCATATTATATCTATAGGTGGTAGTATAATGCATGATTTAGCTATAAATCTAAAAATTAATAAAAACCAAGTATCTGGAAGTGACGATATAATATATGATCCATCAAAATCAAATCTTAAAAAATACAATTTACTTCCTAAAAAATATGGCTATTATAAAAGTAATATTTCAAAAGATTTGGATTTTGTTATAACCGGTATGCATACAAATAAAAATAATATAGAATTATCAGAAGCAAAAAAAAACAAAATACCTATTTACTCATACCCTGAATTTATCAGGAAACTTTCTGAAAACAAACATAGAATTGTAATTGCAGGAAGTCATGGAAAGACCACAATTACATCTATAATAATGCATGTTCTTAAATTCAATAAAATTAAATTTGATTATCTAGTTGGAGCAAAAGTAAATGGATTTAAAAGTAATATTAATTTGTCCAATAATCCTTTAATTATAATAGAAGGAGATGAATATTTAACAAGTCCTTTAGACAATAAACCGAAATTTCTAAAATACGAACATCATGTAGTTCTAATTAATGGTATAGAATGGGATCATTTTAATGTATTTAATTCCATAAAAAAATACAAAAAACAATTTATTGAATTAGTTGAATTAACACCTAAAGGTGGGGAAATTATATACTATGAAAAAGATAATAATATTAATGAAATCCTTCAAAAACATTCAAATAAAGAAACTATTTTGAAGCCTTTTAATGAAGAAAAATTTAAAGTTATAAATAATTATTCGATTATTAAAAATGAGAAAGGAAATGATATAAAATTGAAAATTTTTGGAAGACATAACATGCAAAATATTGCTGGTGCCAAACTAGTATGTGAACAAGTTGGAATAAATAGAAAAAAATTTTACAAAGCAATACAGTCATACACTTTACCTGAAAAAAGATTAGAAATTATTTATGATAATAAAATTAAAATTTTTAAAGACTTTGCACACTCACCTTCAAAATTAAAATCAACAGTAAATGCAGTTAAAAATCAATACTCCAAAAATCTTTTAGTAGTTTATGAGCTACATAGTTCTAGCAGTTTTAGCACTGAATTTTTAACTACATATAGAGACACATTAAAGAATTCAGATACATCAATAATTTACTTTTCAGAAAAAATTATTCAAAAAAGGAAATTTAAAAAAATTAGCCAAATAGAAATGAGAAAATTTTTTAACACTGATAAGCTTTTTCTGGTAAATAATATACCCTCATTAGAAGTTTTATTAAAAAAGAAAATTTATCTTAATTACAATAAATTATTTATGTCATCTGGTAATTTTGATGGATATAAAATTGAAAAAATTAAATGATAATAAGTAAACCAATAGTTGTATTTGATATTGAGACTACAGGATTAGATATAATTAATGATAGAATAGTTGATATTAGTTTAATAAAAGTTAATTCT
>JAYZHZ010000027.1:0-8928 GCA_036166035.1 Bacteroidota bacterium
AAGGACTCTTCTTTAGAGGTATCAAATTTGATTGGTGCTAGATTATGACTTTTTCCTGACTAAAACTTCATCAATAATTCCGTAATCTTTAGCTTCTTCAGATCTCATCCACTTATCTCTATCAGAATCTTTTTCAATTTGTTCATATGTTTTGCCAGTATGAAGTGATAGAATATTATACAAGTCTTTTCTTAAATCCTGCATTTGTTTTAGTGTTATCTCCATATCAGTGGATTGACCATGCATTCCACCACTTGGTTGATGAATCATCATCCTTGCATGTTTGAGAGCAGATCTTTTCCCCTTAGTTCCACCAGATAATAATACAGCACCCATTGAGGCAGCCATACCCGTACATATAGTTGCAACATCAGGAGAGACATATTGCATAGTATCGTAGATTCCAAGTCCTGCATATACTGATCCACCAGGACTATTTATATATAGTAAGATATCTTTTTTAGAATCGGTTGATTCCAGAAATAACAGTTGAGCTGTAATTATATTTGATATGTTTTCTTCTATGCCCATACCAAGAAAAATTATTCTGTCCATTATAAGTCTAGAAAAAACGTCTATTTCTCTAAAATTTGTGGGCCTTTCTTCAATAACTGCTCTAGTCATGCTTTCCACTTTTTCAACATACTTATCAAAAGTAAGCCCATTAATATTTTTGTCCTTAACTAAATATTTTCTTAACTCTTTCTTATCCATTATCTAAATATTATTTGCTAATAACTTAAATTTATCAAATGTTATTGATTTTTTTATAATAGTGACCTTTTCTTTAATATGATTAAAAACTTTATTTGATTTTAATTGATTAAAAATTTTAAGATAATTTTCACCCTTATTATGTTTTAGATAATTATCAACAAACTTATCAATATCTTTAGTTACGTTTTGCATTCCTGAAGATTGAAGTTGATGTTGTATCTGTTGTTTAGCCATCTCTTCTATTTCACTATTATCAATTTTTATCTTATTCGCATCAATTATATCATCCACTATGTATGACCACCTTATTTGGTTACAATATTCTTCAAACTGTTCATTTAGTAATTTTTTTGTATTTTCTTCATCATTATTTTTTTTGATCCAGTCTTTGACATAGACTTCAGGCACTTCAATTTTATTTTTTTTAAGTAAGTCTTTTTCAATAGTCTTATTTAAAAGATATTCACTTTCTCTCATGTAATTGAATTCAATTGATTTCTTAATCTCTGCATTAAATTCTTTTATTGTCTTGATTTTTCCTGTACCGAAGATTTTATCAAAAAATGTTGGAGTTAATTTTGCTGGGGATCTCTCTATAATATTTTCAATTATTATTTCAACAGTTTCTGCACAGTCTTTTAGTTCAGTAGGTTCTCCTAAAATATGTGAGAGTGTGTCTTTGTTATTATTTGCAAGTTTTTTAATATTTACTTTAACCTTATCCTTAACTTTTTTACCTATTATCTTTTTTGACTCAGCATTATTTAACTTTTCTAAGTCAAGTAACCCCTTCTTGGGTTTGTCAGTATGAAAAATTTCTGAATAGACTGAAGATTTTGCTGTTACTTCTTTAAGGTTATTTACATCAGCATATTGAACTTTAAGAGTATCTATAGTCTCATCGATTGTTTTTTTATCAATTTTGATGGTATTCAAAGTGTATTTTAAGCTTTTGTTAAATGAAGATAAATTAAAATCACTTAAATGTCCCACTTTAAAATTAAACGTAAATGAGTCTATTTCATTGATTTTAATTTCATCAATTTTGTTTTCTTGTGGAATAGGTTCTCCAATAATTTTTATTTTTTCATCTTTTATATATTTATTAATTTTTTCACTAATAATTTTATTCACTTCTTCGAGAAGAACAGCTTTCCCGTACATATTTTTTAAAAGTTGAACAGGAACCATTCCTGTTCGAAAACCTTTTAAGTTGACCTTTTTTTTGAGATCTTTTAGTCTGGAATCAAACTGATTTACATAGTCTTCTTTTTCAAGTAAAATTTTAATGTTTGACTCAGTTTTCGAAATTTTTGATTTTGTTATTTTCAAAATATTAATTTATTTGTGCGGATGGAGGGACTCGAACCCCCATGCCTTGCGGCGCTAGATCCTAAATCTAGTGCGTCTACCAATTTCGCCACATCCGCTTATATTTTAAGTCTGCAAATCTAGAAATAAATTATTTTAATGAGAAATTAAATTATCTTTATAAATATGAAGAAAGTGGATAATGTTTCCTTAGAAGAAAAGGATAATAAACTTATTTTGCGAGCCTATAGAAAACTATTAAGGCACTCAAAATCTGTTATTTCAAGCTCTGACTCATCAGATATAAAGAAAGCGTTCAGAATTTCTTTGGAAGCCCATAAAAATATGAGGAGAAAATCTGGAGAACCCTACATAATCCATCCCATTAGTGTTGCTCAAATATGTGTACAAGAAATAGGTTTAGGGACAACCGCAATAATTGCTGCACTTTTACATGATGTAGTTGAAGATACTGAATTGACGATAGCTTTTATTGAAAAAAAGTTTGGAAAAAATGTTGCTAATATTTGTGATGGTCTCACAAAAATTTCTGGAGTTTTAAGCCCTGGATCTTCTATTCAATCTGAAAATTTTAAAAAAATGCTACTTACTCTTGTTGATGACATGAGAGTTATACTTATAAAATTGGCAGATAGACTACATAATATGAGAACTCTTGACAGCATGTCTCGAAGTGCCCAGTTAAAGATTTCTTCAGAAACAATTTACATATATTCTCCTTTAGCTCATAGGCTTGGATTATACTCTATTAAATCTGAGTTGGATGATCTGTATTTAAAGTATACTGATAAAAAAAATTACAGGTTAATATATAAAAAAATTAAAGAGGGGAAGGCCTCAAGAGATAAGTTTATAAGATCTTTCATTAGGCCAATAAAAAATAAACTATCCAATTTCAAACTAAAATATAAAATTATCGGAAGGCCAAAATCTATATATTCAATAAATAATAAGATGAAAATTCAGAATTTAGACTTTGAGGAGATCTATGATATTTTTGCGATTAGAATTATTCTTGATTCTGATATAGAGAACGAAAAAACAGAATGCTGGCAGGCATATTCTTGTGTGACAGACTGTTATCAGCCAAACCCGGATAGATTAAAAGACTGGATAGCAACTCCTAAAACAAACGGTTATGAATCTCTTCACACAACGGTTATGAGTAATACTGGGAAATGGGTGGAAGTACAAATTAGGACTAAAAGAATGGATGAGATAGCTGAAAAAGGTTTTGCAGCTCACTGGAAATACAAAGAAAAATTAAAAAATGATTCTCAGTTTGATAATTGGATAAGCTCAATCAGAGACCTTATAGGTCAGAAAAATTACTCGCCTCAGGAATTTATTGATGATTTCAAGGGCAATCTTTATAATGAGGAAGTATTTGTCTTTACACCTGATGGTGATTTGATCACATTACCAATTGACTCTACGGTTCTTGATTTTGCGTTTTCAATTCACTCTGAATTAGGATCAAAATGTACGGGAGCGAAAATAGATGACAAACTTGTTCCAATCAATCATAAGCTTAAAAGTGGTAATCAGGTACATGTAATCACTTCTTCTAAACAAAAACCTTCTGAAGATTGGATAAATAAGGTAGTAACTTCAAAAGCCAAGTCTGCAATCAAAGGCAATTTAAATAGACAGAGAAAAAATTTTTCAAACCAGGGAAAAGATTTAATCAAAAGGAAATTCAAGCAATTAAAGTTAAATTTTGATGAGAATATTTCTAAAGTTGCAAGCTATTTTCAATATAAAAGTATAATTGAATTCTATTACGATATCGCTGAAGGTACTTTTAATCTAATAAAAATAAAAGAATATCTTGATCACCTCAAAGAGGTTAAAACTAAATCAAAAAAAACGCTTATTGAATTAGACATAGGTAAATCAGATTCTGAATCAGAATCTATTGTATCGGGAGAAAAATTAATTGAATTTGAAGGTAAAAAAGAAAATATAAAATATTCTTTTTCTAAGTGCTGTAACCCAATTCCCGGAGATGACATATTTGGTTTTGTTACAGTTAATGAAGGTATAACAGTACACAGAACAAATTGTAAAAACTCTCCAGAACTTTTATCTAAAT
Source organism: Bacteroidota bacterium (assembly GCA_036166035.1). GTDB lineage: Bacteria > Bacteroidota > Bacteroidia > Cytophagales > MED-G16 > MED-G16. Next base: position 4,145 of record JAYZHZ010000027.1, read on the forward strand.
ACGCATACAGAATTGTTAGAGCCAATTGGTATTCAAAAACTAAAAAGCACATGGTATCATCTCTTAATATTGTGGGAACGGATAGAGTAGGTGTGATTGATGATGTTACAAAGATTATATCATCTCAACTAAAAGTTAACATGAAATCAATAAATGTAGATCTTAAAGATGGAATTTTTAAAGGAAAGATTGATTTATTTGTTTCTGATACCTTGCAATTATCTAAATTGATTAAGAAATTACAAAGGGTTCCTAATGTTGACAAAGTAAACAGAGTAGAATATAAAAATGGATAAAGCAGTTATTCTTGATGAAGTAAAAAAGATACTCAATAAGCATCTTGAAATAAAGGGATTAAGGAAAACTCCAGAGAGGTATGCTATAATTGATCAAATCTACTCGTTTGAAAAGCATTTTTCTGCCGATGAGTTATACTCTAAGATGATTAATAAAAAATATAGAGTTAGCAGAGCAACAATATATAATACACTTGATTTACTTGTTAGTATAGAGTTAGTGACCCGTCATGTGTTTAAAGACAATATTGCTTTGTTTGAAAAATCTTTTGGATTCAGACAGCATGATCACGTTATTCTGAATAACGACGAAATTATTGAATTTTGTGATCCTAGAATACAATCAATTAAGAACACAGTAGAGGAAATGTTTAATGTAAAAATTAATAGTCATTCACTATATTTTTTTGGTGAAAAAAAAAAGAAATAGATGCCAGTTGATGTATTGTTAGGTTTGCAGTGGGGTGATGAAGGTAAAGGAAAGATTGTTGATTTTCTTGCTCCTAATTATGACTATATAGCCAGATTTCAAGGTGGTCCAAACGCTGGTCATACTCTTGAATTCGATGGGAAAAAGCATGTCCTTCATCAAATCCCTTCAGGTATATTTAGGGATGATAAACACAATGTTATAGGTAATGGTGTAGTTCTTGATCCAGTAATATTTATGAATGAGGTTAAGTCTATTGAGGAAAAATTTAAAATAAACCTTAAATCAATTTTGTCAATCTCTAACAAAGCTCAACTTATATCTCCTGTGCATAGACTACTGGATAGAGTCCTTGAGGAAAGTAAAGGGTCAAAAAAAATAGGATCAACACTAAAGGGAATAGGACCTACATATCAAGATAAAATTGGAAGACATGGGTTAAGAGTAGGAGATGTTTTATCTCCATCTTTTGTCAAGAAATATGAAAATCAAAAGTCTTTTCATGATTCTTATTTAGAAGGACATTATTCACAGGAATTTAAGAAAGAGGAAAAAAATTTTTTTAATGCTATTGAATTTTTATCTGAATTTAAAATTACTGATACCGAATACTTAATTAACAATAATCTCTCAAAAGGAAATAAAATTCTTGCTGAGGGTGCGCAGGGTACACTTCTAGACATCGATTTTGGTAGTTATCCATTTGTCACATCTTCTAATACTACTACCGCAGGAGCTTGTGTGGGTCTGGGAATTTCACCGAAAAAGGTAGGAGATGTTTTTGGTATTTTTAAGGCATACTGTACGAGAGTTGGAGCAGGACCTTTCCCGACAGAATTATTTGATGAAGATGGTAAGAGAATAGGTAAGAATGGCAATGAGTTCGGTTCCACTACCGGAAGACCAAGAAGATGCGGGTGGCTTGATTTGCCTGCTCTTAGATACTCAATAATGCTCAATGGTGTTACACATTTATATATGATGAAGGCTGATGTATTATCAGATTTTGATACGGTCAAAATTTGTGTTGGTTATATATATAATGGCAAGGAGATTGACTACTTTCCTTCATCGGTTGATTCAGAAGATATAAAACCTGTATATAAAACTTTTAATGGATGGACATCAAAGACTAATAGTTCAAGAAATTTTTCTGATTTAGAAGATAATTTCAGGAAGTATATAAAATTTATAGAGGATAATGTAGGTGTCAATATCAATCTAATTTCTTTGGGCCCAGATAGGGAAGAAACCGTTTTAGTAAATTAAATTTCACTCTGTATTAAATATCTTTTAGTTTTGCCTAAATTTGCGATTGATGTCATTACTGCTGAATTCTTTAATAGTATCTGATCCAACATCAAAATTTTTTAATTCAAAAGTTAATATTCTCATTGGTTCTAATGGAGTCATAAAAAAGATCTCAAAAACCAAAATTTCTCAAAAAGGTGTTAAGTCGATAGATTTTGATTCTAAAATGGTTTCAGTCGGTTGGTTTGATTTTAATTCCAACTTCTGTGATCCCGGATTTGAATACAAAGAAGATTTAATTTCTGGAGTAAATCTCGCCGTTAACTCTGGCTTCGTCGAAGTCTTATTAACACCTAATACCAATCCTGTGATTCAGACAAAGAACGATATTACTTACATCAAAGAGAAGTCTCTTAATGATTTGTGCACTATCTATCCGTCTGCTGCAATAACTAAAGACTTCAAAGGGTCAGAGATGAATGATCTAATTGATTTGCACAGGGCTGGAGCAGCTGCATTTTCTGATTCGTATTCAACTGAAGAAAACTCAGAATTAACATTAAATTCACTTCTATATCTTAAGCAGATAGATGCCGTATATATCTCTAGACCGAAAGATAGTGGAATTTCTAATGGACTCGTTAATGAAGGAATAAATAGTGATATCTTAGGCTTAAGAGGGATTCCTTATATATCTGAGACAATAGGGGTTAACAGAGAACTGTCAATTCTAGAGTATACAGGTGGAAAAATTCATTTTTCAGGGATATCAACAAAGGAATCAGTAAATCTTATAAGAGATGCTAAAAAGAGAGGACTATCTGTGACGTGTGATGTTCCTGTGTACAATCTTTTATTGGATGATTCTAAAATTTTAGATTTTAATACCAACTATAAAGTCGATCCACCTCTGAGATCACAAGAAGATATAGATGCTCTAATAGAAGGAATTGTTGATGGTACGATTGACGTGATATGTTCAAATCATGAGCCCCAAGATATTGACTCAAAAAACTGTGAATTTGAAAATGCCAGTTTCGGGATAATCTCTATGCAAACATTCTACTCTAATATCGTCGAGATTTCAAGAAAGATTCCATTTGAGAAATTGGTAGATAAGTTTACTGTCAATCCTAGAAAAATATTGGGTATAAATAATCCGGAGATAAAAGTTGGATCAAAAGCTTCTCTAACAATTTTTGATCAGAACGGTTCCTGGGATTTTAATGAGTCCACAAACTTATCAAAATCTAGTAACTCACCTTGGATGGACTGGTCTCTGAGGGGTAAGGTTGAAGGTGTAGTTGTGGGAAATAAAATTAATTACAATAAATAATGTCTAAGGTAGATTTATCAGTTGTAATTCCAGCATATGATGAGAAAGAGTCTATATCTCCATTGTATGATCTTATCAAAGAAAACTTAGATGGTAAAGGAATTGTTTATGAAATAATTATAGTTGATGATGGCAGCAGTGATGGAACATGGGGAGAGATATCTAGAATTGCAAAAAAATCAAACTGTGTTTACCCTATAAAAATGAGTAAAAACTATGGTAAGTCAGATGCCCTAGATGCTGGTTTTAAAGCATCAAGTGGTGATTATATTCTAACTATGGACGCAGACTTACAGGATGACCCACAAGAAATATATCCATTATATCAGATGGTAAAAGATCAGAAATTTGATTTGGTTTCGGGATGGAAAAGGAAAAGAAATGACCCGCTATCTAAGACAATTCCCTCGAAGTTTTTTAATATGGTAACTAGAATTTTTTCAGGAATTAAATTAAATGACTTTAACTGCGGAATTAAAATATATAAGAAAGAGGTTATAAATTCTATTAATTTATACGGTGAGATGCACAGATATATTCCACTTATTGCCAAGTGGAATGGATATAATAATATAGGTGAGAAGGTTGTTAACCATAATAAGCGTAAATTTGGGAAAACAAAATTTGGTATGGAAAGGTTTATACGAGGATTTCTTGATCTGTTATCTGTAAGTTTTGTCTACAGATTTAGGAAGAGACCGATGCACTTTTTCGGTTTTTTTGGTGTGTTATTCTTTCTCATCGGATTCATTTCAGTTGGTTGGATTGTGTATGAGAAAATATCTAAGATATCAGAGAATATACCTTTGGAACTAATAAGGCCAGTAACCGATCAGCCACTATTTTATATTGCACTCGTATCTATCATTATCGGAGTACAATTATTTCTTGTTGGATTTTTATCGGAGCTGGTAATACAGATAAATTCAGATAGGAAGGGATACAAAATTGAAAGGTCAGGAGATGACAAAAAAAGCTAAGTTCTCAGTAGTTGTAGCCGTATACAATAGGCCTGAGGAAATGAGTGAACTTCTCGAAAGTATTTTCTCTCAAGAGTATAGGGATTTTGAAATAATAATTGTCGATGATGGATCTCAGAGGTCATCCAGAGAGATTTTTCAGGAGTATAGAGACAAATTAAATATCTCATATTTTTTTACAGAGAATCAGGGACCAGCTCTAGCCAGAAATTTTGGGATAAACAAATCAGAGGGGGAGTGGATTATTTTTTTTGATTCTGACTGTACTATTCCACAGAATTATTTTTTTGAGGTTGAAAAGTATCTGAATAATAATAAAATTGACTTCTATGGAGGACCGGACATGATGGACGATAGCTTTACCTACCTCCAAAAATCTATAAACTACTCGATGACATCACTGCTGACAACTGGCGGTATAAGAGGAAGCAAGAGATCAATAGATAAATTTCTACCAAGATCTTTCAATATGGGAATAAAGAGAGTTGCTT
>JAYZHZ010000028.1:0-8464 GCA_036166035.1 Bacteroidota bacterium
CTACAACAAGATCGTTGCTATGAACCTTAAGATCAGTGATTGGAACTATTGGAAGATTTCTTTGCCACTTAAACCAGCTAAGACCCCCATTGACCGACAAGTATATGCCCCTTTCTGTTCCAGCATACAACAAACCCTTCTGAGCAGGGTCTTCTCTAACAACTCTAACAAAACTATTTTTTTCAATGCCTTCACTGAGCACTTTCCAGGTCTTTCCGAAATCTGTAGATTTTAAAACGTATGGTCTAAAATCATCGAACTTGTACCTATTAAAAGCAACATATACCGTAGCTGGATCATGTGGAGATACTTCGATAGAATTTATCATGCCCTCTTCCATCGAAGGAGAAATATTTTGCCAACTATTTCCTCCGTCTTGTGTGACATGCAACAATCCGTCATCGGCACCAGCGTATATTACATCCTTACTGTGTGGTGATTCGGCAACATAATATATTGTGTGGTACACTTCCCCACCAGCACCTTCATTTGTAATAGGCCCGCCACCCGGACCCATATTATTTCTGTTGTTTCTTGTAAGGTCAGGACTAATTTCTTCCCAGTTTATTCCTCGATCCGTAGACTTAAGAAGCTTGTTAGCAGCATGATAAATTACCTTACTCTCATGCTGTGACACTAAGATGGGAGCATTCCAATTAAATCTATATCTCTGCTCATCAGAAGGCTCTCCAAGTCCCATCTCTGGATACGCCATAATGTTTTTACTGTTATCTAACTCTAGATTGTACTCATTGATAATTCCCTGATAACACCCTGCGTACATGAGCACAGGATTATCCGCGTCAAATGCCACGTAAGCAGTCTCACAACCACCCACACCGGCAATCCAATCTTTCCAACTGATACCATTACTGAAAGTACTGCTCTTGATTGCAACCGATGAGTTGTCTTGCTGACCACCATATACCCAGTAAGGGAACCTGTTGTCGGCATTGACCCTATAGAACTGAGCTGTCGGTTGATTTTTTTGCGTTGACCAGGATTTGCCACCGTTGAAGGATATGTTAGAGCCACCATCATTAGAATTAATCATTACATCTGAATTTTTAGGATTAATCCACAGGTAATGGTTGTCACCGTGTGGTACTTGAACATTTGTAAATGTCTTTCCCTTGTCTATTGACTTCATCACGGGAGCATTAAGAACGTATACCACATTCTCATCCGATGGGTCTGCATATATGTGCATATAATACCAAGACCTAGCTCTTAGGACTCTATCTTCATTAACTAAACCCCATGATTCTCCACCATCTTCAGATCTATAAAGCCCCCCTTCATCAGACTCAATGATCGCGTATACCATTTTAGGGTTCGCTCTTGAAACAGATACCCCTATTTTTCCCATAAGAGCATTAGGCAAGCCATTTGTAAGCTTTTTCCAGGTATCCCCACCATCAACAGTCTTCCATATACTACTACCCTTTCCTCCACTCCTCACGTACCAAGGAAGCCTCTGATGGTCCCAAAAAGCAGCGTAAAGAACTCTCGGGTTGGTGTAGTCCATAGTAAGATCACTAGCGCCTGAACTAGAGTCTACAAATAATATTTTTTTCCATGTTTTTCCTCCATCTGTTGTTCTATAGATTCCCCTATCATTGGTCTTTGCGTATGGACTTCCCTGTGCTGAAACATACATTACGTCGGGATTAGTCGGGTGGATCCTGACTTGAGATATATGTTTTGTAGATTCCAGACCAAGGTGTTCCCACGTCTGACCCATATCTGTAGACTTGTATACTCCATCACCTGAAGAGGTCATTACTCCTCTTACGGGAGATTCTCCCATACCAACAACGACTATGTTATTATCACTTTCAGAGACCGCAACAGCACCAACAGAACCAGTATTAAAATATCCGTCAGATATATTTCTCCAATTTAAGCCGGCATCTTCCGTTTTCCAGACTCCACCACCGGTAGTACCCATGTAATAGATCTGATCATTATCGGTAGTTCCGGTCGAAGCAGTAGATCTTCCGCCCCTAAAAGGACCAATATTTCTCCACTCTCCAATATTTAGAATAAGAGAATCTAATTCATTTTGGGTTTTCTTTTTCTTTTCAACAGCAGGAGCCATTGCAACTAATGAAAGAATAAATGAGAGTATAATTAAGTTGTATTTCATAATTTTATAATATTGTTTATCAAATTTAACATGAAATTTAATGTTTAATAAGTTTTCAATAGGTATACTTCTCACTTTTTCATTACTTTTCGTGGTATTCAAGCCACTGGACAGGACCCCCCTTGAAGAAAGTGGTTATTACAAAAACACCATAAAAAATTTTGATGCCATCAAAAATAATTCATCAGGGGCAATCGATGGTGATACTATTAGAGTTGGGTGGGCAAAAGAATCTCTTATACCATCGTATTCTACTCCTATGGCAGGATATGGCGCTAGAAAAGGAGAACACTTTGAAGGGATAAATGATTCCGTCTGGGTTAGAGCGGTAGTCTTTGATAATGGAATTAATAAGAGCGTATACGTTTCTATGGATTTATTAATTGTACCTCCGAATCTGGATCGTAAGTTGATTGTCCAAGGAACCCAATTTAGTGAGGATGCTGTTTTCTTCACCGCAAGCCATACCCATTCCAGCATAGGAGGGTATCTTGAAGGAATGGCTGGAAATATGTTTGGTGGAAAGTACGACAAAAAAAACTTAGAATTTATTACCAGACAGACAAGGAAGGCTATCATCAGTGCTGATAATGATTTAGACAAGGCAATGATTGGTTATGGCTCAATATTTGCATCTGACTACATATCAAACCGACTTGTCGGGGACTCTATTGGAACGTATGATCCATACATTAGGATTCTGAAGGTCAGCAAAGACAATGGTCAAAATGCTGCCATCTTTTCTTATTCGGCACACGCCACATGCTTTGGTCACGAACACAGAAAAATTAGTGGTGATTATCCAGGAAAAGTGATTTCTATGCTTGAAGAAACAAGAGAAATTGACTTTGCAGTATATGGAGCAGGCGCAGTAGGCAGTATGAGTCCCAGGACTAGAGCAAAAAAGGGGGAACAGAAGGTTAATGAGATTAGCTACGGACTTTTTGAGAGAATTATTCCTGCGTATAGGTCGATGGGTGTTAGGTATGAGTATAAAGTCGATTCAAAGAAATTGGATATAGAACTTCGAGAGCAATCCTTCAAGATTAATTCCTATTTTATACTAAGACCGTGGCTTTTTAACTATTTAGTTGGCAATACACCAAAATATTTATCTTATCTAAGAATAGGCGAAACCCTCATAATAGGAACACCTTGTGATTTTTCAGGAGAACTTATTGGTCCAATAGAAAAATCAATTTCAAATAAAAAGTTAAATTTGATGATAAATAGTTTTAACGGTGGCTATGTTGGTTACATTACTGATGATAAGTGGTACGATAAAAATGATATCAACACCTATGAAACATATACCATGAACTGGTATGGCCCCTACAACGGACTATATTTTAGTAGGCTTATAAAAAAAATTATAGAAATAAATGAAAGCAATTAAAATTTTAGTATTCCTTATTGCTATTGCTCTAGGTAATACAGCACATGCTTCATCAAACCATGTTCAGTATGATTCTCTGAGAATTAAAATCTCTCAGATGTTAATTTTTGGTATTCAAGACGTACAGAAAGTGATGGAAGCAGATTCTATGCTTGAAGCATATGCTGATAGGCATCTTGGTGGGGTTATTATTTTTGAAAAAAACATAACTAAAAAGAGGTCAAAACATCAACTTAAAATTTTGATAGATGAAATTCAAAGAATGTCTCAGATGCCATCATTCATAGCAATTGACGAGGAAGGCGGTAAAGTAAATAGACTAAAACCAGTATACGGATTTCACGAAACTAAATCGGCAAAATATCTAGGGAACATTAATAATTTAGATTCAACTTACTACTATGCAAAACTTACTAGTGACCTACTAAAAGAATTAGGCATTAATATAAATTTTGCCCCAACAGTAGACTTAGCTGTTAACAAAAATAATTTTATTAATACAGCAGAAAGAAGTTTTGGTAGAGATAGCGACAGGGTATTTTTTCATGCTAGAAACTTCATTAAAGCCCATGAAGAGAATGATATTATCACCGTATTAAAGCATTTCCCAGGACACGGAAGTTCCACAACAGACACGCACAAAGAATTTACAGATATAACTGATTCTTGGGTTGTTGAAGAATTATTTCCATATCACAAACTCATAAATGAAGAAAAGGCTTATGGAGTAATGACTAGCCACGTGGTGCATGGAAAAATTGATGACAAAATGCTTCCCGCAACTTTGTCAGAAAAAGTTGTAGATAAGCTGCTCAGAGAATTTCTTGATTATGAGGGTGTTGTCTTCTCTGACGACATGCAGATGGGAGCCATAACCAAGCACTATGGATTAGATGATGCAGTAACTTTAGCAATCAATGCAGGTGTAGACGTTCTAATTTTTTCTAATAACCAACTCTACAAGGACATGGTGACCCCTGATCAAGTCATTTCAATTATCGAAGAAAATGTTAGAAATGGTGAGATATCATTACTTAGAATTAATGAGTCGTTCAGAAGGATTCAAAAACTAAAGAAGAAAATAGGACTAGTTAATTAGGGTTATATATTTTTATTGCATCACTAAAAATAGCATTTTTATCCAAAGTCATTTCTTTTAACCTCTTATCAACATAAAGCTGCATCTGATCGGTAAAGTGGGGACTAGAGGGGTCATTTGAATTACCGTATGGTATAACTGTCTCGATCTCAACACCCTTTTTTGAATACCTAGTTAGCATTATATAGGATTCACCGGAGACTACTCTAAATTTTCCATTATCATCATCTACAACATAGGAGGGTGCAATCATGTCCGTTAATCCGGAGACCGGCAAATCAAAATTGCCTCTCGTATGCCTTTGTAACTCACCAAGTAAGATATCGACCTTTCCAAAATGTTTTAATAGATATTTTTTTGTTTTTGATAATGCTTCTGAATGATGCTGCAAAGAAATAGTATCCTCTACAGTAAGATCATTTTTGTTTAAAATCTGTTGAATAACTCTATAATAAATACTCCATTGTGCTGAACCTAAATTGTTGTAACCACCTTGTTTATCCCATTTTTGAATTAAACTTAGAATATCATGATGATCAGGAAAACTATCTATACTCATACTAAAAATGGTATTGATATTGCCAATAAACAAAATTGAGTCAGGATACTTTTGATCGTATTTGATTGTTTTAAAATCTGAGTAACTGATTTTTTCATAATCTTTTATTTGTTCCATAAACCTTATACTTCTATTATTTTCCTTCTCCCGAAAGTTAAAGGTTGAGGGATACTTCTCCTCTATAAGATTGTACTCTCTTGATGTAGAGTTAAAAGGTGAATTGTTTGTGTTAAATATATAACCACTTGGAGGGTTTAATAGTTTTGGAAGATCTTCGTAAGGGTGATACTCTCTAAGAATCAATGATGATTTATCACCCAAAATAAGCTCTTCCCAGTCAACATTTGGATCTCTAACAGATAACCTTGCATTGCTCATATAAAAAATATTGTCTTCTCTATCAGCATAAACAATATTAAACCTTGGGATTCCCAGTAGTTTTAGCGCTGCTTCAAACTCTTTGAAGCTAGTTGCTTTATTCATTTTAAGCCACTGCTCAACAGCACTTATATTGTTAAGAGATTGCGAGAAGAAAGCAAAGTAACCTTTTTTGTTTTTTATTACAGGTCCAAAATCTGACCAGATTACTTTTCGTTTAACATTTATCTTCAAGCCTAGAAAGATTTTAACCTTTAATTTAATTTCCTTAAATTCAAATTGTTTCCATCTGTCATCAACCCTATACTCGTTTTCATTCTCTGGATTTACAACCAGTTGAAATATATCATTCATATCTGGAAAATTATAGGTGTGCGTCCAACCTAAATTTTCATTAGTTCCAATAACAGGTACAGGAAGTCCAGGGAATAAACCTCCAAGCATATTCCAACCTTCTTCACTATTTACATGTGCCTCATACCATGCAAATGATCCCTCAAGTGGTTGGTGAGTATTAATGTTCAGATATGTTTTCCCATCTTCTGTCTTCTTGCTATTAAAGGCAAACCCATTTGATCCAATAGAACTACCAATATTATCAACACCAGACATCTCCTCTAGAGGTTTAACAGAATTGCTTAAAAGTTGTCCAATAACATCGCCAGTATCAGAAAATAAATGAAGCATTAAATTTAACCCTGTGAGATAATCATAAATAGTTAGGGGAAATGAATGTTTAACTAAAATTTTTTCAGGATGTTTTTTTGCATAAGCATTTAATCCTTCCAAATAACCATAAATAATATTTAAGCCTTCTGGAGAAAGGTTTTTAAGTTCCCTTTTAGCAACTTCTCTAGATTTTAAAAGCTCAACAGCATAATCAAGAACTGCTCCATTCATACCTTCACGTCTTCCCAACATCCCCTTAGCAGGCAAAAACGTTTTTTGAATTGTCTCGAAGTCATCCTCTGCATGAGCCCAGGCGAGGCCATAAGCTGCTTCTTTATCTGTTATTCCATATATATGAGGAACACCCCATTTATCTCTAACAATAGTAACATTTGAAGTATTTACTTGAGCAAATAAGTTGGAAAAGAAAAAAAAAGAAAAAAGAAAAAATTTAAATCGGCACATCTACATGTCTTTCTGCATGGTATGATGATCTAACAAGCGGACCTGATTCAACATATTTAAGTCCTCTCTTGAGTCCTTCTTCTTTGTACATCTCAAAAATTTCAGGAGTTATAAAGTCGTCAACTTCTAAATGCATTTTTGTGGGTTGAAGATACTGCCCAATTGTTAAAATATGTAGTCCATGCTCTACCATATCATCCATAGTCTTAAATACTTCTTCTTTCTTTTCTCCAAGGCCCACCATAATTCCAGATTTTGTTCTTTTTCCCCTCTCATTCGTGACTTTTATTTGTTCAAGACTTCTGCCATACCTTGCCTGAGGCCTAACTCTTTTGTATAAACTCTCCACAGTCTCAATATTGTGTGAGACTACCTCCTGACCAGCATCAATCATCCTATAGAGAGCATCCCAATTACCTCGTACATCTGGGATAAGGGTTTCAATCGTTGTCTCAGGAGAAAGTTTTTTTGTAAGAGTTACAGTTTGGTACCATATTTCTGCGCCCCTATCTTTTAACTCATCTCTATTCACAGAAGTTATGACAGCATGTTTAACTCCCATTTTTTTTATGGCCTTCGCCACTCTCATTGGTTCAAGAGTATCGTATTCCGGGGGTCTTCCCGTAGCAACGGCACAGAATGTACAACTTCTTGTGCAGACGTTTCCAAGAATCATAAAAGTAGCAGTTCCTGCACCCCAGCACTCTCCCATATTTGGACAATTTCCACTTTCACAAATTGTGTTTAGCTTGTACTTGTCAACTATTTTTCTGACCTTTTTATATTCTTCTCCAACAGGTAATTTTACCCTGAGCCAGTTAGGTTTTTTAAATCTTGGAATTTTTGATTTTATCTCTCCCATTTTTCAGCAATTTAATTCAAAGAATATAAAAATTAATATTTTCTGCCGTAGAAAAGTGTAATAAATGCAATAGGATATATGCTATAATTTTCAGATGTTGGCATAATAATAATTTCTTTAGTAAAGACGTCAGCTAAAAATCCAACTTCTATTGCAGTTGCAGATTTCTTTGTTCCAAATTCAAAATTAATAGCAGCCTTAAAGTTAAGTCCTGGTTTTATTTTAATTTCATCAATTCCTTCCAGAAAACTAGCAGACCCTATTACATTGTTAAATGTATGTGTAGAAGCATTAAAACTTTCAATCTCCATCCTATTATTTCTACTGTACTTAATATAGTAAGGCATCAATAAACCAATGGATGGTCCTAATGCTAACTGCGCGTTAATCCTTATTCCCTGCTGATCCTTTTTAGAGAAAATTATTAGCTCCCTACCATACTGACCCCTCAATGAAAAAAGATAATTTTTTTTCCCCCAAATAAATGTTCTACCATATCCGATTGGTGAAGAATATTTATTTTCATTTGGGTGTTTTATGTTTACGATTTCGATGCCAAGGGTTCTATAAAGATTATCTGATATTTTATTTGAAAATTTCAGTACACCACCACCAATAAGGCCTCCCCATGAATTTTTATTTATCCCCCAGTATACCTCTTTCTGTGATTCAAAATATTCAAAATTTTGAGACAGGGCAATATTGCTCATAGAAAGAAAAAAGATAACTAAGAGAATTTTATTAATTTTCATAAGTTCACTAAATAACTAACACCATTATAACGTAAAAATTCATTTTTGATTTATAAAATTTAAAAAAATTTAAATTAAGTTTAACTTAAATGTAATGAATCATTCAATAGAAAACAGATACGTTGGAAAGTTAAG
>JAYZHZ010000029.1:0-3729 GCA_036166035.1 Bacteroidota bacterium
AAAATAATTATTTTTTTCTTGCACTTAAGTACAGATTAAGATGCATCTGATTTAACTCGTCAGTATCTCCATACTTATCTCTCATTTCCACTAATCTAGTATGCATCATGTCTCTAATATCACTATACTTGGGGTTATTATATACGTTATTCATTTCAGATGGATCCTCCTGTAAGTCATACATTTCCCATTCGTCTATATCATAATAAAAATGAATTAACTTATATCTATCAGTTCTTACCCCATAATGTCTTTTTACCATATGAACCGAAGGGTATTCGTAGTATGTATAATAAATTGCATCTCTCCATTCAGAGGAATTTTCATTTACAATGTTTCGAAATGATTTACCCTGTAAATCTTTTGGAATATCTAATCCAGCATAATCTAAAAATGTAGGAGCAAAATCAAGGTTTTGTATTAATTCATTAACTTCAATTCCAGCCTTAATTTCTTTAGGATATCTCATTAATATTGGAGTTCTGAGAGATTCTTCATACATAAATCTCTTGTCAAACCAACCATGTTCTCCTAAATAAAAACCCTGATCAGATGTATAGATAACAATTGTATTCTTTGTTAGGTTGTTTTCATCCAAATAATTCAAAACTTCTCCCACTCCATCATCAACAGACTGTATGGTTCTTAAATAATCTTTTAGATATCTATTGAATTTCCAAATTCCCAATTCCTTACCCTCTAATTTCAATTCTCTAAATGCATCATTTTTTGGAGTGTAAGATGCGAGCCATTTTTTTCTTTGCTTTTCGGTAAGTCTTTTTAACTCTCTATTAAAATTCGTTTTCTTTCCTGTAATAGGGTTAATTAAAAACTTAAAATCATGACCCCACATGGCATGTCCATCAATTTCCATCTCTTGCTCTTTTGCTGCAGTTCCCATACCATCGTAGTTATCAAAATAATTTGATGGAGGATTAAAAGTTTTATCATCAAATAGAGTCAAATATTTTTCTTCAGTCATCCAATTTCTATGGGGAGCTTTTTGATGATAAAGTAGGAGGAATGGTTTGTTTTTATCTCTTATATTTTTTAGCCAATCTAAAGTCATATTTGTTGTTATTGGCGACACATGACCTTCAATTTGAATTGTATCTCCATTCTTAATAAATTTTGGGTTATAATAATGACCTTGACCAGGCAAAACAGACCAATGATTGAATCCTTGAGGGGCTCCTCTAAGATGAATTTTTCCAATTAATGCAGTCTCATAACCTCCGTCTTGGAGGTTTTTAGCAAAATTTGGTTGGTTCCAATTAAAGGGTTGTATGTTATCCACTTTTCCATTTATAAAACTATGTTTCCCTGTAAGCATTACAGCTCTACTAGGAGCGCATATTGAATTTGTAACAAATCCATTATTAAAAATTGCACCTTCTTTTGCAATCCTATCTATATTAGGAGTATTATTAAGGTTATGACCATAAGCACTTACTGCTTGAAAAGCATGATCATCAGACATAATAAAAATTATATTAGGTTGCTTAGGCTTTTTATTACAGGATAAAACAATAAAAGATGAAATTATTAGTAGTTTGAATAATTTATTCATAGTTAATTATCCAACAGCGATATAAAAAATGCGTATTCCATAGCTGTTTCTTTATATGCTTCAAATCTTCCTGAAGCTCCTCCATGTCCAGCTTCCATATTGCAGTACATTAAAAGAGGCTCATTATTAGACCTCCTATCTCTTAGTCTTGCAATCCATTTTGCAGGTTCAAAGTATTGAACCTGAGAGTCGTGATAACCTGTGGTTATAAATATTGCAGGATAATCTTTCTCTTCAACTTGATCATAAGGAGAGTAGGATAACATATAATCATAGGAATCTTTATTGTTGGGATTACCCCATTCATCATACTCAAATGTTGTCAATGGTATGTCATCATCAAGCATAGTTGTGATAACATCTACAAATGGTACTCCAGCTACAATACCTTTGAATAACTCTGGCGCCATGTTTACAACAGCACCCATAAGTAATCCTCCTGCACTTCCACCCATGGCAAATAATTTATTTTCATTAACATATCCTTGTTTGACAAGAAATTTTCCAGCATCAATAAAATCATAAAATGTATTTTTCTTTTTAAACAATTTTCCGTCATCGTACCATGGTCTTCCTAGATACTGACTGCCTCTTATGTGTGCTATAGCATACACAAAACCTCTGTCTAATAGACTCAATCTAACTGAGCTAAAGCTAGCACTATTTGTTATTCCATAAGAACCATAACCATATAAAAGTAGAGGGTTTTGACCTTCATTAAACATATCTTTTCTATACACTAATGAAATAGGCACTTTTTTACCATCTCTTGCTGTGGCCCAAACTCTTTTAGTTTGGTAATTAGTCTTATCAAATTTACCTCCAAGAACTTCAGTCTCTTTCAATACTTTTTTCTCTTTTGTTACCATATCGTATTCTATTACAGAGCTGGGTGTGGTCATTGAGGAATAGTTATATCTTAATTTTTTTGTCTCCATTTGAGGATTTGAACTTAAATAAAGTGAGTATGCTTCTTCGTCAAAATTTATGAAGTGTGTTTTCTTATCATTCCATGGTCTAATATCAATCCTTCTTAATCCATTCTCCCTTTCTGAGACTACAAGAAAATCATCAAAAACTTCAACTCCCCCTAAAAGGACATCTTCTCTGTGTTTAATGTAATCTACCCAGTTTTCTGATCCTGTTTTTGACTCTGGGCAAGTCATTACTTTGAAATTTATTGCCTCATCCTTATTGGTTGTTATAAACCATTTATCTTGGAAATGAGATATGGAATATTCTAAACCATTAACTCTTTCCTGGAAAAGTTTAAATTCTCCTTTTGGTTTATCAGCATTTAAAATTCTGTACTCTTGTGATAGCGTTGCGTATGATCCTATCACAATATATTTTTCGGTTTTTGTCTTGTATGAAAATACACCAAAGGTCTCATCTTCCTCGAAGTAAACTTCATTTCCAGTCCCATTTTCTCCTAATTCGAACCTCATTACTCTATCAGTTCTTAGTGTCTCTAGGTTTTTATTATTATAAAAAATGGTTTTGTTATCATTTGCCCAGGTGATGGAACCAGAGGTATTTGGAAGATTCGTTTTTGAAATTATTCTTGACTCTAAATCCATAAAGTAGATAGTATATATCCTCCTACTCACAGTATCAACACTGTAAGCCATTGTCTTATTGTCAGGGCTAATTTCAATATTTCCAACTCTAAAATAATCGTAACCCTCAGACATTAAATTAGCATCTATTAGAATTTCTTCTATCCCCTCTAATGATTCTTTTTTACGACAGTATATAGGGTACTGCTTATCTTTTTCATATCTCGTATAGTAATAGTAGCCATTATAAAAATAAGGTACAGTGCTGTCATCTTCTTTAATTCTTGATTTTATCTCCTGAAAAATCTCATCTTCAAGTGGCTTATAATCTTTCATAAATTCATCTCGATAATCGTTCTCTTCATTAAGATAATTGATAACATCTTCATCGCCTCTTTGATTAAGCCAGTAATATTCATCTATTCTATCATCTCCATGAATTGATAGAATCTTCTCAATTTTTTTTGCTTTAGGTTCAATAAGTTCTTTTTTTTTCATATCACAAGAAATGATTAGTGTTAATATTAAAAATGTAATTTTTCTCATATGTTTTTTTCAATTAATAATATAAGTATATGAATTATTTTAATGTGAATCTCT
>JAYZHZ010000030.1:0-6860 GCA_036166035.1 Bacteroidota bacterium
TATTCTGATTTAAACGCATGTTATAAAAAAACTAAAAGTCTTATTTATCTTAACAAAAAACAAAATATTATGAAAAAATATTTCTTATAACTAATGGCAAGATTTATTATATTTTTTTATTCTATAATAGTTATAAGGTAATGGTGTAATAAAACCAGCTAATAACATTGGAAATATCACATAAATATTTATCATAGCTCCCCCTGTAATTATTACATCAACCAAATTCATTGCAATTTCCATACTTATCATACTTATCAGAGACATTCCTACTGCAGTTTTAAAAGCAGATTTTAAAGACTGAGAAAGACTGAGTATAAAAGTTTCAAGAGCAATGGAAGTAATAATACCATTTATAATAGCAAGAAGCATTATATATTCAGTAGCAAGAGAATATGACGAATATTGAAAAAATAAGATAGTACCAAAGTCCCCTATAGAACAACCCAATAAGCACCATAAAGTATTTATAGATGATTTTTTCCAGGTTGATTTACATCTCCAAGAAATAGAGTATAAATTCAATTTATTAATCTAACAATTCACAATCTCCGTTGAACTTCAAGATACCATTTTTATCAAGCTTTACAATATATAAAGTATGATTATCCTTTGTTTTTAACATTCTTGAATGAACAATTTTATCATCCGGATAGTTAGAAGAAACATATTCTCTTATACAATCAGGAATCTCATCACCGTGAAGTTTCTTACATCTGTCTTTTTTGTCTTTATCTCTACATTTCATCATCACCCTTATCATCTCTTCCTCATTATTTATAGTTATAACTTTAGTTTCTTCTTCACCTTCCTTAGTTTTATCCTCTAAAATAATGTCTACAGGAAAAACAAGGTCTGGTCTTTCCTTTGAATCAGGATTATTTTCATACCACTCCTTAATTTTTTCATGATCCTCTTCTTTCTCTATAGTTATAGAAGATCCATCAGGCATTGTAAAAGTAAATGGCATCACAATATCAAAACATCTATCATCCTCTCTGTAAACCTTTTCACATTCAGCTCTAACTTCTTTTAATTCTTCTTCATCATTAACTGTAAGTGTTTCTTCTTCACCTTCTTCATTAATAATTACAATATCAACTGGAAATTGAATTTCAGGTCTATCTTCAACTTCAGGATTATTTTTATACCATTCTTCAACCTTTTTCATATCTCTTTCATCTTCTATTGTTATAGTTGATCCATCAGGCATAATAAATGTAAATGGCATTACAAACTCAAAACACTTCTCTCTTTCCTTTCCTTCACCTTCTTTATCTCTGTCTTTATCCTTATCTCTACCCTCATCATCCTTCTCATCTCTATCTTTATCTCTATCAGATTCCCCTATTCTTCCTTCTTTATACTTATCCTTAATAAATGGATGTTCTCTATCCAATCTAAAAGCCCCATCTTCATCAAAAGATAAACTTTTTTCATTATCAAGATCCGCTTCAAATCCATAAGTTTTTTTACCAACCAATACATAAGATAAATTGACTTGATTTGATGGATAATTTGATTCTATAAATTCTTTGGATTCAGGTGCTAGATAATCGTTATCCAATTCATAGAAAATAATGTCTTTAGGGTTTTCTCCTGGTAATCTCAGTGAATCTCCAAACTGACTACAAGATATTATAATAAAGATTGATAGAATTGTAAATAATAAAGACTTAATAGATTTCATAAAAATTATTTTTTTAATTATAGGTATATTTATATGATAGTAGACGTTAAAAATATACTTTTATTGCACAAATATAATTAAAAATGAAAAACTGGAATAATAAATTGACACAAGATAGCTGGAGAATTTTAAAGTATAATGCTGAAACTATAACAGGTTTTGAAAAACTTCTTGAAGTAGGTCCTTCCATATCTATTTTTGGTTCCGCAAGAACAAAACCGGACGATTTATATTTTAAAAAAACTGTTGAAATTGCTGAAATGATATCAAAGATGGGTTTTGGTATAATATCTGGAGCAGGACCTGGAATTATGGAAGCAGCAAATATGGGAGCTAGGAAAGCTAATGGTAAATCAATTGGCTTAAGAATTAACTTACCTTTTGAACAATATACAAACAAGTATGTTGATGAAGATTACTTACTTAAGTTTGATTATTTTTTCATAAGAAAATTAATGTTCCAAAAGTATTCACAGGGATTCATAGTTATGCCAGGTGGTTATGGTACACTTGATGAGCTATTTAATGCATTAACATTAATACAAACAGAAAAATCAAAGTTATTTCCTATAATTTTAGTTGGAAAAAAACATTACCAACCACTATATGACTGGATTAAAGACACATTATTAGGAAATAATCTTATTTCAAAAGAAGATATTGGTCTAGTCAACTTAGTAGAAGACACATATGAAGTAGAAGAAATTCTTACTTCCTTTTTTAAAGCCAACAAAATTGATATTAATTTTGATTAGAACTAATTAAGATTATCTACATAAGGTGTTGGAAAAATTAATTTTTTTTCTAAAGTATAATTTTCCCAATCATATAACATCTCCGAAAATATTTTACTATTTTTTTTCTTCATGTCATATGTTTCTGAGATATCAGACATGTGATATAATTCAAAATTATTTGTGTTAAAAGGAGAAGTTTTATTTACTATTTTCCAATTATTTTTAAAAAGAACAGAATTGCCACTATGCTCAAAAGAGAAAATGTAACCATCTCCATGAATATTTTCTTTTTTACCAGATAAATAAGGTAAAATACTTTCTCCTAAAAGCTTATGAATTTTTTTATTATTTAATTTTTCGGAATAATTTATATTTAGAATATTATATATCGAAGGAGCTATATCGAGCAAGGTAATAAATTGATCTGTAGATGAATACTTTTTTTTAGGTAAACCAGAAATTATTAGAGGGGATCTCATACCACCAGAAGTCGTAAATCCTTTATAAAGTTTAAATGGAAAAGTAATAACTTCAGCCCAAGCTTTACCAATAGATACAAATGATTTAGATGTACCCATTAAATCATAATCATAAGAAAATTTTTCCTGAATGTAAGGACCGTAGGTATCATTATAATAGAAGTCCTCACCAGCAGCTCCATTATCAGACATGAAAATAATTACTGTTTTATCAAATTGATCTGAATCTTTAAGATATTTTATCAATCTACCTACATTATAATCTAAGTTATCGATCATTCCAGCATAAATTTCCATCTTCCTTGATTCAACTTTTTTTTCACTATCATTTAATTCATTCCACTTTCTATATGAATTTTCAAATTTTGGATATTTTAAATCTTCAGGAATAAAACTTTTTAATTTAAGATTATTAAATCTTTCAAGTTTTATTTTTTCATAACCTCCATCATAATATCCTTTGTATTTGTCAGAAAAATTTTTACTTACTTGTAAAGGCCAATGAGGTGCTGTATAAGAAAGGTATCCAAAAAAAGGATCTCCATTAGACGAATCAATAAATTCAATCATTTTATCAGTATAATAATCAGAAGAATATTTTCCTTCAGTCCATAACTTTCTTTTACCATTCTCTGAAAATGCAGAATCAGGATACCCTTTAATTGGTTTATTATTATCATAATGGGTAAATGCACCAGGAATCAAAGCAAATGTTTTGTGAAAACCCCTGTTTATTGGATCACCACCTATATGCCATTTGCCAGACATAAACGTTTTATATCCATTTTTTTGTAATAATTCGGGAATTATAGCAACTCTATCAGATAAAACTCCTTCATAGCCAAAATCATCCGATTTATATGCTTGAATTCCAATTCCAGCGATATGATTATCATTGCCTGATAATAACATTGCCCTTGATGGTGCACATAAAGGAGATGAATAAAAATTGGTAAATATTGTTCCTTCAGATGCCAATTTATCAATATTTGGGGTGTTAATTTCACTTCCAAAACATCCTAAATCCGAATATCCTAAATCATCTGCAAGGATAATAATAACGTTCTTTTTATCATCTATAACATTTGTGCAGGAAAATGCAAAAAGTGATAAAAAAAACAGTTTATATATCTTTTTTAAATGTAACATTATAAATTTTAAGACCTTCTACCATTTTATTTCCAATAATAAAATCTACAAGTAATTTTTCTCTCCATTTCTCGTCTTTATCAGTAATAAATGTATCATTTTCCCACCAATCTAAATTAAAATTTTTAACACCTTTATTAACATCAAGATTTAAATATTGGGATTTTTTTCCTCTCGTAGTATTTAGAGTAACCAATACATCTCCATACATAGGATGAGAATATTTTCCAACATATTCTTTCAATCCAAATGACATATTGGAATCAGAATTTCTTACTTTAAAAGTATCAAAATATGATTCTCTATATTTATCATTAGACTCTTTATAAAGATTATATATTTCATTATTCCAGTCTCTTGAATTATCATCAAACAATAACAAATCAAATACTTTATAGATTATTGCATGTCTAATTTCAGCATGATCCAGGTTTGCAAAAACTTGAACACCTATATTTTTATCTCTAACAAGTGCAATTATTGCTACCAATCCCTGCAAACTTCCTGTGTGAAAATCAATTTTATATCCTCTATAGTCATGCTGATACCAACCTAGTCCATAAGTCTTCCAATTAGGGTTAGTAAGTTTCGCAGTTGGATAGAAAGAGTCTCCAATAATAATTTGAGGTTTAAATATATATTCAAAAGTCTCTTCAGATAACACCTTAACTCCATTAACATTAGTTTTATTTAGGAGAAACTTTAAATACTTTTCCATATCATCAGCACATGACCACATCATTCCAGCTGCTCCAATCTGATCTGAAATAGTGAAAGGTACATGCACAATACCATCCTCTAAGTCAATATAGTGAGGAAAAGTATAATTACCGTAATTAAAAATATCTTTAGACCATGTAAGTGTGCAAGAAAATTCTATTTTTTCTAATATATTATCCTCAACGAAACTCTGCCAACTCATACCAGAAACTCTTTCAATTAGCTTTCCGGCTATAACATACATTATGTTCTGATAAGTGTATCCTCCTCTTAAAGAGTATTTTCGAGGAGACTTAGAAAATCTTAATAACATTTCATCAACTGATGTGCTATCAGTTGTCCATAATTTATCCTCATTTCCTATTCCAAGATTATGTGTTAATAGGTCTTTTATTCTTGCATCTTCTGTAACATATGGATCTGAAAGTTTAAAGTCAGACATATGAATTAATACTTTATCATTCCATCTAATAGAATCTCTATCAACCAATATACCTAAAGCCATAGCTATAAATGCTTTAGTAGTGGATGCCATAGAAAAAATAGTTTTTGTATCAACATTACCTCTTTCAAAGTAATTCTTGTTACCATATGTTTTCTTAAACCATGTAGAGTCATCTTTTACTATAACAACACTCATTCCTGGGACGCTCCAAAGTTGTTTCCCATCGTTGATAAATTCATCAATAATTATGGATTTATCTTGAGAAAATAAATCCAAATTAAGAATAATAGAAAAAAATAAAATATATCTCAAAATAATTAATTTAAATAGTCCATAACTGTCCTAAAACCCGTATGCATAGAACCAGTATCAGGAGTACTTTTCATACGCATAGAGTTTCTGTATCCAGTACAATAAGATTTACTACATAAATAACTTCCTCCTCTCATTACTCTCTTTTCAGAATATGGTTCATTTGGATCATAACTTTTATCTGGACCTTTTGGATTATCAGATATTATATTTGAAATGGACTCATAATAATAATAATTATATAAGTCTGAACACCATTCCCAGACATTCCCGGACATATCATATAGTCCATAATTATTGGAAGGATAACTTTTGACTGGTGAGGTGGACTCGAAACCATCATCTCTAATATTATATTTAGGAAATTCACCATCCCAGGTATTTGCATAATTACTTAGTTTATTATCATTTCCCCAACTATACTTGTTATTAACAAGTCCACCTCTTGATGCATATTCCCATTCTGCTTCAGTAGGCAATCTCCTTCCTTTCCATTTGGCGTATGCTTTTCCAACATACCAACTAACATGAATAACAGGATGATCATCTTTTCCTTCTATAGAAGTTCCTTCACCTCCAGGTTGTTTCCAGTTCGCACCTGGAACCCACTCCCACCACTGAGAATGGTTATTAAGATTTTTTATATTTTCATTTTTTTTAAATACCATTGATGCTGGAACTAAAACACTCTCATCTGGCTTGGGAGTATTTGGTGGTAAATCTTTTTTTAATTCGTCCCAATCAGGCTTCATCTCTGCTGTAGTAATGTAACCTGTTGCAGTAATAAATTCTCTAAATTGAGAATTGGTTACCTCAGTCTCATCCATCCAAAAAGAATTTATTTTTACTCTATGTATTGGACTTTCATCTTTATTTGATTCAGAATCATCACTACCCATCATAAAAGTGTTTCCATCAATTAATACCATCCCTTCAGTATTATATGTATTTATATTAGTTTTTTGAATGCAAGAAAAAACAATAAAAATAATAGAAAAAAACGCTTTATATTTATCCATGTTACTTTACTAAATCTAAAATTAATCTAAAATAATTAATTGAAATGAAAAGAAGAAAATTTATAATTTCAACAGCAACATTTGGTTCTTTATATCCTTTTTTTCAACTTTTTGCAATTAAAAACAGAAAGTTTAAAATTTCTCTAAACCCTGGATCAATAGGAGCAAGTTATGGTATGAGTGAATTAATTGATGTAGCAATAAAGTATGGATTTGAGGGAATTTCCCCAAATGTATCAGAGCTTCAAAGTTTTAATAAAAATGAATCAAATTCAATAATTGAAAAAATAATTTCTAACAATATTCATT
>JAYZHZ010000031.1:0-9893 GCA_036166035.1 Bacteroidota bacterium
AGGTATTATATTGTGGGATTATTATACAAAAACTAAATAATTAATCAATAAATATTGCCTTAGCTATTCCGTATGTATCGCTGCCTTCCAATAAAATCATCTGATCATTAACCCAAATTGCAGGGACCTGAGTCTTAGTTTCTGTTGCAACATCACCAGCTACAACTACAAAACCATCACTTGCTGCAACATCATAAGCTGTGCTAACCCACATATCATTAAATATTCCACCTGGAAGATCTACTTTTGTACCGTTGTGCCAATAATGAGCATATGTGCCTCCTGTGCCAGGAACATCTTCACCATTGTCATCAACTTCGCCAATCCAATCTATCTTTCCTGCCACATATATTCCAGTTGAATCAACAAAACCACCATAACTTTCACCACCATAAATACCTTTTTGCCATCCACCGCCGTTAGGTAAGTCAGTTCTGTTCCCATTGCCTTTCCAGTATGAAGCTTTAGGAAGATACCCTAGCATATTATTTGGAGCCATACTCATCCCAAAATAATACATTGATCCATTATAAACTTTTACATCTTGAACTTCTCCATCTCCTCCAGAAGGTCTACTTAAATTGGTTCTGTTTCCATTTTTCCAAAAGGCAGGAATTATAAAATGATGATTATTCACATAGTAGCCACCAACAAATACATTTCCATTATCCTTGACAGCTATACCATACCCAGAAGAATCACCGCCTGATAATTTGTTTTTTTGAGTGTTTTTCCAGTAACATGCTCCGTTATCTCTTCCCGCAGTATACACATCACCATTATGAACGGCTATTGAATAAGCTTCTGGATCGCTACCCTCTAATTCATAAGACTCCGTATCAATCCAGTATGAAGCAGATCCTCCAAAGTCGTAACCTACTGAATACACTTTTCCATCACTAACCACAATATCTGAAAGTTCACCGCTTCCCAGTTCAATTCTTTTACCATTATGCCAATAGCAAGCAATAGTATTACCAGAACCATCACTTATATACCCCGCTACATACACATTTCTTCCTGGAATAATTTCTTTATCAGCACTAAGAGAATCATCATCTGAACAGCTTATTGATAAAAATAAAAGAGATAAAAGGATTAGGGTTTTTTTCATGTTTAATAAAAATTTTCAATGTAAATTAATAAAATATTAATAAAAGAGGTATCAATCAAATAAAGACTGTTTCATAATTATATAAAATGTGTTAGCATACATTATAATTAAAACTAAAGCGGCTCACAAAGTGAAGGAAGCTTAGCTTCAAATAAATTTTTAATTTTTTCAAGAAAGTCATTGTCACAATTTACTGTCCTACCATCTATTTCAGTAACTGGTGTTATTTCACCATTTGTGCCGGTAGCAAAAACTAGATCAGCATTAATAAATTCTACTAAGGAAAGATCTCTTTCGTTTATTTCCATTTGATTTTCTTTAAATAGATCTATAAAAGTCTGCCTGGTAATACCTGGCAAGCAAGCATGTGCAAAAGGGGTAGAAACAGACCCGTCTTTTACCATAAATAAATTTGTGTCATTTAACTCAGCTACAAAACCTCTTTCGTCCAGCATAACAGCTGCATCATATCCTGAAATATTTGCCTGAATTTTAGCAATAACAAGACTTAACATATTATTGTGATGAATTTTAGAATCTAAAAAAGCAGGAATACTTCTACGAATTGAAGAGCTTATAGCCCGTATTCCTTTTGAAAAATCATATACTTTTTTCTTCCATTCAGCAAGTACAATAAGGCAACATCCACTTTGATTTAATCTCGAGTCCATACCAGACGTTACTTTTTCACCTCTTGTCAAAGTTAATC
Organism: Bacteroidota bacterium; assembly: GCA_036166035.1. GTDB lineage: Bacteria > Bacteroidota > Bacteroidia > Cytophagales > MED-G16 > MED-G16. The sequence continues at coordinate 1,824 of JAYZHZ010000031.1, forward strand.
GTATGTGTGTATCAGTATTCATCCCATTAGCATCTAGTGTTTCCTTTATTGCTTTTTTGATTTCATCTTTTGATGGTATCCCTTCATACGCAAGGGCTTTAGCACCCTCATGTAACCTGTTTAGATGTTTGTCATAACAGACAATTCCTTCCGGATAAACTCTTAGCCCTTCCCAAACACCATCTCCATTCTGAACGATACTATCAAAAACTGATACCTTAGCCTCTTTTCTCGGCAACAATTTCCCATTGACATGGATAAGTATATTTTCGTTCTTAGGATTATATTCTTGTAACATTAAACCTTAATTGAATTTATAGTTAATTTATTATAATATTTTAAAGCTTCAAAATAAAGCTCATTACAATTCTCAGGCAAATCTCTTTCACTAGTTTTCTGTTTTACAAATCCTGATGAATTATGTACATTTTTATACCAATACTTAGCCCAAACACCATCTTCATCTATACCCCCTCGAGGCCATGACAACATACTTGGATAAAAATCAATTTCAAGTTTAGCACATAAATTTTTAAGAAGACACTTTGGTTCTTTAAGTATTTCTGCTGAATCAAGAACCAATGGTTTCTTGCCTTTTTCAGAAATTAAGCTGAAGAGCTCCCAGGATTTCTTAAGGCCAATATCTTGCATAGACGGGGTCTTAATTACCTGAGCAAAGGAAGCAATTAATTGTTTAGGGTTTCTAACTAAAAAAAGATTAGTCATGCTATCTAAAAAGTTCAAGTCCATATTCTGATGGTGATGGGCCATGTTTTTTAAAAATAAAATATCACACCCCTCAACTTTCATTATTTTACCTAATATTTCATCAATGTCTGATGACATAGAAAGAAGTGTTTCTTTTGTTCCAGGGTGATCTACATTTGTTGTTGATAGATAGTGAGCATAGAAAGGTTCATCAATAACTTTAGTATCTGGTCTGCGTGAAAAGGAATACATCAATGCTGTAGATAGATTTCTAGGACCTGAAATTAAATTAATTATTTTCATCTTTTGGGTTTATCTACACAAATTTATCATTTTTGCAAAATTAAAGATGGAAAGACTAACTCTATTAAAAAAAATAATATTCTGGATAATTTTTTGTTTTGGGTTTTGCTATAAAGGAACTTCTCAACTCAATGACTCAATAAAAACCTTAGAAATGACAGGAGTGGTTATTACTGCCACAAAATCAGAAAAACCTTTAGTAGAGTTAACTGTGCCCGCGACCATAATATCTAAAGAAGAAATACTTTCTTCAGGACATTCTAGACTAAACGAAATAATAAATGAGCAAACTGGCCTAGTTACCGTTCCAAGTTTCGGCGGAGGAGAGGGAATACAATTACAAGGAATTGATTCCGACTACACTTTAATTTTATTAGATGGTCTACCATTAATTGGAAGAGTTGCGGGAAATTTTGATTTATCAAGAATTACATTAGGATCCGTTGAAAGAATTGAGATAATTAAAGGTGCCTCTTCTAGTTTGTATGGATCTGAAGCGCTAGGTGGAGTTGTTAATATTATAACCAACAAAAACTATAAAGAGGGATTTCAGTCTAATTTATCTTATAAGTATGGGTCATTTAAGACTCAGGATGCTAACACAGAAATAAGGTATGGGAAAAACAATTTTTCTTTATCAACAAATTTAAACTACTACTCAAGTGATGGATATGATCTCGTTGAGGGAGACAATCAAAAAACTGTTGAGGCTTTTAATAACTTTACTGGAGATATAAACTTAAATTATAACAATAATACGCTTGGGTTATTCAATATAAAATTTAGAACTTTTCTTGAAAAAAGAGATGGAACTGTTTTTATAACATCTCCTGGTTTATCGGCAAAATCCAATACTTCAGAAAACAATGTTACTATAAGACATAAAAAACAAATCACAGAGAAAACATCGACTTTTTTAGATTATTATAGAACAAACTTCAATAATGAAGAATCCAACATATTAAATAATGTCTTACAAAACAATACATTTGATCAAACATTAGAAAGGATTGATTTAAGGTTTGAACATTTATTAAATAAAGCTTCTCTTACTGCAGGCATAGGTTTAAATAACGAGTTTCTAGAGAGAACCAATATATTAACAAAACCAAAACTTAAATCTCAGTTTATCTACTTTCAACATGATTGGATATTAAATAAAACACTAAACATTGTCTCAGGGTTACGGTATGATAAACACAATGAATACAAATCACAATTAAGTCCTAAAATATCTTTCAAAATAGATTTATCAAATAGATTCAATATAAAGGGATCTATTGGTTCTGGATATAAGGCTCCTGATTTTAGGCAGTTATATTTAAATTTTTCAAATAGCTCATCAGGATATATTGTTCTTGGAGCTAACATTTTAGAGGAGACAATTAAATCATTACAGGAAAATGAAGAATTACTCATTTATAATGAGCCTGAAAATAATAAATTAAATTCTGAAAGTTCCAATAGCTATAACTTAGGAATTCAATATTACGTTAATTCAAATTTTCCTTTAGAAATAAATTTTTTCAGAAATAACATCAATAATTTAATTGAGGCTCAGATTGTTGGCAGAAAAACAAATGGACAAACAATTTTCAGTTACTTAAATGTTAATAAATCGTATACACAAGGGTTTGAATTCTCTGGTTTGTGGACTCCAAAGAAAAATTTAGATGTACTGCTTGGATACCAATTACTTTTTGCAAAAGATAAAGAGGTGTCAAATGAATTTAAAGACGGGCTGGTTTACGCCAGAGATAAAGAAACAAAACAATCATTTCAACTTTATCCAAGGCATTATTTTGGATTGTTTGGAAAATCAAGAAATATGGTCAACATGAAACTTAATTATACAATAAATAAGATTAGAGACAATTTATCATTTAAAATAAAATATAGAGGCAAATATGGTTTAGTGGACACAAATAATAATACCTATTTAGATAATTACGATGATTTTATAAAGGGGCATTTTGTTGTCAACTTGTCTTTTTATAAAAAATTATATAGTAAATTATATTTACAAGTTAATTTTAGGAATTTGTTGAATTATAAAGATGCTGAAAACCTTGTAAATAATCCTGGCAGAAGATTCTCTGTAAGAATTATTTACAAAAATTAGTATTTTTACTTGGAATTATAAATATCGGCATATAATTTAGCGTCCATTATTTATAACGATTCTAAATAAAGACTTTTTAATTATATAAACATGAAAACACAACACATTATAATTTTTATTTCATTGATATTATTTTCTTGTGCAGACGACGATCCTGTATTAGAGCCTATAGAGATAATGATTGTAACTAATCTGCATGCCCCAACTACTTCTGCTCCAGGACAACCTCCAGCAGGGGATTTTGTAAAATTTAGTTTTGAAAAACAAACTACTGTTGAGGGTGATGACTGGGATATTGCATTTCGAGCAACTACAATTTTAGTAAATGGTGGTTTTGCGGGATCTAGCGATGAACCAAGCCGATCTGGAATTGGAGCAGGATATATAGCTGTTGGAAATTATGGAAGCATAAACTCAATAGACGAAAATCAATTAAAACAAGACTCTGAAACAGAAACCGCTATTCCTTCTGGTGGTGGCAGTGGTTGGTATAGTTATAATCCACAAAATCATGTAATAGCACCTATTGCGGGAAGAACATTGATTTTCAAGACACATAATGGAAGATTTGCTAAAATGGAAATTCAGAGCTATTACAAAGATGCCCCTGAAGAACCAAATGCTTTTTTTCATGAAGCTCAATACTATTCATTTAGCTATACCTACCAACCCAATGAAGGTGTATTAACATTTGATTAATCTAGAATTTAGCTGCACAACAAAAAGGGTCTAAAGATTAGACCCTTTTATTTTGAATTAATCTAAATAGTTTTTAAAATTGTTTCTTATTTATAATTAATCTAAACTATTATGGTAAAGCAATTCTTCTTTCTCCTACTAACAATCTCTCTTTCTGCAACCGCAAACAATAAAAAGAAAAGACAAGATATAGAATCAATAAAATCAATGTGTGGTTGTATGGATATTTCGTTTGAATTTGCGGAAACCATTTCTCCTAATAAGGATTATAAATTTTTTGATAATTATATTTCAGGAGGATTAGAGCTAGCTTTTGTTGTTGAAGAATCAACCAATAAAATTGTAATTCAGCATTTGCTAATCGCAGGGCAAGACATGGTCATTAAACACTGGAGACAAGATTGGATTTATGAAAACACTGAATTTTTTAACTACGACAAAGATTTAACCTGGAAAAAAGAGATCGTCTCAAAAAAAGATGTCAAAGGACAGTGGACACAAAAAGTTTATCAAGTGGATGATAGCCCAAGATACCAAGGTTCAGGGAGCTGGGTTCATGTTGACGGGAAACATTATTGGGAAAGCATAACAGACGCTCCTCTACCAAGGAGAGAATATAGTAAGAGGAGTGATTATAATGTTATGCAAAGAAAAAACAGACACGAAATAACTGATTACGGTTGGGTCCACGAACAAGACAACATTAAAATATTAAGAAACAACGACGAAAAAATAATTGCAGAAGAAAAAGGGTGGAACAAGTATGTAAAAACTGAAGACTCAAAATGCCAGGCTGCAAAAGATTGGTGGGTAAAAAACGAAAATTATTGGAGAGAAGTAAGAAATGCCTGGAATGATTTCTATAACTCTAAAGAAACCATATCTTTTCATAAATCCGTAGATAAGAAACCTATGTTTAGTGGTTTTTTTGAACTTGGAGAAAAAGCAGAAGAAACACCGGCCACGACTACCCCAAACCTTTCACTTGAAATTAAAGATATAATTCTTAAATATTCAAAAAAATAATTTATTTGAAAAAGTTTTTACAAACTGGATCAAAATAAATGAGGTCCTCTTTTCCAAACTCAACATAAACACCCTCTTGCTCTTTTAATGGTTTTGAAGAAAAGAAATGCCACGTTTCTTTTTCTCTTCTTCCCTTAATTTTATACTCTTTACCCTGGAAAAAACATTTCTCTACCAGCACCTTATACTTAGATTTTTTGTTTACAACCTTAACCTTTTCTGGCCTAACATAATACGTCTCGTTTTTAACAAACAATTTATTCATATCACCTAAAATCTCAGCGCAATAGCAATTTGCTGGCTCACAATACATTTTTACCGGCTCATCATACTGCTGTAAAATTCCGGCTTTAAAAATTAAGATTCTGTCTGAGATATTTAAAGCGTCTTTGATATCATGGGTAACAAGAATAGTTGTGGTTTTAGTTTTTTTTATAATCTTAAAGATTTCCTCTCTCATTGTTTCTTTAATTGCTGTATCTAAATTGCTAAAAGGCTCATCCAATAATAATAGCTCTGGTTCTCTGATTAACGCTCTTGCAATACAGGCTCTTTGCTGCTCTCCTCCTGACAATTCATGTGGATATCTAGAAATCAAAAATTTTAGCCCTGTTAATTTTAAAATGTATTCAAGATTAGAAAAATATTTTTCACCTAGATTAAAAATGATATTATCCTTCAAGTTTAAATGAGGAAAAAGAGGATAATCTTGAAAAACAAAACCTATTTTTCTTAACTGAGGCTTTACAAAAACGTTATCATTATTTAAATAATTAGAATTTAATGAAATCGAACCACCATTAATTTTTTCTAAACCGGCTAAGCATTTTAAAAAAGTTGTCTTACCAGAACCGCTTTCACCTAAAAAAGAAATTAACTCTCCTTTCTTTATAGAAAAGGTTAGATCTTTTATAATAGGATATGCACTATCATAATGTTTAATAAGATTCTTTACTTCAAGATACATTTATTTGTTTGTCAATAAAATTTTTCAAAAATAACAACATCAAACTTCCCAATACAATAATAACAAGAGAATATATGCTTGACATAGGAAGCATCTCTTCAACAGCAAATTCATATGTTTGGGTTGCAAGTGTATCAAAGTTAAAGGGCCTTAGAATCAATGTTATTGGTAACTCTTTCATCACATCAATAAAAGTTACGATAAAAGCACTTATTAACGCAAACTTATTTATAGGCAAATGAATTCTGTGTAAAAGTTTGAAAGGACCAAGACCAAGATTTTTTCCGGTATCATCTATACTTTCCGGGTGCTTTTCTATACTAGATTTAATTGGAGATTTTCCTACCGCAAGAAAACGAATTAAATATGCAAAAACCAAAATAAAAAAAGATCCAATTAGTGAATAGTAACTAAAAATTAAAATTAAACCTAAACCAATAATTGCTCCTGGCAAGGCATAACCTAACGAAATAAGATTATTTATATAGAAACTAATTTTAGCTTTAGATATTCTCTCTACAAAAAGAAAAAACAAAGCAACAAATATTATAATGACAGAAGAGAGTGAGGCAACATAAACTGTGTTCCAGGTCAACTGCAAAAGGTTATCATATTTAATTTGAAAAAATGTTTGGACTACGTTATGCAAAATAAAAAGAAATGGAACCAAAAAACCCAATAAAAAAGGAACGCAACAGACAATAAAAACAAAGACATAATTTTTACTTTTTAAAGAAGTTGTTTTTTGTACTTCAGTGTTTTTTTGATAAAAGAATTTGGAGTTTTTAACAGAAGCTTTTTCAAGAGAAAACAACACCAATACAACAATCAGAAGGATACAAGCTAATTGAATTGCTCCATTTACATCGCCAAAAGAAAACCAAGATCTAAAAATACCTGTGGTATATGTGTTAATTCCAAAATATTTTACTGCACCATATTCGTTTAAAACTTCCATTATAACTAAAAACAAACCTGAAAATATTGCCGGTCTAGAAAGTGGAAGAACAACTTTATAAAATGTCTGAAAATTATTAAGCCCCAGATTCTTAGATATATTTATATAATTTGAACCTATAAGACTAAAGGAAATTCTAGAAGCAGTATAGACATAAGGATATAGCGCTAATCCCAGCAATATGCCTAATATCTCAATTTGTAAATAATCCTTATTAAAGAATTCTGAAAGGAGAGGGGCTTGAGTTCTCACAAAAGTCTGAATTGGCCCGGTATAGCTTAAAATATCAATATAAGTAAAGCACATAATATACGATGGGATTGCCAGAGGCAGATAAAGAATAATATCAAAAACTTTTCTTCCTTTAAATTTATAGTTGCTTATAAACCAAGCCGGAATAACCCCCAATAACAATGCGCAAAAAGAGGTTATTAACACTAAATACAATGTGTTCAGAGAATAGTCAAGAAGTACGGTTTCTACTAAATAATAAAAGGTGCTGTTATCACCAGAAAAAAAATTAACAACCAGCCCAATTATAGGCAACATAAGTGTAGCCGCTAAAATTATGCTTCCTATGACCCACCTTTTATTATCAAACAGAAAATAGTTTTTTTTTACTTCCAACCGGTCCTATCAAATATTTTAATTGCATCAGGCCTATATTCACCCAACGCATTTAAATTAAGCTTATCTACTTTAAATTCACCCCAATTTTTTACAATATCCGAAGGATGAACTGAAGCATTAACTGGATATTCATAGCTGTTATTTACATATACCTCTTGCGCCGCTTCACTTGTAAGATACTCTATTAATTTCATTGCGTTTTCTTTGTTCGGAGAGTTTTTTGTAAGACCAATTGCAGACACATTTATGTGGCTTCCCCTCTCATTTTCCCCTTGATTAGGAAAGAACACAGAAACTGACTGTCCAGCTTTAAGCTCTTCTTCTTTATCAGAAGATAACAACAAACCAATATAATAAGAATTTACTATGGCAATATCCCCTTGTCCAGCAGCAATTGCCTTAACCTGATCTCTATCACTTCCCTTAGGGTCTCTTGCAAAATTAGCAACCAATCCAGAGGACCATTTTTCTGTAGCTTCTACACCCAAATTAGCAACCATAGAAGACATCAGAGCCTGATTATATGCGTTGGATGAAGATCTTACCAGTAGTTTCCCCTTCCATTTAAGATTTGTCAAATCCTCATAAGTACTCAAATCTGATTTATCAACCCTATCATTGCTATATACTATTATTCTTGCTCTATAGGTAATTGGG
>JAYZHZ010000032.1:0-11214 GCA_036166035.1 Bacteroidota bacterium
GAATAATTTTTGCAGTTTGGATGGTATACTTTTCATTAGGAACATTTGCCAATATGACTGAGAATAAAATTCTATTGACCATTTTTAAATCTTTTAAGTATGTAATAGGTGTATTAATCATAATTACACTGATACTATATTTATTTACTAATGAGATTTAATTTATCTATTATATTTTTTTTTCTTTTTCCTTTTTTTTCTAATTCTCAAGGTATTATAAAAGGAAAAATAACCGAGAGCATATATGGTTTCTCCTTAGATAATATTAAAATTAATTTAGGAGATAAAATATCACATTCTGATGAGAAAGGTAATTTTAGTATACCTTATAATCAAATACCTTTTGATATTAAAATCAATGACTTTAGATACTACCCAAAAGTAATAACTGTAACATCTAATGATTTTATAAATATAAAACTAACCAACAGGGGTTTTGTTCTTGATCAAATAATAATAAATTCTGATCTTAATATTAAAAAATTAAAAAACAGCTCAGTTTCCACCTCTATTGTGTCAGATTTAGAACTTAAAGACAACGAAGGACAATTTATTATCAAATCTATAAATGAAATAGCAGGTTTATTTGCACATTCAGCAGGTTTTAATACGAATAGAATTACAATAAGGGGTATGGGATCAAGATCTCCATACTCAACAAATAAAATTAAAGCATATATAAATAATATCCCCCTTACAAATGGAGTTGGCGAACTAAATATAGAAGACTTAGGGTTAAATATTTTTGAACAAATTGAAATAAACAAAGGACCAAATTCTAGTATATATGGTTCAGGGTTAGGTGGAAGTATATTTCTTAAAACAAAAAAAATCTTTGAGAATAAAATAAAATTGTCAAGTAGTTTTAAATCATTCAATACATTTCAAAATAGAATATCCTTCTCGAAGAATTTTAAGAGGATTTCAGCATTTGTAAATTTTGAAAACCTCAATAGTGATGGATACAGAGATAATAATACCTATAAAAGTTTAAGATTTTATTCATATTTTAAATACGAAATAAACAATAAATTAACTTTTGACTTACTAAATTTTATTAATAAAACAGATGCTTTAATTCCTTCATCTCTAAACTATAATGACTATATAGAAAATCCATCAAAAGCTGCAAATTCATGGAAAAATATCAAAGGAGGAGAAAATTACTCGAAATCAATATCAGGTATTTCAGTTAATTATAATAATGGATCATACAATTCAAATACATCTCTATATTTTAAAACTTTCTTCAACGATGAGAATAGACCTTTCAATTATTTAGAAGAAACAAGTCATATAATTGGGCTAAGGCATTACGGAACTTTTAAAATTAATGATTTAGACTTAAGCTATGGACTTGATTATTCAAAAGAAGAGTACACTATGAATACATATGATGAATTTTCGCTAGATACGAATCCTGATTTACATCAAGATGAAGAAAGAAATAATCTCAATCTTTTCCTACAATACGAACAAAGAATAAATAGTAAATCAAATATAATTCTAGGAATTGGATCAAATAATATTAGTTATAATTGGCTATGCTGCGACTTAAACCAGAAAAATTCTCTTAATTATAAGTATAAACACATATTATCTCCAAGACTTTCCTACAACTATGAAATAGAAAAACATTCAATTTTTTTAAATATTAGCCATGGTTATTCTTCACCAAATATTAATGAAACTCTAGATGAAAATGGATTAGTAAATAATAATATTAAACCAGAGACTGGTTGGAACTATGAGATAGGATTAATTGGAAGCTCAAAAAAAAATATTTTATCCTATAACTTAAATTTTTATTTCATGGACATCAAAAATTTACTAGTAGCTCAAAGAACAAATTTTGATTCATTTATTGGTGTTAATGCAGGAAGATCATCTCACCCGGGAATTGAATTATCTACAAATTTTCTTTTGTATGATAAAAAAGGCATAAACTTAACACTATCAAATAATTTATTTAATAATTGGTATACTTTCAGAAAATTTAATCATAGAGGAAATGATTATTCTCAAAATAAAATAACTGGTGTTCCTAGTCATACATTCTTCTCCAAACTAAAATTTGGATATAAAGATTTCATAGCATCACTCATATTCAATCGAATTGGGAAGATGCCTATTACAGACTCTAATGAATTATTTTCAGATGAATACAGTTTATTCGATTTTAAAATAGCAAGAAGTTTTTATTTAAATAAGATTAGTTTGAATATCTCTGGAGGAATAAATAATATTTTTGATAAAAAATACGTATCGGGGATTGTTATAAATGCTAGAGGATTTGGTGGAAGAGAGCCTCGTTATTACTATCCGGGGCTACCAAGAAATTATTTTTTATCCTTTTCTTTAAGTCTATAAATTAATATCTAGTATAATAAATACATCTTTTCTTTATTCTTCCAACCAGCTTGAGATTTATACTTTACAAAGAAGATTTTTAAGTCACTTTCAGATTTATAATCAACAAAATAAATTTTCTTATCAGATTGTGAATTATATTTAACAAAATACCACAAACCATCATTACCTTTTGCTTGAGAAGAATAATCTACTTTAAAGACATTCAAATCAGATTGAGACTCATAATCAACAACATAAACACTAAAATCAGACTGAGACTTATATTTTACAGAAAATATTTTTTGAGAAAAAACACAATTAGGTAGCATTAGATATATTATTATCCCAATTAATTTATTAATATTATTCTTCATCCTTCTCAATTGAAGAAAAAATCGAAAATGCCATAGTATTTGCTGATTTAGCATATTTATTAGCTTCAGCAGCTTCTTTTTTTATTTCATCTAATTCAAAATAAGTATATTCAATACTAGAACTTATATCATTAAGCTTATTTCTTGTTTCATAATTTTGATAAGCCAAAATCAAAAGACCAATAAAAGTTAAATTTTGAAAGTTTAAATAATTCTGAAATTTGAGTAAATTTTTCATATATAAATTTTTTAATAAAATTATTCATTTATAAATGAAGAAAAATAAGAAAAAGTAAATATGTTACTATTTTTTCTTGAAAGGTGAGGACTCAAGATGTTCTATTATTGCGTTTTTTGCAAAAATTAATGATAAAGCTAAAGTGAGTATTCCACCAATCCACAAACCTGGAACAAAGTTTAAATAAAGAAAATAATCATAAATGGCATGTAAAATAATTGGTACAAGTATTGAGAGAGAGATATATAAAGTTTCTTTTTTTCTTTTTGACTTTGCAATACCCAAATAATATCCCATAATAACAGCAAATACAAAATGTGCAGGTATTGCTGACAACATTCTAAACAAAGCTATAGAAGTATTACCCTGTAAAACAAAAGTTAAATTTTCAGCTGTAGCGAATCCCATACCAACAAAAACAGAATAAACTATACCATCAAAAGGTTCATCAAAAGCTTTATTTGGATAAATAATTAAAATAACAACAATAAACTTAAGAAGCTCTTCAGTGATTGCAACAGTCAATGCCTCTCCACCATACTTGAGAAAAAGATTTTCAACATTAATAAAAGTAAAAACGAATTCAAGTATATCAACATCATAATGTAAATTGATTGCACCAAAAATAAAACATAAAGCCAGAAGCCAAAGAGGTTCTTTGTCCTCAGTATCTAAATTATAAATAAAAATCATTATAAAGATTCCGGGGGAAATAGAAAGAGATACTAATAATAAATCATACCAATCAAACCTATGAATCAGAATCAAAGGATAAAATAAAACGAGGTATAATAATGTTATTAAAATTGAACCATAAATGCTTGATTTTAATACTTTATTCATAAAATCTTAAAATTTAAGTGAAATCATCCATTCGTCATAAGACTTATTATAAATTTTATTATTATCAAATGCCCTAGCCCAACCAACCGAAAAAACTGCAGAAAGGTGAGAGAACATAACTAGTTTAGTGTCCAATTGTACACCAATATTTGAGAAATTTTCTCTAATTTCCGGAGTACCTGGTAAAGTTGATATATAATCATACGAAAATAACCTTCCCATAAAAATTGAAGGAGTGGTATTGGTAGCAAAAAAGTTGAAAAACCCTAACTTTCTATACCTTATAGGAGGCATAACAAGTTCAACCATAGTTTTAAAGAACCTCTTAGCTATTAAAATCCTATCAGAATCAAAACTAATACCAGGAAAAGAAAAAATTCCTCTGTACATTTTAGAAGACATATGATCTATATAATTATTCCCAAAGGATGCAAAGCCAAACCTTGTGAAAGGATTTATGCTTTCGCTAAATGAATTTCCAAACGCGTTCCTAATCCAAAGAGATGTATGATTAATAGGTAATTGAACTCCAAAATCAAAGTTTCCAAATGCTTTTGGATATAATTTTCCTTCAGATATTGATGATGAAAGTGTAAGTGATGTCCTAACACCCTTTTCTCCATCAACTGCTCCGACTGATCTCTTAATATTACTAAAAGAAAGAGATGTATGTAAATCATAAAAAAGATTTGTATTAAACTGATCTTCATCAAAATTTATTTGTTGAAATTCAGGAGATTGATCCAAACCATAATAACCCGCTAGACCAAGACTAAAGTCAAGTATTTGTGGCGGATCATAAACTATTGAGTTTTCATAATCAACACCAAAACTTATACCCTTTCTTGACCTTCTTGTAGGTCCAAACAAATCATAAAAATCAGCCTTATTATATGATGCAAAGAAACTATAGTTTCCTGACATAAATCCACCCAATTTGACAGTTGATAAATTAAATGATGAATGTATTCTTTCATCTTTATCTAATTCATCAGGGTTATTTTCTCCTAAACCATTTTTCCATGAATTTGGAGTATATGATATTGAAAAATCTATTTCTCTGAAGCTAAAAGGATCTTTAAAATTAAACTTATACCCAACTCCAACATTATTTTTATAACCAACAACTATTGGATAAGCATACGTAAGTTTCATTTCCTTACCAGACTTATAATATCCTTCTAATGTGTTTATAGGATTATCTTCAAAAGTTGCTGTAGTAGGAATATCAGTCTGCCAATCATTTAACTCTGGATATTTACGTTTTACTGCATTTCCTAAAAATTCAATAGACGAAACATTATCTACCGTTTCGTTTGGTATATAAACTGGTAAAAATCCATCACTTGTATATCTAAAACAAAATATTCTATTATTGTCTATTTGAATTGGTCTGAAATATCCAGTAACTGCATTAGACATTACTTCAATATCATATGTTTTTGTATTAACTCTAAAAATATTACTTACACCAGAATAAAATGAAGAACCTATTAAATAATTTCCATCATCAGTGTACTTGAAACTCTGTGGAGATGATACCTCAAAGTTAAATACCTCATCATACTGAATACTATCTTTATCATTACTATTTAATGAATTTATATCATAGACGTTTAAATATTGATTTCCAAAATAATCAGCTACAGCAGCACTAAGTTTTGATCCATCAGGAGATATATCCAAATCAAAAATATCATAACCATAAGGCAGAGTATACTTCTGTTCCCACTCAGAATAATATTGGTTAGGGTTGTCTGAATTAAATTTAGGTAGTCTTACAATGGTATTATAACCATTAAGATGTCTAACTCCCCATAACGATTGATCAGAATTATTGTAAGCTAAATCCCCTGTTCTAAAATTTTTCTGAAGTAAAGTAGCCTGTCCATTTTTCAGATTGTAAGAAAACAAATCCCTGTTTGCACTATTGTCAGTTGTATAAAAAAGAAAATCATTTTTTTCATCATACGCTAAAGAAGTTACATTAAAAAGTGCAGGACCTTTGACATCTCTTAGATTTTTAATTTTTCCTGTTTCTAAATCTAGTGATGCAATATGTGGAACTTTTCCAGGATAGTTTATTGCTACATAAATTTTGTTTCTTTTTTTGTCATGATATGCATGTGATACCCCTCCTAAAACTTTATCTGTAACAGAGAAATCTACTGTCAAAACATTAGTCTTTAAATTATCAATGTTCTTACTTTGAAATTCTTTTTCAAAATCAATCCAATTATTCCATGCACTTGAAATATTAATTCCAAAAACATGTTTAAAGTTTGATGCAAATCCTCTTTTACTACCATCTTTTCTTTTAATCCATTCAATCAGTTGAGATGGTCCATATTCATGGGCAATAAAACTCATAAATCTTGTTCCGTAATAATAGGAATTAGCCTTAGACATAAAATCAGCTGTCGTACCTTCAGATTCTAAACCTTGAGCAGAATAAATTCTAGAATTTTCCAAAACCCTAGTTCTAAAGAACATTTCATCATAACTTCCTAATGCATTACCTACCCCACCACTCATCCAGGTCTCAACAAAAACTGCAATACCTTCATGCAGCCATCTGGGTGAATAATATCTTGGGCTAGTGAGATAACTATAAAACATAGATATTGGGTGATCACTTGTATTTTGTACTTTTCCGCCAAAAAATTTTTGATAGGAAATATCACTACTAGATGCATTATCTAAAGCAGTAATGTGTACAAGCTCATGATTCATAATTGCAAAAACTCTTTCGCCAGCAACACTTGATTCAAAAGCATAGTTCATAGGAGAAATACATGTAGAAACAAAATTTACAGGTACAGAAGTTGCTCCTCCATTACCATAATCACCAAAATCCTGAATAAATACAGAAATTTTTTCCCTTGGTTCATAATCAAATAATTTTCTATGAAAGTTTAATGCATTATGTGCACATCTTGTAGCATGTGGTAAAACATATTTGTGTCCGAAACTAAAGCTGACAATATCAAAATCATCAGTTTCAATTTTATCTAATTGGGCATTTACATTTGAAATAAAAAATAGTGAAAACAGAAAGAGTATTATACTTTTTTTCATTGATAGAATTTATACGGTTTTTACACAAAAAAAAAGGAGAAAACGAAATATTTTCTCCTTATTTTCTTGAATTAAATGTAATTAATTATCTAACATTCTTTTCAAATTTAGCACCTTTCATGAATTTTTGAAATTCAGCACCTTTCATGAATTTTTCAAAAGTTTGACCTTTCGCAAATTTTGCATAAGCAGAACTTTTCATAAACTTCTGAAAATCTCCTCTCATCATAAACTTCTGAAAATCCTGATTTTTTGCAAATTTCTGAAATGCAGAACTTTTAGCAAACTTTTCAAAATCTGAAGCTTTAGCAAATTTTTCAAGATCTGCACCTTTCATAAACTTCTGAAGAGTTGCATCTTTCATGAATTTTTGAAACTCAGCACCTTTCATAAACTTCTGAAAATCTGCACCTTTCATAAACTTCTGAAAAGCTGCATCCTTCTGAAATTTCTGAAAATCTGCACCACTCTTCATGAATTTTTGAAACTGTGCATCTTTCATGAATTTTTGAAACTCAGCACCTTTCATAAATTTCTGAAATTCAGAAACCTTATTCGATATTGTGTTTACAGCAAGAACTAAACTTGCACCACCTTCACCAGCAATACCTGAGTCATTATTTGCAGGATTACCAATTTGACCAACAGATCTACCATCATTTGATAACCCACCAGCACCAGTACTAACACCTCTTCTATTGACATCACTAGAAATATTAGCTTGGATTTTATCATCCCCTCTATTTATTTTCTTAATGTCGACGTAGTCTTCCTCAAGATTTCTGTAGATGTCACCCATAATACCAATACCATCACCGTTATCCAAAATTTTAACAAAATCTGGATCCGTTGCTAACTTTGAAAATTCACCAGAATTTACCAATTTCAGGAAATCTGGATTATTCAATATTTCTTGAATTTCTTCACCGTCAAGTTCGACAACAACTTCATTTTTGTTAATGTCCTTTTCGGCTTTTTTTACGCCTTTAATACCAGAACTAGTACCCATTGAAGGATCGATAGTTCCAGTTTGAACTAACAAATAAGAAATTGCGCCAATTGCAACAACTAACGCTGCAATCAAGAAATTCAATTTACCATGCACTTTATTCGTATGCTTACTCATAATTTTAAAATTTATATTTAACAAATTATTTCCCAAACAACTTTTTAAGTTTTTCGGTCAATTGAGCCACAAATATAATAAAAAATCAACAAATTAAATTCTATTAAAAAAGTAGCTATTTATATGAATGAAAATAATTTATAATTAGCTTTATAGAATAATGAAAACATTTTTACTGGTATTTTTATTTCTTTCCAATTTAGGTTCAAATGATAAACTAATCGGACTCTGGAAATCAATTGGTAATAGCGAGATTAAGTTTATTAATTTTAATTCTAAAGGAGATCTTATTGAGATTAAAGAATCTAAAACGAAAAAAAAAGGGTACACACTAAACGAAAATTTCATCAATATAAAATTAGATAATGGAAGTTTTGAACAACATTCCTTTTACTTTAAAGGGGACACATTAATCATTCAAAAACTTAAGAATGGAAAAATTATAAATGATAAATTTATAAAGGAAGAAATTGCATTATAAATGCCTAAAAAAAAGAAAGAATCAAAAGGACATTTAGCTCAGATAGTCAGAAGAAAGAATTCGACAAAAATTAAGCCATCGGGTAAAATTTATAAAAGAAATAAAAAAATTGAAGATGATTAGAATTTTATTTTCTATTTCTTTTTTCATTTTTTTTGATTCATTTTCTCAAAGTGATAAGGAAATAGAAAATAGAACCATTGAAACAATTCAGAGAAATTGGGATACTTTCTTTAGTATGCTTTCTATTCCAAATGATGGCTATTACACCGATGATATTTCAAAAAATATAAAATGGTGTGAAGAAAAATTTGGTGAATTAGGGTTTAAAGTAGAAAAAGTAAAAGCAGAATCAACAAATCCAGACATTCCCAATCACCCCTTAATTATTGCACATAAAAATATATCCCAAGATTTTAAAACAGTTTTAATTTACTTCCACATGGATGGACAGCCAATAGATCCTTCTAAATGGAATCAAGATAATCCCTACATTCCAATCCTTTCACAAAACATAAATGGAAAATGGACTGAAATAGAAAGGGACAAAATTTACGACAATCCTGATAGAGAATGGAGAATTTTTGGTAGATCAACCAGTGATGATAAAGGTCCACCTATGATGCTTATAAATGCTTTAGAAACACTCAATAAGTTAAAAATAAAACCAAAATTCAATATTAAACTTATAATAGACTTTCAAGAGGAGATGGGTTCCCCAACCATTGTAAGCGCTGTATCAAAATATAAGGAAAAACTTGAATCAGATTTTCTATTAATTATAGATGGGCCATCACATCCCTCAAATGAACCTACTCTAACATTTGGCGCCAGAGGAATAAGCAGAATTACTCTAACATCATATGGACCAATAAAACCTCAGCATAGTGGTCATTTTGGCAATTATGCTCCAAATCCTGCACTAAACTTATCTAAAATTTTGTCTTCTATGAAAGACTATAATGGTAGAGTTATGATCCCGGGTTTTTATGATGGAATCAAGCTTGGAGAAGAAACAATGAAAATATTAAAAGCTGTTCCGGATAATGAAAACGAGATAAAGAAAGATCTAATGATTGCTTCACCCGACAAAGTTGGTAATAACTATCAAGAATCTCTTCAATATCCTTCATTGAACATTAGAGGTTTAAATTCAGGATGGGTGAAAAAAGAAGCAAGAACTATAATTCCAGATCAAGCAATTGCTGAAATTGATGTAAGACTTGTAAAAGAAAGTGACCCTCACAGATTAATCAATTTAATTAAAAACCACATTATAAAACAAGGAGCATATGTAATTGAAAACAGAAATCCAACAGAAGAAGAAAGACTTAAAAATAGTAACATAATTAGATTTGACTCAAAAGTCAGTTACCTGGCTTTTAGAACTGAGATTGATTCACCAATTGGAAATTGGGCATCAAGTGCACTAAAAAAAGCATTTGGAAGAACCCCAATTAAAATTAGAACCTCTGGCGGATCAATTCCAATTTCACCTTTTGTAACAATTCTAGATGTACCTGCTCTTACCTACCCCTCTGTAAATAAAGACAACAACCAACATAGCCCTAACGAAAATATTAAAATTGGAAACTTTATTGATGGTACACTAGGTATGGTTTATCTTCTTCTTGAAAAAATAAATTAATTCTTATCTGGGATTATTATCCAAGCTAAAACATAAGTCAAAATTCCACCAGGGGATGGAAGCAGGAAAAGAGCTATAAAAATTAGTCTAAATATTATAGGATCAATATCAAAGTAATTACCTAATCCTTCACATACTCCTCCTAAAATACCATTTTGGCTATCTCTTTTTATTCTTTTCATTACTCATCAAAGTTAATTAAATCGTATGAAATTTTTAATTGAGTTGTAAGATTTCGGACTGAACTTCCAGATCCACCTCCAGGTCTAGTATTTAAAACACCATACGATAAATACCCGCCTATAATAAATTTATTCAAATTGTATGATACCCCCATTTGAAAACCAAAATCAAAGGGTTTTAATGTGTCAGGAGGTTCATTATTGATTTTATTTCCTATGTTTCCAGCCACTTTAGATTTCGTAAGATTATTTTTTAAATATTCACTTAGTGCGATACCAAAATAAGGCCCAAATTCTATAGCTAAATATTTCGATTGTTTATATTTTAACCTTAAGGGAACTTCTAAATAATTAGAATACGATCTGATCTTTATTCCTAAGACATCCATCTTATAACCTTTAATTGAATAATTTATTTCAGAAATAAATCCATATTCACTATTGATGTAATACTCAGAAGTTAAACCAATTACATATGCAGGTAAAAACCCTTTCCCATAACTAAATTCGTCTGGAGCATTAGTTGCTGAGATAGTTGAAAAATTAATACCAGTTTGTAATCCCAACTTAATCTTATTAGAATACACATTATGTGAAATGAGAAATAAAATTAAAGGCACATAAAATTTTATTTTTAAATTCATGCATATAATTTAACCAAATTATTTAAATAATAAATTGAAATGGTATCACGACTTTACTATAAAAATAATTTTAAGCATTATAATTACATTTATGTCTGTAAAACTTTGGTTTTTTTAAACGATGAAAACTCTAATCATAATTCCAGTATTTAATGAGGAAAAAAATATAGAAAAATGCTTGAAATCCTTATTAAATCAGACTCATAGAATCTCTCAAATTACTGTTGTAAATGATGGATCTAATGATA
>JAYZHZ010000033.1:0-2824 GCA_036166035.1 Bacteroidota bacterium
TAAATATTTTCTCTCAAAATCAATCTATAGAAATTTTTTTTAAGGAGTATGGATATGACTGTAACACGTTTAATAATGAAGATCTATATGAATACTATGGATATGACGTCGAAGATGATGTCACCCCGGCAATAGAAGCTCTAAATCAGTATTGTAATAGTCTGAAAAATATAGCATATGTTGTAGCTACCAATGTTAACATCAGAAATAGACCAACTAAATCAGACGATGCCTATCGATATTTTAATCTTTTAGTACCTGTACCTAAAGTCTTATTTCAATTAAATAAAGTAGGATGGTATAAACCGGACTTTGACTCACGTTATTTGCAAGAAAATTGGTTAAGTTACCCTGCTACACCTGTAGAGATAATTGACTCTGCCATTGCAGATGGAAATACATGGTATAAAATCAAAGGAGCAAAATTGACAAAAGAAGAGATTTCTGATTTAAGTAAATGGAGTAACTGGAATATAGTTAGAGATAGTCTTTTCAATTTAGATAAGGAGGGTTACCCTATTCGAGAAAACAATGATAGAGAACATTGGATTTATCACACATTAGTTCACAGGTTCCAAAATAATAGTTTCAAAGACGGAAAATATTCTGCATCTATAGTTGTCGAAGATTGGTTTAAAGAGATAGGAGAAAAAGTAAATTTTACCATAAATGGAGATGATGTCAAAGGTGAATTTTCATATTCTAGTTCATTAACTGACGGAGTATACTGCAAACTTTATGGGGAGAAATCTACTAATGGAAGACATTTAAGCCTTAAAAGTACATGTTACAGCGAGGGAGATGAGTACAAAGGGTGGGATTATCAAATTACTATTATGGACAATAATGCTTT
Source organism: Bacteroidota bacterium (assembly GCA_036166035.1). GTDB lineage: Bacteria > Bacteroidota > Bacteroidia > Cytophagales > MED-G16 > MED-G16. The sequence goes on from JAYZHZ010000033.1 coordinate 854, forward strand.
TAAGCTTACGGATCTTGCAAATAACAATAGTCGCATTTATAGATATGAGTTTGAGGAGATAGAAAATAAGTATTTAGTTACTAATAATAATTTTGGGGAAATCAATTCCAAGACAACTATTGATGATTTATTTTCAATATTTGGTAAAGATAATGTAAGAGTTTCCGATGGTCAATCATGTGATGGAGAACGCTATAGATCGTATTATATAGAAACAGAAGATATAGAATTTTATATTGCTGATTGGTCTTGGTTACCTTATGATGGATGGTGGGAAATTTCTTCATCTGATAAAAAATTCCGGACAAAAGATGGTCTAGGAGCAGGTAGTAATAAATCGGAAATTGAAAAATTTAATGGGCAATCAATAGATATTTGTTGGGATTATGATTATGAACAGCATGAAAATAATATTGCGGATTGTTATTGTGATGGTCAAGTAGAAAGTTATAATAAAGGAGTTTTTGTTGAAGGAATTGGACGACCTTGGAAAAATGGTATTGACTTTGAATTTAATTATTATGAGAAGGATGTGGCAACGAAAATAAAATTATATTTAATAAAATAGATCACTCCTTACTCTTAGAATCTATAATAATTGTTGTAGGCCCATCATTGATTAAACTTACTTTCATATCACCTCCAAACTCACCAGTTTGAATTTTTTTTCCAAGAGAATTTTCAAGAACTTCAATAAACTTCTCATACATCTGATTAGCATACTCTGGTTTTGCTGCCTTTATAAATGATGGTCTATTGCCTTTCTTAGTAGAACCGTGCAGAGTGAACTGACTTATAAGAAGGATGTCTCCTCCCACATCAAGCAGACTCTTATTCATTTTTCCCTCTTCATCATTAAAAATTCTAAGATTAATAATTTTATTGGACATCCAGTCAAGATCACCGTCAGTGTCATCATCAACAAAGCTTACAAGCACCATAAAACCTTTACGTATCTCTCCCCTAACATCTCCAGAGATTCTGACATTTGACTCACTAACCCTCTGAACTACTACCCTCATTTTATAATTAATTTATCCATCATTTCATTCACTGACATATTTGATAAATTTTCCATATCTAAAAAGGAATTCAAAATATCATCTGATTGATTACCAGGATAATAGCTTTTTATTGAATCCTTAAATTTGTTAATAAGAAGTGGTATTCCCTCTTCTCTCCTATTCCTGTGTCCAACTGGGTACTCAACTGTTATTTTTTCTGACTTAGCCCCATCATCAAAAACTAAAGTAATACTGTTAGCAATTGATCTTTTACTTGGATCCAGGTAGTCTCTAGAAAATTTTGGATTTTCACTGATTACCATCTTTTCTCTTAATGAATCAATTATGGGATTACTTGCAATTTCGTCTTGATAATGTCTAGCTTCAACCTTACCATATATCAATGCTATAGCAATCATGTACTGTAGGCAGTGGTCTCTGTCAGCATAATTATGTAGTGGTCCAATCTTAGATATAATTCTAACTGCAGGCTCTTGAGTCTCCACCTCAATCTTTAAAATTTTATCAAGCTTATCTCCATACTTTTCATGTAAAGATATTCCAGCCTCAACAGCAGTCTGTGCATGAAACTCTGCAGGATATGAAATTTTAAATAAAATGTTTTCCATTACATAAGAACCGTACTCTTGACTTCTTTTAATTGGTTTACTTTTAAAACTAACATCACTAAATCCCCATGTCTTAGCTGAAAGAGCACCTCTGTATCCACCCTCACCCTTTGTTGTAAGCCATGCCAAATGAACTGCTCTCGATGTTGCATCGCCTGCTGCCCATGACTTTCTGCTTCCAGTATTTGGCGCATGTCTATAAGTTCTTAGACTACTTCCATCAACCCACGCGTGAGATACGGTATTACATACATCTTCAAAATCACCACCAAGTAGGTATGAGGAGAGAGCGCTTGATGCTACCCTCACAAGTAATACGTGATCAAGTCCTACTTTAT
>JAYZHZ010000034.1:0-2917 GCA_036166035.1 Bacteroidota bacterium
AATGAAAATTAAAACGATACAATCATTTATAGAGTCAAAACAAGATCCAGAAATATTGTTTTGGGTAGGATGCGCAGGTTCATATGATGAAAGGTATAAAAAAGTCACAAAAGCTTTTATTAAAATATTAAATAAACTTTCTATTGATTTTGCTGTTCTTGGTGACGAAGAAGGATGTACCGGAGACCCAGCCAGAAGGGCAGGTAATGAATATTTATTTCAGATGCAGGCTTTAAATAATATAGCAACCTTAAATAAGTATAACATCAAAAAAATTGTGACTTTATGCCCTCATTGTTTTAATACAATTAAAAATGAATATCCAGAATTAGGTGGAGAATACGAAGTGATGCATCACACACAATTTTTAAATGAATTTATTGAAAACGGAAAAATTCTATCTAAAAAACTAAACAAAAAAATAACTTATCACGATTCATGCTATCTGGGAAGGGGAAATAATATATATGAAGCACCAAGAAATATAATTCGATCAATTACTGATAATCTAGCTGAAATGAAAAGAAGCAAAAAAAATGGTCTTTGTTGTGGCGCTGGAGGATCCCAAATTTTTAAAGAATCTGAAAAAGGGAATTTGGAAATTAATATTGAAAGGGTTAAAGAAATAGAAGATCTAGATCCAGATAAAGTTGTTTCTGCATGCCCATTTTGTTTGACCATGTTAAACGATGGTATAAAATCAAAAAATCTTGATAACAAAATAAAAGTAATCGATATCACTGAACTCATTGCAGAAAACTTAGAAGAATAAAATGTATATTCCTTTTGAAAAAATATCTAATAAGGCAAGATCCTGGGTATATATTCTATCTAAAGACATAAATAATAATATAGCTGAGGTACTTGAAAAACATTTAATAAAAATATGTGAAACATGGAAATCACATGGTTCTAATATTAACTCATCATTTGTAATTTATAGAAATAGATTTGTTATTTTATTTGCTGAAGAAAATTCAGTAAGTGGATGCTCTATCGACTCAACGAATAATACTCTCAGAAAAATATTAAATCAACTAGATATAGGCATAGACTCTAATTCTAAAATTGGTATCTTTATCAATAATAAGATTATCTTTAATAATAGAATTAAAACAGTTGATTTAATTAGAAAGAAAGAAATAAAGCTTTCAAATAAAATGATAAATACAACTATAAATAATAAAAAAGATTATCTTAATAATTGGATTTTAGACATTGATAAATCTTGGTTAAATAATTTTATCTAGATGAAAAAATTAATTATTATAAAATATATTACTCTTGTTGCTCTAATAACATCATGTGTAACCTCAAAAACCGCTTTAAAAAATTATAATAGTGCAGAATATTATGAAGCTGCAGACAAATTCAAAAAAGTTTTAAAAGAGGATGATGCAAATAATAATTTTCTTCTTGCAGAATCTTTAAGAAAGTCTAACCAACTATGGCAAGCAGAAAAATATTATAAGCAAGCAATCAAATTTGGACATAAAAACGAAATGGCTTATTACTACTTAGCCTTATCATTAAAGGCTAATAGTAATTATGATGAAGCGGATTCTTTAATAAACAGTTATCTGACTGCTGGGAAAAATGAAGATGTGATTAATTTAATGAATAAGGAATCTATTTATGTATCAAACCTTAAAAATTATCCGGACACAAGTTATTATAAAGTAAAAAATCTTAAAGCTATAAATACTTCATTTGCTGAATATTCTCCTGCATACTCCAACGGAAAATTATATTTTGTTTCTAATAGGTTAACAGAAAAAATTTATAAAACAACTGGAACCCCTTTTACTGATTTATTTGAAGTAAAAACTAAAGGCGCTATTGTAGACATAAATACATTAACAAAACTTGGAGATAATATAAACGAAGAACAGATTAATGAAGGATCTATGACGTTTTCTGAAGATGGCACCTATATGATATTTGCTAAAGGTAATGACGGAAAAAGCTCTGGAAGGAACAGTACGGATTTGTACTACTCTAGATACAGAAGGAGCGGTTGGACAAACCCTAGACTTCTTAATGTTAATACATCTAGAAGTTGGGACTCAACACCATATTTAACTAAAGACGGCAAAACACTTTATTTTTCATCAAACAGGACAAAAGGATATGGAGGAACAGATATTTATAAAGCAACCCTTAATAGAAGAGGGAGATGGGTAAATATTCAAAACCTTGGCCCCGAAATAAACACCCCAGGAAACGAACTTTTCCCTTCTGTAACAGAGGATGGAAGATTATTTTTTTCTTCTGATAACCATGAGGGTTTTGGTGGACTAGATATTTTTGTAGCAAATAGAAAAGCAGGAAAAATAACTATTTCCAACGCTGGGAAACCACTAAATTCTCGGGGCGATGATTTTGGAATAAACCCCTTTAATCCTACTAGAGGATTTTTTACATCAAACAGAGATGGCGGAAGTGGCGATGATGATATATATACATTTATAAACAATGACCCCAATTTAAAAATTGTTAATTATGTACTAAAGGGAACTACGCTAACTCCAAAAGGTGATAACAAAGAATTGGACATACTAGGTAATAGCGTTGTTAAACTTTTAGACAAGGATGAAAATTTGATTGAGGAAACCTTTACCGATGATGAAGGTAATTTTGAATTTAAAGTTTATACTGATGAAGATTATTTGCTTATCGGAGAAAAAGAAAACTATTTTAGTACAAGAGGTGAATTCACAACTATTGGAAAATCTTTAGACAAGACAAAACTTAAAGAGTTTATAACTAATGTAGAATTTGAAAAAAATTTAGTTCTCAATAAAATAGTTGTAGATAAATCCATAGTTCTTGATAATATATATTATGATTTGAATAAGGCTGATATTAGAGAAGATGCTGCAATTGAACTTGATAAATTGGTGCTTATTATGAAAGA
>JAYZHZ010000035.1:0-7799 GCA_036166035.1 Bacteroidota bacterium
AATAATTATTATGCTGAAATATATACAATTGGTATACCCCGACATCCTGCACAAATGTATGAAGCATTATACTGCCTGTTATTATTTGTTACTTTACTTTCACTATGGTATTTTAAAAGACAGTATTTAAAAGATGGCTTCATATTTTCAATCTTTATGATTGTATTATGGTCTCTAAGAATTATTGATGAGTTTTTTAAAGAAAATCAGGTAGATTGGGAGGCGGACATACCACTAAACATGGGTCAATGGCTAAGTATCCCAATGATAATTCTTGGATTAATTATTTTTATTAAGACCTTTCCCTCAAAAAAACCAAATTAATATTATCGTGTTTCAGGAAAACACCCACAAGGTCTTTCTTTAAAGGAGTAGCTTATTCCAATTTCAATTGAATGATCACCTGAATTTCCTATTCCATACCTACCAAATATTTTAAAGTTATTATTAGATATTCCTATCACAGTTTTTAATATAGGTTCTAATAAATATTTATTTTCAATATATAAATATTCAGCTCCAAAGCCGACCCCAATAAAAGGTGAGAATACTTGATCAAAAAAGTAATAGTGAGCATGGATAGTTACAGGTATTAAAGGGTTTTCTGTTGACGAATTGTCTTGATTAGAAAAAGTTTTCATGATTCCAGCTTCAATGGAGATCTCATATTTTGCTTTTTGATCTAATGTATAAATTAATTCTCCTACTAGACCAATTCCATGGTCAAATGAATACTTACTATTAAAGTGATCATCATTGGCACCCACTACAAATTTTGTTAATCCAGAAACCGAAAATCTAAACGGATTATAATATTTATTTTGTTTGTTTTGTGAAAAAATACAAATTGGAAAAAATAAAATAATAAAAAAAATCAGTCCTTTTTTCATATTAAGAATTGACATAAACTTAAATATTATTATATTAAAAAATAAATTAAACCCAACTATAGTTATGAAAAGTAATATTCTCCTTAAAATTTTAATTTCGATTTCACTAATATTTATTTCTTGTATAAATAAACCCAAAGAACCTATTATATGTGATGTTTTGATATATAATGGAACAGTTTATGATGGGTCAGGAGAAAAACCTTATGTTGGTTCTGTTGCGGTTAAAGATGATAGAATAGTTTATGTTGGAGAAAATACTTTATTTGAGGCAGATACTACTATTGATGCCTCAGGACTGTCAATTTCACCGGGGTTTATTAATATGCTAAGCTGGGGTTATGGTACGCTAATGCAAGATGGCAGAGCTCTCTCAGATGTAAAACAAGGAGTTACACTTGAAATTTTTGGTGAAGGAACTTCACCGGGGCCATACTGGAAGGATAAGAAATTTACTTCTTTTGGAGAGGCAATGCAGGCGCTTGAAGAGAACGGAGTGTCAGTTAATATTGCCTCATTTCTTGGTGCGGCAACAACAAGAATCCTGGAGGTAGGATATGACAATCGTCCTGCTACTGAAGAGGAGATGGAAAAAATGAGAAATCATGTAAAAAATTCGATGGAAGAGGGTGCTATGGGAATAGGATCATCGCTTATATATGCTCCGGGAGACTATGCTTCTACGGAAGAACTTATTGAGCTTTGTAAAGTAGCGTCAAGTTATGATGGTATGTACATATCACACATGAGAAATGAAGACAATAGTGTAATGTCCGCTCTTGAAGAATTAATTACTATTTCTAAAGAAGCTGATATACCTGCTGAAATATATCATCTCAAATCTTCGAGAGAAGCTAATTGGGATAAATTGGATAAAATCATTGAAAGAGTAGAACAGGTTAGGAGTGAGGGACTAGAAATAACAGCAGATATATATACCTATAATGCAAGTTCAACAGGACTAACAGGAGTTATTCCTACATGGGTACAAGAAGGTGGGCACCGTGCTTGGATTAATAGAATGAAAGATCCTTCAGTAAGACCTAGGTTATTGGCAGATATAAGAAAACAATTATCAGAGCAACCTCCTGAAGGTATACTCATGGTTGGATTTAAGACGAGTGCGATGTCTAAAAAATATTTAGCAAAAACGGTTGCTGAGGCAGCTGAAATGAGGGGACAGAGTCCTGAAGAAGCTATTATTGATATGGTTATAGAGGACGATAATCGAATTCAATGTATTTATTTTAGCATGTCTGAAGAAAATATAAGGAAGAAAATCCAACTTCCATGGGTGTCGTTTTGTTCAGATGCTGGATCTTACAGCGACATATCAAAAAAATTTAGAACTCACCCAAGAGCATTTGGAAGTTTTATAAGGGTTCTTGGCAGATATTCTAGAGATGAAAAATTATTTCCATTAGAGGAAGGAATTAGAAGATTGACCCATTTTCCTGCTACCACTTTAAAATTGAAAGACAGGGGAATGCTTAAAGAAAATTATTTTGCTGATGTTGTTATTTTTGATGCTGATAAAGTTGATGACAGAGCAACATTTGAGGAACCCCTTCAATATGCAGTTGGTGTTAATCATGTCCTGGTTAATGGTACTCCTGTTCTTATTGATGGAAATCATACAAATAATTTTTCAGGAAGGTTTGTTAAAGGTCCTGGGTATAAAGAAGATTAATAGTTCAATTAAATAGTTATCTAAAAGATAAATATCTTTCTAGATGCATTTTATTTAATTCGTCAGAATCTCCGTATTTTTCTCTCATCTCAACCAATCTATCATGCATCATCTCTCTAACTTCCTTATAGTTGGGATTATCATATATGTTATTCATCTCTGAGGGATCTTTTTCTAGATCATACATCTCCCATTCATCAATATCGTAATAAAAATGCATTAATTTATATCTGTCAGTCCTAACGCCATAGTGTCTTTTAACCATATGTACGGATGGATATTCATAGTATGTATAGTAGATAGCATCTCTCCACTCGGAACTTTGATTATTTACAATATTTCTAAAAGATTCACCTTGCAAATCTTTTGGTATCTCTATTTCTGCATAATCCAAAAAAGTTGGTGCGAAATCAAGATTTTGAATTAGTTCATTAACTTCAGTTCCTTTTTCTATTTCTTTAGGATATCTCATGAGTATTGGAGTTCTTAAAGATTCTTCGTACATAAACCTCTTATCAAACCATCCATGCTCCCCAAGGTAGAATCCTTGGTCAGAGGTATAAACTACTATTGTGTTTTCAGTTAAATTATTTTCATCTAAATAATTCAAAACTTCTCCAACTCCATCATCGATAGATTGTATTGTTCTAAGGTAGTCTTTTAAGTATCTGTTAAATTTCCATATTCCTAAATCTCTTCCAGATAAATCAGCTTCTCTAAATGCATCATTTTTTGGTGTATAGGCAGCAAGCCATTTCTCTCTTTGATTATCATTTAGCCTATTCAAAGCTCTTTTAAAACTTGTTTCCTCTCCAGTGAAAGGATTAGTTAAAAATTTAAAATCGTGACCCCACATTGCGTGGCCATCTATTTGCATCTCTTGTTCTCTTGCTGCTGTTCCCATACCTTCGTAGTCGTCGAAATAATTTGATGGTACTTCAAAAGTTTTATCATCAAAAAGCGTTAAGTATTTTTCTTCTGTCATCCAATTTCTATGAGGAGCCTTCTGATGATAAAGAAGTAGAAAAGGCTTGTCTTTATCTCTCTTATTTTTAAGCCAATCCATCGTCATATTTGTGGTTATCGGAGTAACATGTCCTGTAATTGTTATGGTATCTCCATTTTGTATAAATTTTGGATTATAGTAATGGCCTTGACCCGGAAGAACAGACCAATGATCAAAGCCTTGAGGTTCTCCTCTCAAGTGTATTTTTCCTATTAGCGCAGTCTCATAGCCCGCATCTTGGAGGCTTTTTGCAAAATTTGGTTGGTCCCAATTAAAGGGTTGAACATTGTCAACTTTGCCATTGACAAAACTATGTTTACCCGTCAACATAACAGCTCTACTAGGAGCACATATTGAGTTTGTAACAAATCCTTTTTTAAATATGGCTCCTTCATGAGCGATTCTATCGATGTTAGGGGTATTGTTTAAATTATGTCCATAAGCACTCACAGCCTGGAACGCATGATCATCAGACATAATAAAGACTATATTGGGTGGAGTGGAAACATTTTTACATGATGAAAATACTAGCAGAAGAAATAAAAATTTTTTCATAATTAATTATCCAAGAGTGATATAAAAAAAGCATATTCCATAGCAGTTTCTCTGTAAGCTTCAAATCTACCTGAAGCCCCACCGTGTCCAGCATCCATATTACAATACATTAGTAGAGGCTCATCATTTGTTCTTCTATCTCTAAGTCTTGCAATCCATTTTGCAGCCTCAAAATATTGTACTTGAGAATCATGGTAGCCTGTTGTAATAAACATTGCAGGATAATCTTTATTTTCTACCTGATCATAAGGGGAATAAGATAACATGTAGTCATATGATTCTTTGTTATTTGGGTTTCCCCACTCATCGTATTCAAGTGATGTCAGTGGAATGTCTTCATCGAGCATAGTTGTGATTACATCAACAAAAGGAACTCCTGCTATAATTCCTTTGAAAAGTTCAGGTGCCATATTTGAAATTGCACCCATTAATAATCCTCCTGCACTACCTCCCATGGCAAATAATTTATTTTTATTTGCGTATTCTTCTTCGATTAAAAATTTACCTGCATCAATAAAATCATAAAATGTATTTTTCTTTTTAAACATTTTTCCATCGTCGTACCATTCTCTTCCAAGATACTGACTGCCTCTTATGTGTGCTATAGCATATACAAAACCTCTATCTAATAGACTCAATCTAACTGAGCTAAAGCTAGCACTATTTGTTATTCCATATGAACCATATCCATAGAGAAGGAGAGGGTTTTGACCTTCATTAAACATATCTTTCCTATAAACTAATGAAATAGGTACTTTTTTACCATCTCTTGCTGTGGCCCAAACTCTTTTACTTTGGTAATTAGTTTTATCAAATTTATCTCCAAGAACTTCAGCCTCTTTCAATACTTTTTTCTCTTTTGTTACCATATCGTATTCTATTACAGAGTTGGGTGTGGTCAATGAGGAATAATTATATCTTAATTTTTTTGTCTTCATTTGAGGATTTGAGCTTAAATAAAGTGAGTATGCTTCTTCTTCAAAATTTATTAAGTGTGTTTCCTTACCATTCCATGGTCTAATATCAATCCTTCTTAATCCATTCTCCCTTTCTGAGACTACAAGAAAATCATCAAAAACTTCAACTCCCCCTAAAAGCACATCTTCTCTGTGTTTAATGTAATCTACCCAGTTTTCTGATCCTGTTTTTGACTCTGAGCATGTCATTACCTTGAAATTTATTGCATCATCCTTGTTTGTTACGATATACCACTTGTCCTTGAAATGTGAAATCGAATATTCTAAGTTATCCAACCTTTTTTGAAAAATTTTAAACTCATTATCTGGTTTATTAGCATCAACATATCTATATTCTTGAGATAGAGTAGCACTTGAGCCAATAATTATATATTTATCAGATTTTGTTTTATAAGAATAAACACTAAATGTATCATCAGCTTCAAAATAAATCTCTTTCTCACTGCCTTTAGTATTATATTTAGCGCTCATAACCTTCTCTGTTCTCAGTGTTTTAATATCTTTTAAATTATAAAAAATAGTAATATTATCATTTGCCCATGTGATGGATCCTGAAGTATTAGAAATACCTTCTCCAATAATTTTTCTCGAATTTAAGTCCATGAAGTATATGGTATATAGTCTCCTGCTGACAGTATCTACACTGTAAGCCATAATTTTATTGTTTGGGCTGACCTCAAAATCTCCAATTCTAAAATATTCGTGTCCTTCTGACATTATGTTTGCATCAATAAGAATTTCTTCTTCTGATTCAAGAGATTCTTTTTTCCTGCAATAGATAGGATACTGTTTATCTTTCTCATATCTGGTATAATAGAAATATCCATTATCAAAATAAGGAACACTACTGTCATCCTCTTTTATTCTACCCTTTATCTCTTGAAATAGATCTTCCTCTAAACCTTTGTAGTCTTTCATATACTCATCTCTGTATGAGTTCTCATCATTTAAATAGTCTATAACTTTCTTGTTTCCTCTCTGATTCAACCAGTAATATTCATCAACCCTATCATCATCATGAATAGAAAGTATTTTGTTTATTTTTTCTGCTTTAGGTTCTTTAAGTTTTGTGTTCTTCATATTGCATCCTATGAGTATAGCTATTATTAGTATATAAATATTTTTCATTTGTTACTTTTCAATTAGTAGAATAAGTATATGAATTACTTTAATGTGAATCTCTTGAATTCTGTCTGAATATCCAAAGTGAGGAACTCTTATTTCAACATCAGATAAACCTGATAATTTACCTCCATCTTTTCCTGTCAAAGAGACAACTTTTATGTTATTTGCTTTAGCATAATTTGCAGCATTTATTATGTTTTCTGAGTTACCACTAGTACTAATAGCCAGAAGCACATCTCCTTTTTTTCCAATTCCTTCAAGGTATTTAGAAAAAACAAATTGAAAACCATAATCATTTCCAACACAAGTTATGTGAGAAGGGTCAGATATTGATATTGCTGGTAAGGGTTTTCGTTCTTCCCTGAATTTTCCTGTTAGCTCTTCAGCAAAATGCATAGCATCACACATGGATCCTCCATTTCCGCATGATATTACTTTACCCCCATTTTTTATCGACACTTTCATCAGTTCCGCTGCAGATTCAATTGCTTTAATATTTGAATTATTATCTATAAAATTTTTTAATAGTCTATAAGACTCATTTAATTCATTTTTTATTATTTCCATTTACCTAATGTTTTGCATTTCTATTAATCTTGAGTAAAGATTATTAGATTTTATTAATTCATCATGTTTACCCATCTCAATAATTTTTCCTTTATCGATGACAATAATTTTGTCTACATTTTTTATGGTACTAAGCCTATGTGCAATTATTATTGAAGTTCTATCTTTCATGACTTCCTCGATTGCAATTTGAACAGAATTTTCAGATTCTGAATCAAGTGATGATGTTGCCTCATCAAATATTAAAATTGGAGGGTCCTTATAAATTGCTCTAGCTATACATATTCTCTGTCTCTGGCCACCAGAAAGTTTTAACCCTCTCTCTCCTATAACAGTTTCAAACTGATCTTCTAAATCTTTAATAAAGTTAAATGCATTTGCTATTTTCGACGATTCTATCATCCTTTCTTCATCTACAATTTTGCTTCCAAATGTTATATTGTTCTTGATGGTATCGTGGAATAGTAATGATTCTTGAGTTACTATTCCAATCATCTTTCTTAGGTCTAGCGTATTATACTTATCTATTTCTTTCCCATCAATAATTATTGAACCCCTTTTAATTTTATAGAATTTAGATAACAAATCTATTATGGTGGATTTACCTCCTCCTGATGGTCCAACTATAGCAACTTTTTCGCCTTTGTTTATTTTGAAGCTTATATTTTCTAGCACATTTTCTTTCTCATATGCAAAACCAACTTTTTTAAATTCTATATACTTACTTAATTTTTTTATACTTTCTAGTCCATTCTCCTCTTCTCTTATCTCTTGCTTGTCTATGTATTCAAATACTCTGTCTGCTGATGCAAGGCCCCTTTGAACAGTATTGAAAGCAGTTGTTAGAGCTTTTGCTGGAGGCAAAACTTGAGAGAAAATTAGCACAAACGCAATGAACTCGGATGCTGTAAGGTTCGAAGAGTTATCTAGAACCATTGTCCCCCCTACAAGCAGTATTATTGCTGTTGTTGCCACACCCAAAAACTCAG
>JAYZHZ010000036.1:0-4141 GCA_036166035.1 Bacteroidota bacterium
TTCTTACATTGGGTGACATCCCAACTGAATGAAGTATAAAATCAATTTTTCCTCCTAATGCTTTAGTTGATTCCTCATACAAATTATCTATATCTTTAATAGAAGTAATATCAGCAGGAATAATTTCAGAACTGCATTTTTTTGCAAGATCATTAATTTTCCCCATTCTAAGTGCAATAGGGGCATTAGTTAAAGTGAAATTTGCGCCATTTTCTTTACATTTTTCTGCAACTTTCCATGCTATAGAATTTTCATCTAAAGCTCCAGATATAATTCCTTTTTTACCCTTTAATAACATAATCAAATAAATTAAAATATTCCCTTTAAAACAAAGTAAGGTATAATAATATAAAGTATTGAGTCTCTAATCAAATAATATAGAAAAATAATAGTAAATAATTTCCACCCATATTTTTTCAAAGTTTTCTTAAAACCATGCTCTTTATAGTAATAAACATACTTTCTTAAAAACTTTGGGATTAACTTTTCTTTAATTGTCATTCTATTGAAGAATTTTATTAAACAAATCACTATTTGAAGGAGATAATTCATTTAAAACATTGAAAGCATTTCTTTTGATACTCAAACTTGCTCCTTTAAAAATATTAGTTATTTCATCTGCTTTTGCATTGATAAAAAGATTTAAAATTGCTGAGTTAAAATTCTTTTTATTAACAGTATTTATTTTTATAAGGTTATTGAGTATTATAGATCTTGAATCTGAAGGCTCAGAATAGAATTTATCCATCCCATTAATATGATAGCCATAGATTGCTTCCCGAACATTTCTAAATTCTGGATTCAAAAAATTTTCACATATCCAATATCTATTTTGTCTAGATCCAAATTGATCCCATCCCTTAAATCCTGAGTTTTGAGAATCGTTTAATATTTTCCATGCTTTTTGATAGTTTTCATTTCCTCCCATGTTTTCAAAAGAATCATAATCCAATCCGATTATTATATGAGCATAAAATGATATAAGAGAGGATAAATTATCATTAAATCCGTTCTCAACGTACTCTAATGTTTGTGATGGCACATATTCAAATACCCAATCTCTATCACCATGGTTAAATAAGATGCTCTCATACGCAGAGTTATAAACGGGTCTGGATGATACTATTTGAACAGTTGCTTCATATAAATTTGAAGAGGGTTCATTCAAAATGTTTATTATAAAATTACAATTGATTCTTTCTTGGCTTTCATATCTGTCATCAGTCCAAATCTGATTATTTATAAATTGTTCAATGCTGTTCTGCATTTCTTCAAAGATCAATTTTTCTGAAGATTGAAGTTTTTCAGTGTTAATTATAACTTTAGAATTTAGTTCTTGGGAATATGAATTGATAGTGAAAAAGAAACTAAAAAATAGAAAAAAAAATTTAATCATTAAAAATGAATGATTATTAAACAACACTTAAATTTTCATCTTCATCCTCTGGATTCCTGTAAAACAACTCATCATTTACTAATTCTTCAGCAGCTACTGTTGTTGATTTTGGTAATCTTTCAAAATATCTAGAAATTTCAATTTGTTCTCTGTTTTCAAACACTTCTTCCAAATTATCAACATCTGATGCAAATTCAGCTAATTTTTCATTTAATTCTTCTTTTTGAGTTGCGGATAATTGTCTTGCTCTTTTACCAATTACTCTAACAGATTTATAGATATTACCGGTTTTTGATGAAATTTCATCCGCATTTAGTTGAGTGATTTTAGACTTGATTTTCATGTTTTTATAATTTTTGTTCTGCAAATTTAGTCAATAAATTTAAACTTTCAAGATACATTTTTTCAGCTTCTATAAGAAATGCACTTTTTGGGTATTTATCAATGAAGTTTAGATATAAATCAATCAATTCTTTAAATCTTTTTTCTTGAAGATTTTCAAAGCTATTGATAGAAATTAAATATTGTGAAAGTATTTTAAGGAAAGCTCCTTCTTCATTATAAGAAGAGTCTGGAAAATCATTTTCAAAATTTTTTAATGCTATTATTGCTGATTTATAATTTCTGGTTTTATAGTATTGTTTTGCATTTTCAAAATTTTTTGTCTCTAATTTTATTTGAAGCTCATCTATTATTTCATTTGCATTTATAGAATATTCGCTATACGGATATTTATTTATAAAATTTTGCATTGCGGAAATTGCTTCAACTGTACTTGATTGATCTAAATTTGAATTAGGTGATTCCTTATAAAGAGAATATGCGTATAGATATTCAGCTTCTATCACTTTATCACTTCTAGAAAAAAGCTCTATAAAGCCTTTAAAATATTTAGCACTTAAATCATACTGTTTAAGATTATATAGAGAATATGCAAAAAAGAAATCAACAGACTCAGAATCATCACTTCCTTTAACCAGAGGTTTTATATCCTTTAGTAGAGTGCTTGCTTTAAAATATTCTTCATCTTCATAATAATTTAATGCAGCTTCTAATTTTTTTTCGTATCCAGGTGATTTTAGAACTTTTCTGTATTCACTACACGAGAAAAGAAATAATATAATAAATAAATTAATTCTTAAAGTGTAAATCATTTCGCAAATATATCTTTTTTCTCAAATAATGCACTACATCATTGATTTTTGGCCTTTCATCTTCTCTCCAATTAAATGAATCAATATATAAATCTTCATCCTTAATTTCATGAGGAGGAATTAATTTAGCTTTAGGATTTTTATAAAATATTATGTTATCTACATCATTATTAATAAAATTTAATTTCAAATCACTACAAATAATATAATTTAACCCCAATATAATGTTAGACTCTTCATTTAAAGCAAAATAAATTGTTTCACCATTTCCAGTAACTTCAATACTCTCAATATAATTATTATCTAAAAAGGTAGCTTTCATATTTCTTCCTTTGATTTGATTGAAATTATCAATAGTATCTTTTGAGATTATAAATGCATTTTTTAAAAGATTCATCTCCTCTATTTTATCGCTATAAATTTTGAAATTTATAGTATCAGAAGTTATTTGGTTATTTCCATTCCATACAATGGGATCATCATACATATATATAGTAGAGTCTTTAATTAGAAATAAAATTGAATCTGACTTTCCAATAAAATTATTTTTATAAAACTTTACATTATTATATGCATATAAAATACTGACTTCTTTGTTATCATCAATTGCCAAAATTGTATCAGACGATAGATAAAAAGTATCATTTTTAATATTTTTTTTCAGTAAAACATCTCCGAATATTTTAGTAGTATTATTTTTTTTGTCATAAAAGCCGGAATTACCAGTCACTAAATAGTCAGATTCTTTAATTTTTAGAATAACGTTTTCTTTAGCTTCATATAGCGATTTGTTGTCATCCAAATCGATAAATTTTGCTTCTAATATATATTTGTTAGTTTCAATTTTACTAGATCTAAGATTCGATCTATTTTTTGTTTGTCTAAATCTTCCACCAAGTGCTTCTACATACACACTATCATTTGATAAAATCTCAGTATAGCCAAAAGTTCTTGCTTCATTTATTTGACTATTATATGTCATTGAATCTGATTGTAATACATAGTCATCTCCTACAAACTCCACGTTATTGTAAAATAAGGATATGTCTTTATTTCCATAAAAAATACCAATCTCGCTGCTTAATTTATTCGTTTCATCTCTTAATTCTCCTCCACCAAAATATTCTCCTTTTTTAATTTCAATATAGTAGTTTAAATTATCTGTTTTTATTTCTTCATTATTTTTGACATAAATAACATTTTCCCTCAGTTTGGCTATTTTATCGTTCCCATCATATATTAATAGATTAGATGTAATTATTGAAGAATCAGAATTTGTGATTATAACATTACCATATGCTTCCATGACATTTCTCTTGTTAAAAAAATTTGCAGAATCACATTTAATCTCTGTATCTCCTTGTTTAAATATTACGTTTTTTATTAGTTTTCTTACTGGCTCTTTGTTTATTCTTCTAAATTTTAATTCATCTGCCTTATACTTTATTTTCTCTTGAGAGTATAATTCTGTGAATGATAGAAGAATTAAAAATGAATTAACTAACCAAAATTTCATAATGTAAAAATAGATAGATATTAGTTTTATTATAATGCAATCTTCAAATAGTTACTTTTGTATTATGAAAACGAA
>JAYZHZ010000037.1:0-4670 GCA_036166035.1 Bacteroidota bacterium
AAAGAAATAAGAAAAATTAAAGTTAATGATGTTAAAATGAATATTATTTTTTTTTCTTTCATTCAGATTATAAATTGTATACAAAACTAAATAAATAGTATTGAAGGTAAAAATCGAGGAATCTTGGCACAAAGAACTTAAAGAAATTTTTTCAGAATCCTTTTTTTGCAAATTAACAAAAAAAGTAAAACAAGAATATTCAATATCTACAGTTTATCCTAAAGGCAGTAAAATTTTTAAAGCTTTTAACTTATGTTCTTTTAAAAATCTTAAAGTTGTTATATTAGGTCAGGACCCCTATCATGGAAAAAATCAGGCTAATGGTTTATGTTTTTCAGTTAATGAAAATGTAATTTTTCCCCCATCTCTAAAAAATATTTTTAAAGAATTAAAAAACAATTATCCAGATTATTCATATAAAAATGGAGATTTGTCTCATTGGTCTAGGCAGGGTGTTTTATTACTAAACTCAATACTTACAGTTAGAAAGGGGATACCCAGTTCTCACAAAGAATTAGGATGGGAAAAATTTACTGATTTGGTTATAGAAATTATTTCTAAGAGAAAAGATAAGGTTGTATTTATTTTATGGGGATCTTTTGCTAAATCAAAGATTAAATTAATAGATAATGAAAAACATCTTGTACTTACTTCAACACATCCCTCCCCATTTTCTGCACATAACGGATTTTTTAATCAAAAACATTTTTTAAAAACAAATAATTTTTTGGAAATAAATGGTTTAGATAAAATTATTTGGTGATATCATTAGTCAATAACCTTAAAGAATCTATTCCATCTAATTGCTTTAAATGGGTTTTTCTCTTTGTAATCATATGAGAACCATATAAACGAAGCTTCTCCAAGCACATGATCATATGGTACAAAACCCCAAAACCTAGAATCTTCGGAGTTATGTCTATTATCACCCATCATAAAGAAATAATCTTGATTAAAAGTATATTTACTTATTGTCACATTATCAATAAGCAGTTTGCCATCTTGTATTTTTACATCTTTATTTTTTTCAAAATTTTTTATGACTATACCATATTTAGATAAATTTTCATCGTTTATTTCAATTTCTAGATTTTTATAAGGGATTAGTAAAGGCCCAAAATAATCCGTATTCCAAGGAAATTTTTCCCTATTAGGAAAAATTCTAGTACTAGATACCGATTTATCCATCCTATATATTTTAACTTCATCTACGAATGATTCTTTACCAATTGCATCTGCATTTTCTTGTTTAGTATTAATAAAATAACCGTTAGAAACTTTATTATATTCCCAAATATTATATTTCTTAAATACTCTATCATTAATGGTTGTATTAGTTCTTAAAAAGTATCTACTCTGTAGATCTTCAGGTGATACTGCTTCAACATTATTTATATAAATTATTCCATTATCAATACTAATCGTGTCACCAGGTAAACCGACACATCTTTTTACATAATATGTTTTTAAATCAATGGGTTTATCAAGTTCGGAAGGGTAGTTAAAAACCACAACATCATCTCTTTCAATATTACTAAATCCTGGTAGTCTAAGTTGTGGCAGTTTAATCCATTCTAGATAAGAAGGAATATTTGTCCCCCAAATTTTTTGATGAGTCAAAGGAATCTGAAGAGGTGTCATTGGTGATCTTGGACCATAATTTAATTTATTTACAAATAGAAAATCACCCACTAAAAGAGTTCTTTCCATAGAAGGAGTTGGAATAGTAAAAGCTTCAAATGTTGCCCATCTAATAATTGTTGCTGCAATTACTGCAAAAATTAGTGCATCAAACCATTCTCTAACTGGACCTTTATTCATACTTTACAAATTTAAAACAACTATTTATTAGAATTATGAGTAATATGTTAAATTATTAAAAATTAATATATATAGAAATACCAACTACGTTTGTGTTATGAAATTTATCCATTGATGGTTGAAATTTTATACTTAAATCATTATCAGTATTAAAATCTTTTAGGTGTGCAAATATATGTGCATCTACAATATTTAAAAGATAATAAACACCAGAAAAAATAATAAGTAGATCCCTATTTCTTCTCCAATAATCCATGTTTCTTTCCAAAGAATTTCTGTTAAAATTTGGGAATGGGTTCAAAGTAAATTCATCGTTATCAGTTTCATAAGTCAGGGCTTGTTTGAATTCTTGATACATTCCATTATTAAATTTTATATAATGACCTATAACAGTATAACCACCATAGATTACTGGAATTTTCCAATACTGTTTATTATACACTTGACCTAAACCAGGTAATATTGCAGATAACTTAGAGGCTTTTTTTGGATTAAATATTTTTACTTTAGGTTCTTCATTATTATTCTCTTGCGAAAATAGAGGAAATGATATGAAATAAAATATAAATACTACTCTATACATTCAGATGATATCTAGAAGTTCTAATATTCTGTTAAGATCGTTTGTTGATTTATATGGAATTATAATCTGACCTTTTTTATTATTTCCATTAGTTTTAATTCTTGTGCCAAAAAAAGATGATAATTTTGATTCTATCTTCTCTATTTCTTTTGTTTTTTCAGATATTTTCTTCTTTATTTTTCTTTTTTTGAAATTTAAGTTCCTAACTAATTCTTCAGTTTTTCTCACAGAAAGTTTGTTTTTAATTATGGAATGGTAAATTTCTAATTGCAAATCACTTGTTTCTATTGTAATCAATGATCTAGCGTGTCCCATTTGAATTTTTTCTTTAATTATACCATTTTGAATTGAAGGGGGAAGTCTTAAAAGTCTGAGATAGTTGTTTATTGTAGATCTGTTTTTTCCTACTCGCTCTCCCAATTCTTCTTGTTTTATTTTAAGATCATCAATTAATTTTTTATAAGAAATAGCTATTTCTAATGAATTTAAATTTTCTCTTTGAATATTCTCAATTAAAGCTAATTCTAGCATTTCATTATCTCCTGCTTCTCTTATAAATGCTGGAATTGATTTGATTCCTGAAATTTTTGATGCTCTATATCTCCTTTCACCTGATATTAATTGGTATTTATTTTTATTTAGTCTCCTAACAGTAATTGGTTGAATAATTCCGTGATTTGTTATTGATTTTGATAGTTCATCTAAGTTTTCCTTATTAAAGTTTTTTCTTGGTTGATTTGTATTTAGTTCAATATTGTCAATATCGATTTCTTCAAATATTTTATTTGTAATTTCTTTTTCATTTTTTTTTAAAAGAGAATCTAAACCTCTACCTAAAGTATTCCTTTTATTTACCATATTACTTTTGCAGTATTATTTTTATCGACAAGTTCTTTAGCTAAATTTAAGTAGCTTATTGAACCTTTACAATTAGCATCATAAGAAATTGCAGGTATTCCAAATGATGGTGCTTCACTTAATTTTACATTTCTAGGAATTATAGTATTAAAAACTAAAGATTTAAAATGCATTTGAACTTCTTCTACTACTTGATTACTAAGTCTTAACCTTACATCATACATGCTCATTAATATTCCTTCTATGCTTAAATTTTTATTAAGATTGGATTGAATTAATTTTATAGTTTCAAGTAATTTACCTAATCCTTCAAGAGCAAAATATTCACATTGAACAGGTATTATTACCGAATCAGATGCTACTAATGAGTTAACTGTTACTATACCTAATGATGGTGAGCAGTCAATTATAATAAAATCATATTTTTTCTTAATATTCTTAATGCAACTTTTCATTCTAAGATCTCTATTTTCTAAATCAACCATCTCAACCTCAGCACCTACTAGATCGATATCTGATGGTAATAAATATAAATAGTCAACTTCTGTTTTTAGAATATTTTTTTGATCTACTTTTTCATCAATCATACACTCATAAATCGTTTTCTTTATATTATCTTGATTTATTCCAAGTCCTGAGGTGGAATTAGCTTGGGGGTCAGCATCAATTAATAGAGTCTTAAACTCAAGTGCAGCCAAACTTGCAGCAAGATTAATTGAAGTAGTTGTTTTACCAACTCCTCCTTTCTGATTAGCTATAGATATAACTTTTCCCATATGTTACAATATATAAAATAAAAGAAAATAAACTATTTATTCTTTTTATTATTAGCACCTTGCCTGGCCTTCATCGCCTCTTCGAGTCTAATCTGAAAGCTAGATTTTTTTGTATTTATATTTCTTTTTCTATTAAAATCTATTTCTTTTTTTATTTTCTCTTCATCAACAAATCTTTTGAAAATAAATATTTGACCGTATGATGCTACGTTTGATAGAAAATAATAATATGTTAATCCCGATGAAAAATTGTTAAAAATAAATAGAAAAAGTATTGGAAAAACATATTGAAATGTTTTCATAGGCCCTTCAATTGTTTGCATTTGTGAATTTGCTTTATTTATGAGTATTGTTGATACAGTCATCAATACTGTAAATAAACTAATATGATCACCGTAAAATGGTATGTTAAATGGTAAATTTAGAATGGAATCATAGTTTGATAGATCTGAAGCCCATAGGAAAGATTTCCCTCTCAACTCAATTGCATTAGGTAAAAAATAAAAAACGGACACTAAAATAGGCAATTGAAATAGTATAGGGAGACATCCACCCAAAGGGCTTACGCCTGTTTTTTGATACAATTCCATAATTTCACTTTGTGACTTTTGCATATCTCCATCATGTTTCTC